>CAYVEI010000092.1:0-15515 GCA_964450515.1 uncultured Terrimonas sp. | reverse complement strand
CAGGTAATATTGGTAAGACAGTTGCCGCACGCCTGGCGAAAAATGGCTACCCTGTCACTTTTAAATTTTATCAAACTATAATTTAAAAGAATCAAAAAAAATGACAGTAGAAAAAAATAAACAAGTGGTTATCAAATTCAATAAAGAATTTTTTGAATCAGGAAATACAGAAATTACAAAAGAGTTGTTGGCAGGTGATTTTGTAAATCATACTGCTCCACCCAACGCACCGACAGATGCAAGTGTAATGATTCAATTCATTATCGGTTTTCATAAAGGCTTTTCAGATGTTTCCGTACAAATTCACGAAGTGTTGGGAGAAGGCGATAAAGTTTCTTTGAGAAAAACAATAACTGCAACCCATACAGGAGAATTTATGGAAAAAATGCCCACAGGGAAAAAAGTAGAAATGAACGTAATTGAAATAGATATTTTAAAAGACGGAAAAATAACAGGCCACTGGAGCAGGAACGATTTTATGCAAGTGGTTCAAAGTCTCTAAATACTAAGCAAACAAACCCTGCTTAGCTGGAAACAGCATTTAGTTTGGCAAACCAGAACGAAGGGCGAACGTACAACAAAAGGTTTGGCAAGCAGCTTTTTGTATTTATCTTTGGCTGTAGTTTTTCAATCTGCTTTGATTCCAGGCTTAACATTATAAATTGCCAGGCCATCGCCAAGCCTACCGTTAGCAGTCATTCTACCCAACAAACATTCAAATATTTTTATTTAGTTTGGTAGGGCTGATGGGAAGTCTGCAAGTAAAACCACGGCTTTTTAAACCTGCTAACACTTCTGTTTATCAATTGGTACAAACAAAGCTGACACTAACTGCGACATTGAGTAAAATAGGACGATTGTTTTATATTTAAAAATGGTTTATATTTGATCCTTTCCCGTCTCTTTTGAAATGCGCTGCATCACCTTAGCCTTTCTGTTGCTGATATATAACAGGTCGTACTATCTGGTGTTTCAACAAATAAAACCTGTATTTTGCCAAAATTGCTGAAAGCGGTCTGCCTTCTTATTTCACTTTGTTTACAAAGCGCAATCCTTAACGCCCAGCAGTATAATTACAGGTTCCGGCATTTTACAATTGATGACGGGCTTTCCCAGGGCATGGTCAATTGCATTACACAGGATGCACAGGGGTTTATGTGGTTTGGTACCAAAGACGGGTTGAATAAATTTAACGGGTATTCGTTTACCGCTTACCGGCATGACCCTTTTGACCAGCAATCCATTTCAGGTAACTATATTACTTCCCTGTTTTCCGATAGTAAGGGCAGGCTTTGGATAGGTGTATTTAACGGCGATTTAAATCTTTACGACAGGCAAAATGATAAATTTATTCCTGTATTTTCTATCGGACCAGAAAACAAAACGCAGCAAATAAGCGCTATCACCGAAGATGCAAAAGGTAATATATGGGTGGGTACCTATGGAAATGGCATATACAGAATAGCCGCTCAGCAAACTGGTCCGCACCTGCAACATATGAAGGCGGAGCATTTCAGCCATGTTGAAAATGATTCAACGAGTATCAGCGATGACTTTGTGTTATCCATTTTTGTTGACTATCGTCAGCATTTATGGGTTTCAACAACTTCAGGTGAAGGTATGAGGGTAGCTGATCTTTCAAAAAACAGGTTAGTTTTTGCTTCTCCCCGTTACCCGTTATGGCAGGCCGGTAAAAAAGCAGAGGGTAACCTGATCCGGTACAGCCTGCCCGGAAAACGGCTTCCGGGAAACGGTCTTTTTAAAATGGGAGGCAAGGCTATTTTCGAGGATCAAAACAGGAACCTTTGGTTTGGAACGCAAACGGGCTTATTCCTGCTCGACAGCGGGCGCAGCAAAGTTACCTATTTCGATCCGGTGAGTGCCTATAATAATGATGGTCATGTGCTTTCTGTTTGCAGTAACGTTTCCATTAGCCACAGCCCCGGCGAACGCTGGCTGGGCATGTTTGGCGGTATTGGCATTTTTAATGTGGAAAAGCAAACTTTACGGTTGTTAAAGCATGATGCTGCCGATAATAGCAGTGTGCAGGAAGGAAGGATACTGAGTGTTTTTTGTGCACGGGATGGCAGCATTTGGGGAGGGAGTAACGGATACGGGTTAAGTAAGTTTAGTGCAGGTAATAACAGGTTCCCCTACCCGCAGTTTGTTTCGGACGATAATTTTTTCAATGCCACAAACCTAAGCGTACGTTCCTTTTGCAAATTTCCTGAAAAAAATATTTTATTGATTGGCGCCAACAATGGATTATTTCTTTCCCATTTACAAACCGGCAGCCTGTCTGAGGTAAAGGGGAGTAACATAGGCGTTGTATATTCGATCATTGATGCCGGCGATAATAAAGCATGGGTGGCGTATAATAAGGGGCTGGCACTGTTTGATATACAAACGGGTGTTTTGAAGGATTGTTTTTACGGTGATTTCGCGGATAATATTGCGGATAAGCGCATCTTTAAAAGCTTCAGGGAAAATAAAAATAAAATATGGCTGCTGACCGCCTCCGCTTTTATACAGTTTGATGTAACAACCGAAACGTTTACGCCGTATTATTTTAAAGCTAACCCGGATAACCCCTTTTCTGAACCCGCTTATGGTGATATACTCCCGGACAGCCAGGGTAATTTTTGGTTAGGTACCCCGCATGGCTTATTGTATTTTGATACGGCGAAACATGCATTTACCTCCTATGTGAATGACCCGGAAGATATAACCAGCCTGAGCTTTAATGAAGTGCGTTCCCTGCTCGCCGATCCGGCTTATCCTGAAAAATATATATGGGTTGGCACTGCCGGCGGCGGGCTGAATAAATTGGATATTCACACCAGAACGTTCACGCATTATACCATTAAAAACGGGTTGCCCAACAATGTGCTGTACGGTATGCTTGCAGACCAAAGCGGGAACCTTTGGCTAAGCACTAACAAAGGCCTGTCAAAATTCAACCCGGAGCGCATAGCGTTCCGGAATTATGATATCAGCGATGGGTTACAAAGCAATGAATTTAATGCTAATGCTTATTATAAAAGCCCGGATGGCGAAATGTATTTTGGTGGTATACGGGGGTTTAACGCATTTTACCCCAACCAGATAAAACCTTCGCCGTATATTCCACCGGTTGTATTCACCGGTTTACTGCTCTTCAATAATCCCGTATTGCCGGCAGAAGAAGGCGCGTTGCTGCAACACCCTGTATCGGAAACAAAAACAATTACCCTGGCATACTGGCAGAACATCATTTCTTTTGAGGTGGCAGCGCTCGATTATACAGAACCGCATAAGAATCAGTACACTTACCAACTGGAGCATTTTAACGAAAGCTGGATCCCGCTCAGAACGGAGCGGGTTATTACTTTCAGCAATCTGAGCCCCGGCAAATATATATTACATGTTAAAGGCTCCAATAATGACGGTGTGTGGAATGAAGCCGGTACGTCTGTTACTTTGATTGTTACACCGCCCTGGTGGAAGACCCGGGTTGCCTACCTTTTGTATGTGATGACTATAATGGCGGTTCTGTATTATATATGGCAATACAACAATAAAAAGCTGGAACTAAAGCACCGCCTGGAGTTTGAGTTTTTACATTCTAAAAAACTGGCGGAGCTTAATCATTTAAAATCGAAATTTTTTGCCAACATCTCACACGAATTCAGAACGCCGCTTACCCTGATCATTGGCCCGCTGGAAGATCTGTTGCAAAACGGTAACGATAAGCAATTCCGGAAAGTGCTTCCGGAAATGTACAGGAATTCCAAACGCCTGCTGCGGCTCATCAATCAACTGCTCGACCTGTCGAAACTGGATGCCGGTGATTACCCGGTTAATACAAATAAAGAAAACATTTTTCCTTTTGTAAAGCAAGTGGTGAATTCATTTTCTTCTTTAGCCGAAAAAAGAGGTGTTACGCTTAAGGTTGCCGATGCCGGGTTCCTGCAGCAGGATTTAGAAGACGCTTCTCTTCGTTTTTATTTTGACGGGGATATAATAGAGAAAATATTATACAACCTCATTTCCAATGCTATGCGGTTCACACCCCGCGACGGTAACGTTACAGTAAGCCTTACCCTGCCGGAGAAGCATGGAACATTCCTTGAGCTGAAAGTAGAAGACAATGGCGCAGGTATTGAGCCAGACCATCTGCCCTTTATTTTTGACCGCTTCTACCGGGTGGATGATTTATCTAACAGGCAGTACGAAGGAACTGGGATAGGGCTTTCACTGGTAAAAGAATTGGTTGAAATGCATGGGGGCAGCATTATGGCCGAAAGCGATCCCGGCAAAGGCGCAACCTTCCGTTGCTATCTTCCCCTCAATAAAAAAACAACCTTGGGGAAGTACAATGAAGCGGCGCCTTTTGCAGCAATGCCGGCTGCTGAAGAAAATGAGGTTGAAGAAAAAGGAAACGACGCCCCTTTAAGAAAGGCATTGCCGGTGGTTTTAATTGTGGAAGACCAGGCTGACGTAAGGAAATATATCCGTGAAAAGCTGATTGACGCGTATAATATCATCGAAGCTACTAATGGAAATGAAGGTTACGACAAGGCGGTTGCTCAAATTCCAGACCTGGTTATTAGTGATATCATGATGCCCGGAAGAGATGGTTTTGAATTATGCCGTCTTTTAAAGCAAGACCACCGTACCAGCCATGTTCCGGTTATATTGCTCACCGCCCGTGCGGATGATGCTGATAAGCTAACCGGTTTGGAGAACCGTGCGGATGCCTATCTTATAAAACCCTTTAACGCAAAGGAATTACTGATAAGCGCACATAATTTAATAGCGCTGCGCAACAGCCTGCGCTCAAAATTCAGCAAAAAACTGGTAGTAAAGCCAAGTGAAATAACGGTTACTTCGCAAGACAGTCTGTTTATGCAGGGGTTGCTTGACACCGTGGAAGCGCATATCAGTGATGAGCAATTTTCTGTAGAACAACTGGCCCATGAGTTCGGCATGAGTGCCTCCCAGATTAACAGGAAATTGAAAGCGATCATCAATCAATCAGCGGTAGCGTTCATACGGTCTGTGCGGATGCAGCGGGCACTGGTATTATTGAGAAAGAACAGTGCTACTATTGCTGAAATTGCATACGACACCGGCTTTTCAGACCCCGCTTATTTTTCCAGGGTTTTTAAAATACATTTTGGCTATTCCCCTTCCGAAGCAAAAAAGACCGAATAAAACGGTTTCTCCTTTCCGGTATGGGCTAAAACAATAGTTAGCAGGTAAAATGCGCGAATTATCCGCGAATTTGCGCGATTCGTATAAGGCTCCCGCCCGCTTCATGTGTAGTTTTAAGGCAGATTTATCCACTACTTAAAATTACCATTCATGAAGAAAGTTAAGCTTTTTGTACTGCCGCTACTGCTCCTCACCTGTTTCAACCTGTATGCACAGGAAAAACCCCAGTCTAAGCCGCTGATCATGCAAACTATGTATTTAAATGCCACCGAAGCCAATATGAAAATTAACATAGACTCAGTTCTGCGGATATGGAAGGAAAGAATAATGGATCCCAATCCTTATTTCATTAGTACTAAAATCATAAGGCATTGGTGGGGACACGATAGCAGGGAGATCATTTTCATTTTTGAGCTCAAAAGCTGGGATGATATTGAGAAGTCATTTAACAAAAGAGCTGAGATCATAAAAGAACATAAAGGCTGGGGCACTGAAGAAGAAGCAAATGCCTTTGGCAAGTTGTGGAGATCGTTATTTGTAGCCGGATCGCACCATTCGGATGAAATTTATCAACTGGTAGCGGAATAAGTAAAATGAATTGAAGTTCAGACCAGGAACAGTTTTAAATAAATGCTTCACATAAAACAAAATAAAAAATTGAAAGCAAAAGTCCCTTTTTTATTCACCATCATAACCTGCGTTATGATATTTGGTGCAGGCGCGCAAAATAAGGCATACCTGGTATTGGAGTACATGCATGTTAAGCAGGGTAATGAAAATGCTTACCTGCAGGCTGAAAGCTTATGGAAAAACATACACCAGCACCGGCAGAAAGCCGGCTCCATATTCAGTTGGTCGGTATGGGAAGTGACGGCTCCGTACAATATGAACGCCGCCTATCAGTATGTAGTGGCAACCGTGTATCCACGCTTTAGTGATATCCTTGATTCTTACGATAAGATTGACGTTCATCAGCTATTCCCGGGGGCATCGGATGATTCGCTGAACCACATATTTTCAGCAGCAAACGCATCGCGCGACTTTCTCCGTTCTGATATCTATGAGATATTGTACGAAACCGGGTTAAACGGGCATATGCCGCAATACATGATCATTACTGAAATGAAGGCGGCGCCGGGCAAACAGGTCGCTTACGAATCATTGGAAATAAAGGACTGGAAGCCTATTCACCAGGATCTTATTAAAAATGGCTTCGAAAGCGCTTTTAGTTTTAGCAGGCTGATGTTTCCCTCCGGTGCAAATGTGCTTCATGATTATTCCATCTTTCGTTTTTATAATGATCCGGGGATGTTTGACAGGCAGGACAAAGTAAACTGGGAGAAGTACAGTACCGCCAATCCTGCTGCATTCAGCAAGGCAAAGGCATTACGCACCGAAGTGCGGTCGGAGCTACTCAGAAAAGTACGCTCATTAGAAACGGAATCAAAATGAAAAAAGAAGCAGTTTGATATCTTTTCCTAAACCGTGAATCCCTGCCTTTCCATAGTAAAGGTGGGGATTATATTTAATGGCTGAGATTATTTAATTTCGGGCTCATGGCATTACGTAACTTCAAAGAGCAGATAGGATAGCAGTCATGAAAAACGGCATGCAGCGCTTAACTTTACGCGGTAGCCTGCCCGCCATCTGTTGCGGTGGGGTTTGCTATGGAAAGGTTACGTGGGCGGCTATGCAACCCCTGACACTGAGGCTGTTTGCTTAATCATCTTCTTATGATCAGGTCCGGAAACAAATGACTATGGAAGCGATCCTTTTTATCACTGTTGCTTTTGTTCTTGGTTATGTTTTTTTAAAGCTTGGACTCCCACCGTTGCTGGGTTACCTGGCAGGGGGATTTATCCTGGCCGCATTTCATTACAGCAGTTCGGCTGTTTTAGATCAACTGTCGCATACCGGAGTCATACTCCTGCTGTTTACCCTTGGGCTGAAGATCCGCTTAAAGAATTTCCTTCAACCCGAGGTGGCTGTATCGGGGTTGTTGCAAATTGCGATCAGTGTGGTGGTGCTCTCTGGTTTGTTCTTCGTGATCGGTATTTCAGCAGGCTTTCCCATGTCGCAAACCATCCTGCTGGCCATCCTTCTTGGAGTAGCCAGTACCGTTATTGCCGCTAAGGGTCTTGAAGATAAAGGAGAGCTCGAATCCTATCATGGCAGGCTGGCGATTGGCATCCTCGTTATGGAAGATATTATTTTGATCGGCATCCTCGCTTTTACCGGTCTTAAAGCGCCATCACCCTGGGCGCTGGCGCTGCTGTTGCTGCCCCTGCTTAAACCGGTGGCCGTATGGCTGCTTCGTTCCGTTAAAGATGCGGAGCTGCTGATGTTGTACGGCATATTCATGGCATTAACAGGAGCCTTCCTCTTTGAGTCGCTGCACCTGAGCTCCGAACTGGGTGCTTTTTGTTTTGGCGTGCTGCATGCCGGTGAAGAGAAGTCGGATGAAATGACAGAAAAGCTATGGGGATTACGTGAGGCCTTTCTGATCGGGTTCTTCCTGAAGATAGGGCTTACGGGAACACCCGTTTGGCGCGACCTGGCATATGCTTCGGTGCTCGTGCTGTTCCTGCCTGTAAGAGTGGGCATCTTTTTTACGATCCTCACCGGCTTTCGCCTTAGGGCACGTACCGCTTTCCTTACTGCCACATCATTGGCCAGCTTCAGCGAGTTCGCGCTCATTACAGGCGCGGTTGCCATCAGTGCAGGCCTGCTGCCCGAATCGCTGCTCCTTACGCTGGCCACCACGGTGGCATTGTCGTTCCTGGTGGGAGCGCCGATCAACAAAAAAGCGAATGTTATTTACAACCGGCTGCAACATTTTTTAGAACGGTTCGAAAGGAAAAAAGCGCGCAGTGACGCGGAACCTAATTCTATTGGCGTTGCCAATTTTATTGTGGTGGGTATGGGCAGAACAGGAACAGCGGCTTACGACTACCTGTCTAAAAGCGGGAAAAAAGTAGTGGGTTTTGATACGGACCCCGGCGTGCTGGAAAAACACCGGTCTGTTAAAAGAAGGGTACTTTACGGTGATGCCAGCAGCAAAACGCTCTGGGAAAACTTAGCTATAGATGAATTACAGGGTGTAGTGGTGGCTATACGGGAAGAGGCGGCGAAGCTCAATATCATTGAAACACTCCGTAAAAGAGGATTTGTTGGCGCCATTAGCGCGGTAACGGAGTCGGAAGCGCAGGCTGCGATATTGAAGGCCGCCGGCGTTAATACCCTGTTCAACCCGCTTGTGCAGGCCGGCACAGAACTGGCAGAAAGGGTAGTGATGTCGAGATTACCCGTAAACCAGGAATAAAAAAGATAGCAAGCCCTAATTGTCTCTCCCGGATAACGGATCTGGTAATATCAGTTGGTGTCGTATATTTGCGTTTCATAAGTTCTTTACTCAATTTCTTCATCAAACGAAAAAGGTTCCCGCCATTGGTGGGATTAATAGGGAATTGTGTGCAAATCACAAGCTGTCCCGCAACTGTAAGTAACGCAAAAGATTTTTACCCGCAGATATCCACTGTGACGCTAAAGCGCTACGGGAAGGATGGTAAAAATGTTACAAGCCAGGAGACCTGCCTTTATCGTATTGACAATGCTTTCGTGGTATAAAGCAGGCGGTCAGTTGGTGCACATTTTAATTTATGCGGGCAGCTTACTGTCTGTATAAAGAATGCTGTGCATACTACTTCCCTCTCTCTTTATTTTACAAAGCACCGGAGGTTTGGCAAGAGCTTTTAACTGATCTTTTATCAATTAAAAAGCAACAAACATGCAAACGCACAACTTAGGCTACCCGAGGATAGGCGGCCGGCGTGAACTTAAAAAAGCTTCCGAACAATACTGGGCCGGGAAGCTGCCCGTGCAGCAACTGCTGCAAACAGGAAAAGCCATTCGCCTGCAAAACTGGCAACTGCAAAAAGACGCAGGCATAGACCTGATTCCCTGCAATGATTTTTCTTTTTACGACCAGGTGCTGGATACCAGCCTGATGGTGGGCGCCATCCCGGAAAGGTATCATACGCTGATGGAAAAGAAGCAATTGCCGGATATTGACCTGCTTTTTGCCATGGCAAGAGGCTACCAGCAAAATGGCTTTGACATTACCGCTATGGAAATGACAAAATGGTTTGATACCAATTACCATTATATCGTTCCGGAGTTTACAGCCAACCAAAAATTCAGCCTGTACTGCAATAAAACGCTCAGTGAATTCAGGGAAGCAAAACAGGCGGCATTTAATGCAAAGCCCGTATTGTTAGGCCCGGTATCGTATTTGTTGTTAGGCAAAGAAAAAGAAGAAGGCTTTCACCGGCTTGAGCTGATCGGCCGTTTATTGCCTGTTTACCTTGAAGTGTTAAAGCAATTGGATGAAAGCAATGCGCACTATGTGCAGTTAGATGAGCCCTGCCTTTCCCTGAACCTTTCTGAAAAAGAGCAGGAGGTATTTATAAAAACCTACCGCGAAATAAAGCAAAAGCTTCCCAACCTGCACATTATCCTGGCAAGCTACTTTGAATGTTACGGGCAAAACCTGCAAACCGCGTTAAGTCTTCCGGTACAAACCATACACCTCGACCTGGTACGCTGCCCCTTGCAGTTGGACGATATCCTGTCAACCGATTTTGTAAAGGCAAAAACCCATCTATCCTTAGGCGTTGTTGACGGGAGGAATATCTGGAAAAATGACTTTCAGCAATCGCTTGTACTCATCAGTAAAGCAGTTGAAAAGATCGGGAGGGAAAGGATATGGATAGCGCCTTCCTGCTCCCTGTTGCATTCGCCCTGCGACCTGGACATGGAAACAGATGAACAGACATTGACCCCTGAAATAAAGCAATGGCTTGCTTTTGCCAAACAAAAAACAGATGAGGTGGTAACATTAAAGCAACTGGCAGGCGGGGAAGATACGGTGGCAGCTAATGTTAAATTGCAGGAAAATATCCGCGCCAATGCAAGCCGCAGCACATCATCACTCATTCACAACCCGGAGGTAAAGCAAAGGGTTAACGCCATCGCGGCAAAGGATGACCGGCGTGAAAATGTTTTTGCTGTACGAAAAATAAAACAACGGGAAGCGCTGCAACTGCCGTTGTTCCCTACCACTACCATCGGCTCATTTCCGCAAACTACCGAAGTAAGAAGCTGGAGGGCAGCGCTTAAAAAAGGAACGCTTACGCAGGAACAGTATAACGAACGCATCGCGAAAGAAACGGCGGAAGCTATCCGGTGGCAGGAAGCAACGGGTATAGATGTGTTGGTGCATGGTGAATTTGAACGTAATGATATGGTGGAATATTTTGGCGAACAATTAGATGGTTTTGTATTCACCAAAAACGGATGGGTGCAAAGCTATGGCAGCCGCTGCGTTAAGCCACCCGTCATATATGGCGATGTGAGCCGCCCGGCGCCCATGACGCTGAAATGGACGGCTTATGCGCAATCTTTAACAGATAAATGGGTAAAAGGAATGCTTACGGGACCGGTTACCATTCTGCAATGGAGCTTTGTACGTAACGACCAGCCAAGGAGCGAAACCTGCACACAAATTGCATTGGCCATACGCGATGAAGTTACTGACCTGGAAAAAACGGGAATAAAAATCATACAGATTGATGAGCCTGCCATCAGGGAAGGATTGCCCTTGCGAAAAGAGAACTGGCAGCAGTATTTGCAATGGGCCGTTCGCGCGTTCCGTATTACAGCAGGCGGGGTAAAAGATGAAACGCAAATTCATACCCACATGTGCTATTCCGAGTTTAACGACATCATTCAAAATATTGCAGAGATGGATGCCGATGTAATTACCATTGAGTGTTCGCGTTCGCAAATGGAGCTGCTGAATGCGTTTTCGGATTTCAGGTACCCCAATGATATCGGCCCGGGTGTATATGATATTCATTCGCCCAGGGTTCCCTCAAAAGATGAAATAATTGCGCTGATGGAAAAAGCAATAGCTGTTATCCCTGCCGAACAGCTTTGGGTAAACCCCGATTGCGGATTAAAAACAAGGCATTGGGAGGAAACTAAAAAAGCGCTGGAAGCGATGGTGGAAGCTGCTACCGCCTTACGGCTGTCTGTAGGCGAAAATGTTTTATAAGCTTAATAACAGGCAATTGTGTACATACAGTAGCCTGTTATTTTTTTAGTTGAAGTAATGGAAAAGCACGAAGAAAAATATTGCCCTAAATGCAACAGCCGTTTTACCTGCAGGTCGGGCGACATTGCAAACTGTCAATGTAGCACCGTGGAGTTGAGTGAAGCAACACAGGATTTTTTATTGCGCACAAGCTTCGATTGCTTATGTAAAAGTTGTCTTGAGAAGATCAACCACGATATCAAAATGGCAAAGGGCTATCAATTCCCGGCACAGAAGGAAATGCTGATAGAGGGATTGCATTATTATAGGGAGCATAATAATTGGGTTTTTACAGAGCTATATCACCTGTTAAGGGGTTACTGCTGCCAAAGCGGGTGCAGGCATTGTGTATATGGGTATAAAAAGATATCAGTAATCAGGTGAGTAACTGTCAACGACAGGATAAATACCTGAATGGTGAGTGGTGAGTACTACACAGGTTGCAAGTTACAGGTTGCAGGGAAAAATCTGTTTCAATGTTGGATTTATTGTTTATGGTTGCTTGGCTTCGGATTTCGAAATTTAAATTTTCGGATTTTATTCACATGGTTCTTGTCATTTGGTTCTCGGTGCTTTGCAGACTTCCCTCTTTGTCATACTAATGTCAGTTTCCTCCTTTCGTAAATAGTTTTCCCTTCTGCGTAAAGCCAAATGGTAATTCTGTCACACATTTGCAAAAATCCCGGTCAACTGGGTTACGGGTAGCACTACTTTTTTTAATATACCATCTTTTAAACCGGGGTTTGCAGCAGCTATTCATGAATTATGAGAAAGAAGATATACTTTGTTACCGGAATTGTATTATTGGTTAATACAGTGCTTGCGCAGCAAGACACTACGGCTGCAAAAGAACTGGCGGAAGTAGTGGTAACCGGGCAATACAAGCCACAATCCGTAAAAAATTCTGTTTACCAGGTAAGGGTCATTTCAAAAGAGCAGATACAAAAGCAGGCTGCCTCCAAACTGCAGGATGTGCTCAGCAACCAGTTGAACATCCGTTTTTCGCAGGACGCCGCCACAGGCGGTTCAGACATTAATATGCTGGGCCTGTCTGGTCAAAATGTAAAGATATTGATTGACGGGGTGCCCATGATTGGCCGGCAGGGAACTTCCAATGAGATTAATATCAACCAGTTGGAGGTAAACTCCATTGAAAGGATCGAAATTATTGAGGGGCCAATGTCGGTGATCTATGGAGCAGATGCGCTGGCAGGTGTTATTAATATCATCACACAAAAACCCAAAAAAGAAAAATTTGCTGTAAATGCCAGGCTGCATGAAGAAACCGTTGGCAAAGAATATGGTTTGCAGCAGGGCATACATAACCAGTATGTGGGCGGTTCGGCTACGTATAAAAACTGGTATATTAATGGTGGCATTGGCCGGAATTTATTTGGTGGCTGGAAAGATTCGGCTGTTGGCAGGGAATTGCTGTGGCATAAAAAAGATCAGGTCGTTGGTAACGGTATGGTGGGCTATCGCACCTCAAAGCTCAATGTGTACTACAGGTTCGACGGGTTGGATGAGATCATTACCAACCCGGCTAATATAACCGGCAGCCAGCCTGCGCTCGACCAGGAATACATTACAGACCGGCTGATGCAGCAATTGCAGGCAGCTTATACTTTCAATCCCAAATTGTCGGCAAACGCCATAGCGTCTTACACCCATTTCACCAGGCAGGTGTATTCCACATTATATTACCCCGACGGTGATGTAAGGGTAGCCACTGCGCCGGGCGCGCATAGTTTGTCTGCTTTCAACGGCTTCACTTTTCGCGGAACAGTGCTGTACAGGATGTCGCCTGTTGTATCGTTTCAACCCGGTGTGGATATTAATATAGAAAATGGTGATGGCGAAAGAATAAAAACAGGCGTTCAGCAAATAAACGACTACGCTTTTTTTATTACATCGGAGATCACACCTGTAAAAAGGCTCAATATTCGCCCGGGGTTACGTTTTGTCAGCAACTCCGTGTACGATGCGCCGCCTGCTATCCCGTCGCTGAATGTAAAGTTCGGGTTAACAGAAAGGCTTGATCTCCGGGCAGCTTATGCAAGGGGATTCCGCTCCCCGTCTATCCGCGAGCTGTACTTCGATTTTCATGATGGCAGTCACGATATAATAGGCAATACAGAACTGCAGGCGGAGTATTCCAATAGCTTTACAGGGTCGCTATCATTTACTGCAATTCAAAAAGAATCGTTGCGGATCAGCACCTCGCTGAGTGGCTTTTATAATGATGTGAGCAATATGATCGGCTATTTGCAAAGCGCCTCCGATAACCGGATTACCACGTACAGTAATATTGATAAATATAAAACGCGTGGTGCCACGCTGAATGGCAGCCTGGTTCACCGCAACTTCAATGCTTCACTCGGATTTTCCTATACGGGCAGGTATAACCGGTATAAGGCCAACGATCCTTCCCTCGCATCCTTTAAATGGTCGCTGGAAACAAATGCAATCGCAGGCTATACTTTTCCAAAGATCGGGATGAATGTAAACCTCTTTTACAAATTTACCGGCAGGCTGCCGTATTACCAGTTGGCCACCGTAGACGGGAAGGAAGAAGTACGGCTGATGCAAACCGGCGGCTATCACTGGGCCGATATCACCATCAACAAAAAACTATTCAGGTTGCTGACCTTAAATGGCGGTGTACGCAATCTTTTTGATGTAACCCGTGTAAGTAGTACTGCCGGTGATACGGGAGCACATGCCTCAAATGCTGTTTCTTCTATTGCCTATGGCCGCTCCTGGTTTATGGGACTTGCTTTTAACTGGAACAAAAAATAATTGTATAATCATAAAAATCCCGATAACATGTTGAGCACAAAACTAAAGATAGGATTAGCGTTTTCCCTTGGATTATTTTTATTGGCGGCAGGATGCCGTAAAAAAGATGCGCCATTGCCCGATAACCTGGTGCAGTTCGAATCCGGCAACCAGGGCCTGGCAGCAGCTACCCCGGATATAACGGTAAAATTGAAATTAACCCGGGCAGCCGGTACCGATATACCGGTTACCATCAGCATAACGCCAACGGGGGTAGCCTATACAACCGATTTCACCACTACGCCTGCCGCTTCTTCCGGCACACTGTCTTTAACCATTCCCAGCGGAAGCAGCGAAGCGAGCTTTACGCTAACCAAAACACCCGGTATCCTGTTGGAAGGCAGCGAGCAGATCGTTTTTAAGATCGAATCTTCCGGTTCACCGGTGATCATTGGCTCTACCAATATATTTACCCTGCAGTTTGCCGAGATCATATCTTCCGGGTCGGCCATTACGGGCGATGGCGGCGGCGCCACTTATGGCAATAAGGTGTTTTTTGACCTGAGCGCCAATAGTCAAACGGCCGTTCTGCGCACCAAATGGGACCTGGGTTTTTACAGCGGTGATGACTGGAGGGTGATCCTGAATTCATCTACCGCCATGATGGCAAAGCAAATTGACAAGAATGACCTGAACGATGTAACGGCGGCAGATACTACCGGTTTTTCGGGAGATGTTATTTTTAACCAGAATGACCCGAGCCCTGCCGCGCTTGCTTACATTGATTACCCCGATGGCGATCTTGCTAAAACAGCTATAGCCGAAATTTCCGCCACGGCATCGGATAATAAGGTATATATCGTAAACAGGGGAAAAGGAGTTGGTGACCCCGCACCAGACAGGGGATGGAAAAAAATACGGATCATCCGTAATGGGAGCGGCGGCTATACCCTGCAGCATGCCGACATCGGTGCTACTTCTTATACCTCAATTGATATTCCAAAAAATGCGGACTACTTCTTTAACTATATTTCCTTTGAGACCGGCGCCGTACAAGTAGAGCCTCAAAAAACAAAATGGGATATAGCTTGGACCTATTTTTCGAATGCGCTTAACATCGGTGTTGAAGTACCATATACTTACCAGGATTTTGTGATTCAAAACCGGAATGTGGGGGTAGCGAGGGTTGAAACTGCAAGTAAACCATATAATGCATTTGCGGAAGGAGATATTGCAGCGCTCACATTCAGCACTTCTCAAAGATTCATTGGCTCAGACTGGCGTGCGGGTGGCGGGCCCACTACAGCTCCATCTATTAATACAGACAGGTACTATATTATTAAAGACGGGGATAATAATTATTATAAGCTCAGGTTTACAGCTATGA
>CAYVEI010000091.1:0-17312 GCA_964450515.1 uncultured Terrimonas sp. | reverse complement strand
CTTATGTTTCCGCGTATATTGCGCGTTAAATAAAAAATAAGTTATTAATTTGAATAATTAATAATAAATTTCAGGCTGTGCTGTTTGCCGGTAAATTAATTGTATGAAAGGACGCCCGTTATCAACCATTCAGGCTGTAGTTATCTTCCTTGTTATAGCGCTGGTATGGATACTCAGTACCGATTATCTTCTGCTGCATGCTTTTGGAAGCAATATAAGGCTGTATCATTATATGCAAAGTTTTAAGGCGGTAGCTTTCGTGGGCTTAACGGCATTGGTTATTTATCTTATTATCCGCAGCAACAGTAAATATTTAAGGCAAAAATACGATACCCTTGTATTTAACCACACCGAGCTGGAAACGATTTTATCGGAAACCAGCCTGGGCATAGCCCGCTTAAATCATAATGGCGAATTTCTTTATGCCAACCCTTTCTTTTGCGGATTAACAGGGTATGAAATAACGGAGCTGCTGCAACAGCATTATAGTTTGATCATAAAAGCTGAAGATAATATTGAGCTGGAATACTGGGATATGCTGCTGAAGCAGGGCAAACTCAACAGGATGAAAAATGTTGCGGGTATTACCGGTAAAGGAGGGGAAAAGCTGGTTTGTAATATTTCTATTAATGAAGTAAAAGATAAATCGGGGACTTCCGTATTTATTCTTGTGCTGGAAAATATAACGAACAGGAGAAAGGAGCAAAGGCAATTAGAGGAAAGCCTGAAACGGTACAATATCCTGAGCATGGCTACTATGGAAGGCTTGTGGGACTGGAATATACTGAGCGGTCAGCTTTACTATAATACCAACATCAAGCTCCTGTTTGGATACGATGATACGGATCTGCAACAGGGCTACACCTGGTGGAAGGATAATATTCATCCGGAGGATAAAGACAAAATATCAGATAAGATGAATGCCGCGCTGCAAATTCCGCATGTTACAACCATCAATAACGAATATCGTTTTATTTGCAAAGACGGGTCTTATAAAATCATAACGGATTGCTTTTCTATTTTGCGCGACAGTGAAGGAAGGGCTTTCCGGCTGATCGTATCCATGCATGATGTTACAGAACAGCGTAACCTGCAGCAGCAACTGGCAGAAAAGGAAATTATATATCGCCGGCAGTTAGCCCGTACGGTTATGGATACACAGGAAAGTGAGCGCAAAAAGCTGGCGGAAGAACTGCATGATAATGTAAACCAGTTGCTGGGAGTGGTAAAATTGTATATCGAGCATTCCATAGCAAACGATAAGATCAGGGATGGTTTGCTCAGGAAGAGTAATGAATATATTGATAAGGTAATTGAGGAATTGAGAAATCTTTCCAAAAATCTTGCCCCGCCGCTCCTTGCCGAATTAGGGCTTGAGCATTCCCTGATCAGCATGGCGGAGGCGATAGAAGAAGTACAGCCGGTTACGATCCGGGTAGACATAGAGCATCTTGATGAAACCCGGCTGATGGACGGACACCGGCTGATGCTGTACCGCATTGTGCAGGAACAACTGAACAATATTGTAAAACATGCCCGCGCGCGTAATGTTACGGTGCATATAGGGCAAATGGAAGATAAAGTATTACTGGTAATTACAGATGATGGCGTAGGCGCCGACCTTACAATAGACAACGGCAATGGCATGGGGCTGCGAAATATCCGGAACAGAATTGAACTATACCAGGGAAAAATAAATATGGATACTGCGCCGGGAAAGGGGTTTGTACTAAACGTGGAATTTGAAATATAGGCAGGATTGTACGATCTTAAGCGCTTTCCATTTTTTCACTTAATTCCAGCCAGCGCAATTCCTTATGATCCAGTAATTGCGACAGTTCGCCAATGCGGTTAGAGAACTGCTGTAATTCCCCGAAGGGAATGCTATCGCTGCTGAGCTTTTCTGTAATGGTTTTTTTCTCCTCTTCCAGCGCCTCTATTTCCTTTTGCAGCAATTCAAATTCTCTTTTTTCCTTATAGGAGGGTTTCCTTTTTTCTGGAACAGGATCCTGTTCTTTTGCAGCGGCGCCCTGAACAGGCTTTCCCGTTTGGGGTAATCTGTTTCCCATAAGCTGTACCCTGGCTTCTTCCTCCTGCTCTTTTTTCCATATCCGGTACTGGGTATAATTTCCCGGAAAATCTTTTATTTCCCCGTTCCCTTCAAAAACAAACAGGTGATCGGTGAGCCTGTCCATAAAATAACGGTCGTGTGAAACGATCAGCAGGCAACCCTGGTATTCGCTTAAAAAATTTTCCAGCACACCCAGCGTAGGAAGGTCAAGATCGTTGGTAGGCTCATCTAATATTAAAAAGTTGGGGTTGCGGAAAAGTATAGACAGCAGCAATAATCTTTTTTTCTCACCTCCGCTCAGCTTTGAAATAAAAGTGTGCTGCTGATCGGGGTCAAACAAAAAAAGCTGCAGAAACTGGGCCGCGCTTAGCGACCCTCCATTGGCCAGCGGAAAATTTTCCGCTATATTTTTCACATAGGCTATCACCCGCATATCTTCTTTTATTTCCAGCCCCTGCTGGGAATAATATCCAAAAATAACAGTTTCGCCGATATTAATCTTCCCGCTGCTGGCTTTTTCAATGCCCTGCAGCATATTAAGGAAAGTAGATTTTCCCACCCCGTTTTTTCCTACAATGCCCACTCTTTCGCCTTTTGCAAATGTGTAATCAAAGCCTTTCAGTATGGTATGGTTCCCGTACGTTTTATATACTTTTTTTAGCTCGGCTACTTTACCGCCAAGACGGCTCATTTTTACCTGCAACTGCACCTGGTTATCCTCCATCCGCTGTTTGGCTTTGGTTTCCACTTCACTAAAAGCGTCAATGCGGCTTTTCGATTTGGTTGTTCTGGCCTTCGGTTGCTTTCTTATCCATTCTAATTCTTTACGGTAAAGGTTTTTCGCTTTATCAATGCCCGAAGCCTGCTGTTCCAGCCGGGCGGCTTTCTTTTCTATATAGTTTTCATAATCGCCTTTGTATACATGCAAGTTGCTGCCATCCATCTCCCATATTTCGTTGCATACCGCATCTAAAAAATACCGGTCGTGTGTAACCAGCAGTAAGGTTACTTTTTCCTGGTTCAGGTAATGCTCTAACCATTCTACTGTTGCCACATCTAAGTGGTTGGTAGGCTCATCCATAATAAGGAGCACATGCCTGTGCTCGAAACCAATATCAATAAGGGTTCTGGCAAGCGCCACCCGTTTACGCTGGCCACCCGAAAGCGTACCTGCTTTTTGCTGAAACTGGTGAATATTCAACTTGCCGAGGATCTGTTTTACCTTGCTGTCGAAATCCCATGCATTCAGCTCATCCATTTTTACAATGGCATGGCCCAATGCATCCGCATCTTCACTTTCGCTTGCCGCTTCATACTGCTTAATGGCATTAATAACAGGATGATTGTGGTGGAAGATGTTATCAAGTACAGATAATTCATCAATAAAGGAAGGCTCCTGCTCAAAAAGGGCAACGGTTACATCTTTGTGCACCCATAATTTTCCCGCTTCAGGCGTTTCTTTGCCGGCTATGATTTTAAGTAAGGTAGATTTACCCGAACCGTTGCGGGCTATTAACGCAATCTTATCACCTTCTTCAATATGAAAACCCAGGTTTTTAAAAAGCGGCTTTATTCCGTAAGACTTCCCTAATCCTTCAGCAGAAACATAATGCATCCGGCAAAGATAAAAAAGAGTTCATACAGTTATGCGATCAACTGCACGATAAAAGCTACACTTTCTTAACTCCGTTAACCACGTTCCTTAATCCTCCGCTGAGGAATGCTTTAATATTTTCTGCAGATTCATATAAAAGCCGTTCCCTTGCCTGCCTGGTGGCCCATGCAATATGAGGTGTAATAATGCAGTTGGGAGCCTTTAACAGGGGGTTATCTGCCGGAGGCGGCTCCAGCGACAATACATCAACAGCAGCTCCCGCAATTCGCTTGTGGGTTAACGCGCCGGCTAAATCCTGCTCATTGATCAGGGCGCCGCGTGCCGTATTAATTAAATAAGCGGCAGGTTTCATTCTTTCCAGCAGCGCTTTATTGACCATCTGCCTGTTGGCATCGGTAAGCGGGCAATGAAGGCTAACAAAATCCGCCTGTTCAAAACATTCGTTTACGCTTGTAAAGCTTACGCCCGGCATATCATATTTAGCCGGGTTGCGAACCACGGCAATGATCTTCATGCCAAATGCCATTGCTATTTTGGCTACCGCAGAACCTATTTGTCCTAAACCAATGAGCCCGAGTGTTTTTTCCTGTAGCTCAAAAAGGCCTTCGTGTCCGAAACAAAAATCCTTACTCCTTGTCCATGCACCGTTACGTACTTCCTCCGACCGGCGGTTAACGTTATACGTAAGTTCCAGTATGAGCGCCCATGTTAGCTGGGCAACCGATGATGTGCTGTAGCCGGGCACATTGCATACCGGGATGTTCCGTTTAGCCGCAGCCTGAATATCTACATTGTCGTAACCTGTTGCCAGCTCTCCTATATATTGCAGTTGAGGTAACGCATGAATTACATCGCCGGGAATTTTTGATTTATTGGTGAGCACAATTTCTGCGTTTGCCGAGCGCTCCCGCACTTCATCCGGAGCTGATCTGTCGTAAACGGTTAAATTGCCGAATGTTTCTAAGGCAGACCACTTCAAATCGCCGGGATTAATGGAATAACCATCAAGTATAACAATATGCATGCGTATAATTTATTGTATCTTAGTTAGCCCGAAATTAAGCAGGAATACCCTAACTCCCTGTTACAATGAAAAAAAATAAAAACCGCTCCGTAAAATTTATCATAATTGCAGCACTTGTTATACTCGTACTACCCGTTCTAACCGGCAAAGCTTATTTATACAAAGCCATTGTTTATAATTTTGCAAACATTGATGATTATACCATTTTTAACAACCGTGCAGTGCCGGTAGCACAACCTGTTCCCTGGCGCTTTTCGGCAGATTATGGTAAAGTAAAGATACCCGACACATTAGCGCAATACCTTATAAAGCTGCAATCCGTTGGCTTAGTGGTAGTGCAAAACAGGGAAATTGTTGTTGAGAAATACTGGGGTAACTACAGCGATAGTTCGCTGTCGAATTCATTTTCTGTTGCTAAAAGTATTACCGGTTTGCTCATCGGTGCGGCTATACATGAAGGTAAGATCGGATCGGTAAACGATCCTGTGGCCAAATACCTTCCGGAATTTAATGAAGGCGAAAAAGCAAAAGTAAAAATTGTGGATCTGTTAACGATGAGCAGTGGCAGCAACTGGAATGAAAGTTATGCCAACCCGTTTTCAGAAACCACTGAATTGTACTATGGCAGTGATGTATATACAACCGCAACCCGTGTGAATATTGTGAAAACCCCCGGTACATACCATACGTATAAAAGCGGTGATACGCAATTGCTGGGACTGGTTGTTGAAAAAGCAACGGGGAAATCCCTGAGCGCGTATGCCTCAGAAAAATTATGGCAACCCCTCGGCGCAGAACATGATGCGTTGTGGAGCATTGATAGGCCCAATGGCAACGAAAAAGCCTATTGCTGCTTTAACAGCAATGCCCGTGATTTTGCAAGGCTGGGCCAGTTTATGCTCGACAGCGGAAAAATTAATGGTGTACCGGTTATTGACAGCGCGTTTTTCAAAAAAACCGTTACGCCCTGTAACATTATGGATGAGCATAATACTCCCTGCAATTATTACGGCTATCAATGGTGGATCATACCCGGCCGGCAGGATATATTTTATGCCCGTGGAATATTAGGCCAGTATATCATTTGTATACCGGCCCGCAATATGGTTATTGTTCGCCTGGGTAAAAAAAGGGATGAAAAAATAAATAATGTTCCCATAGAAGTAAATACATTAATAGCATGGGCGGAACAATTGGATGAAAGCAGGCAGTAAGTTTTTTTTATTCATACTGTCTGGCGTAAGGTTGGCCTTCACTTCTATTTTCACTTTACCTTTGCGTTTCATCTACCTGTTGTTTTTAAATGAGTAAAATTGTTTTTATTACAGGCGCTACTTCAGGGTTTGGAGAAGCCTGTGCGCTGCAGTTTGCGGAAGCGGGCTATGATATCATTATCAATGGACGAAGAGAAGATCGGTTGGAGCAGTTGAAAAAGGATATTGAAGAACGCTTTTCCGTGCGGGTGCTGCCACTTCCGTTTGACGTAAGCAGGCGGCAGGATGTTTTTAATGCTGTAGATACGATTCCGGGCAACTGGAGGAAGATCAGTATTCTTATTAATAATGCAGGGCTCGCGCTGGGCCGTGATTTTTTTGATGAGGCAGACATAGATGAATGGGATACGATGCTGGATACCAACGTAAAAGGATTACTGTACGTTTCAAAAGCCGTATTGCCCTTAATGACAGCACAAAATAAAGGACATATTATTAATCTTGGCTCCGTGGCAGCAAAGGAAGTGTATGAAAGGGGCAATGTATACTGTGCCAGCAAATTTGCCGTAAAAGCTATCAGCAAAAGCATGCGTATAGATTTGCTGAGGCATAATATTAAAGTAACCGCCATTCATCCCGGCGCGGCTGAAACGGAGTTTTCGCTGGTACGGTTTAACGGTGATAAGGCTAAGGCCAATGCCGTATATAATGGCTTTAAACCATTGACTGCTAAAGATGTAGCAGATGTTATTTACTATTGTACTACGGTGCCTGAGCATGTTTGTATCAACGACCTGGTAATATGCCCTGTTCAGCAGGCAGATGCTATTTATTTCCAAAAAAAATAATTTAGGCAGCAAATTTGCGTTCATTAAAGTCCGGGAGAATTGAAACCTTTCCGTTCTTCAATTCCTTTGATTATCACCGGTTCGTGTAACCGGAAATCAGGCTGAAACCCTGTAAACTTTTAAAAATGAAAAAGCCATTCCTTTCCGCAATATGCTCCCTGCCATTATTATTCAGCTTTTCATCTTTTGCACAGTCAGACAATATTATCCGGGTTAGCCCCTGCGACAACCTGTCTATTCAAAAGCAGGCCGACAGTGTTAAACATTTACTCGCCGATGGCGGCTTTTCAGTATTGCGTGAAGCTTCTATTACGATGGAGAGTGAATACGAGATCCCGATTATAGTGCCCATGCATGAAGGAACGAAGTACCAGTTTGTATTTATAGGAGATGTAAAGTCGAACCTGTATGAAGTGAGGATGTACGATTATAATGAAAAGCAGGTGGTATACCAGAGAAAAAAATGGGGTGAAGCGGATGGTAATATTATCAGTTATTCTTATGTGCCTAAAATGTCTGAATACCATATGATAAAACCGCTGCAGGTAAACAGTAAACAAAAGAAAGACCTCTGCGGCTATGTAATGCTGTTTGGAGAAGCAACAACGGAAACGCAGGGCAGAAAAGCAAAATAACAATCCCTGATAGCAGTATATAAAGCGACGCAGATGCGTGAAAAAAGATACCGCAGATGCACAGCTATATAAGCTGCAGATCTGCGGTAAAAAATAGTATTCCCGTATTACTTTCTATCCTTTCTTATCTTTTTTCATTTTCGATTTTGGTAAGGCCTCCCGGGGTAACGTTTTCTGTTCACCCGAAATAGAATCGGCCAGTTTTACCGCTTCGTACACGTTTACAATTCCACCCGCACGGCTCAGCTCAGCCATGCTTACCATTTCATCTGTTCCGGGCTTCCGGGCCTTTACTCCTGGGGAAGCGGCGGATTTTTCAATTACCTCCTTAATTTGCTGTACTGTAAGATTGGGATAATACGACATCAATAAAGCCGCCACCCCTGCCACCACAGGGCTTGCCATACTGGTTCCCTGCAAATTGCCATACTGGTTGCCTCCGGGCAAAGTGGAATATATTTTTACCCCCGGTGCAAACACATCTACTTCTTTCTTACCATAATTCGAGAAAGAGCCGATTATGCCACCCGATGCCGGATCGCCGCTTGCGCCTACGGTAATCCAGTTACCCGCTCTTCCCATACTGTCATTTTTGAAGATGGGATTAGGAAAATTATCATTGATATCAATATCTTTTGCGTCATTACCTGCGGCGTGCACCAGCAATACACCTTTAGATTCGGCATACTTTGCCGCATCATCAACCCACTGTTTCTGGGGCGATATGCTTTTTCCAAAGCTCATATTAATAACTTTGGCGCCATTATCTACCGCATACCGGATCGCATTGGCTACATCTTTATCGTGCTCATCACCATCCGGCACTGCCCGCACTGTCATAATGCGTACATTATCGGCAATACCATTCATCCCAATATTATTATTGCGTGCGGCGGCAATGATACCGGATACATGCGTGCCATGCATAGGTGTACCTGCCATCACATCATTATTACCATAGTAGCGGTCATTAATGTCGTCATAATTATCCTTAACAATCTCTCCGCGATAATCCTTCGGTTCTTTTACGATCGCTTCTGCTTTTAATTTTTCCCCGGTATAAAATTCCGACGTCATTTCAAGCAGTCTTTTGTTCGTCATTTCGCTTGCCTGGAAGCCGAGGAATAAAGCCATTATAGTGCTTTTTGCTCTGCTTTCATCTGCGGAAGCCGGTTTAAATTTCTGCAGATCATCGCCACTGTACTCGCTCATGGCTAAACTGCTTTGCAAAATGCTATCGGCCCAGGGCATTTTTTCCACGATGTTCTTTAAGAACATAACATTCAGTGAAGCTTCTTTAGCATCCCCTTCTATGAGGTCTCTTACCTTGTTATACATCCTGATCTCATCAAGCTCCTCAGGTGTTGCCGTTGCCTCATCCGGCATAGTGCCGCCAAATTTCTTCTTCAGTTTGTAATACACCCGTGCAGCCTCGTAGGAGTCTTTATTAACATTTCTTCCGTCTTTGCCACCCAGGAAGTTCCAGCCATATATATCATCAATATATCCGTTATTGTCATCATCTATGCCATTGTCCGGAATTTCACCGGGGTTATGCCATAAAACAGGTTTAAGGTCTTCATGCGTGGTATCTATGCCCGAATCTATTACTGCTACTATAACGGGAACACTTTTCTTTCCTTTTAAAAGCTCATTGTAGGCTTTTTCAGCATCTATTCCATAATAACCGTCTTTTTGCGGGTCGAGCATATGCCATCCCCTGGGAACCTCTTTTACTGCGGTTTGGGTAAATCCTGAAAAACACAGCACGGCTCCAATGATTGCGAGTAAGCAAGTTTTCTTCATGTATTATTATTTGATCGGCAAATTTGGATAAAAATTATTAATTATCGCCACCGGTTAACACAATTTAAAAGAATAGAGATGCAAAAAAAAATGCCAGGGTTGTTTTCCCTGACATTTTATATGAATCTTAACGATTTAATATTTTATTTGCACTTCCACTCCTCCAATAAACGCATCAGCTCCTGTATTTTTTGCGGAAATGTTGATTTGCGAATCATTAACACCCAGATCTTTTAAATAACGCATAACGGTATTTACCTGCGCTGCGGAATTAAGATCAGTTGCTTTGTAGATATCAATTTTTGCACCGGCATTATTAAGCAGTTTATCTGCCAGTTGCAGCACCATATTAAAATCTGTGTTTGACAGCAGATCATTATTCGTTTCAAATTTTACTACTGTTGAAAAAGCCGTTGCATTCAACTGATCATTGTTAAAATCGCCTGTTGAAGTATACGCAGCGCTAATACCGGCTTCTAAAGGACAACCGTTTCCGGCAGCGGTACCGGCTTCAAAAGGACAATGGTCTTCTTCATCATTTATACCGTCTGCATCACTGTCCGGAACAGGGCAGCCTTCAAATCTTGCCACACCTGCAACAGCCGGGCATTGATCTTCAAAATCAAACATACCATCAGCGTCGGTGTCGGCAAACTGCATACCTGCATCAAACTCATCTTTCACTTCAATGTTCCCTGCATCGCTTAACGAAGCAAATGAAGCCGAAACGGTTGCGGTTGCCACAGATAAAGTGAGGCTGCTTTCTTCAGTAGCGGATTCAGGGCTTTCTGGAAGCATAGCGGCTTCTTCAATAAAAGCATCGGGCATACTAATATGAACAAGTATATTACTATTATCCTGCAACTGTGTTGCCGTAAGGGCCGTGGCAGGATTGATCTTTGCTAAATCATGATACGAAATATTTCCGGCTGGCGCCGCGTCTAATCTATACCGGTTCAATTTTTCCGCATTATTGTTTTCGGTAAGAGTATTATTATAACGGTCGGCCAGGAACGAAGGATCAACCGGTTGATCTTCCCCGAAACTGCTGCGCTCCGTTATAAAGGAGTTACCCAGGTTAATAATATCACTATCTACCAGGGACTGGGCACTGTAATCGTAGAGTATCAGTGCAGACAGAAGTACGGCATCTATCTTTCTCATAAAATTCATTTTTTAGTTTATAAAGGGCGGATAGGATTTCAGGTATATAACGAAAAAACACTTAGTTGAATTGTAAAACTACTTAGTTATTCATCGGGGATATTGTGCGGCTCATCGAAAGTAACGGTAACACGAATCGCTTTTAGTATGGCCCGGCTAATGCATATATTATAGTAACGGGAAGCCTGGCGGAAGATCACAGGAGGGATGGAGTAATACAAAACTATAACAAGTATCCGGTAAATGCAATTGCCCCAAACAGATATTGATCCATGTTAAAGCGGTACGCACTTTAAAAGAGCAGGCATCTTCCGTGTTTGAAAAGATGCCTGCCGGTTATTTATGCGTTACCGTTAGTATTTAACTTTAAATTCAACGCGCCTGTTCTTAGACCTGCCTGCTTCGGTACTATTGCTGGCAATAGGATGTTCAGATCCAAAACCCGATGCCGTTAGCCGCTCGGCGGCAATACCTTTTTTAACTAAGTAGGTTTTAATGGCAAGGGCCCTGCGTCCGGAAAGCACCTGGTTAATACGAACCGAGCCGGTATTGTCTGTATGTCCTTCTATATCCATTTTCAATTCGGCATCGGTTAGCAAAATTGCAACCAGTTTATCGAGGGCGCCGTAGGAAGACGCTTTGATATTATCGCTGTTCACATCAAACAAAATACTGCGCGCCGCTTTATTAATATCGTCGAGCATATCTTTTCCAATACCCGGGCATCCGTTGTTTTCTTTTGTTCCTGCTTTCAGCGGGCACCTGTCATTATCATCATCAATGCCGTCTCCGTCTGTATCGGGCGCCGGGCAGCCATTATATTTGGCAGTACCTGCAATACCCGGGCAGTTATCCTTGTCATCTGTTACCCCGTCTCCATCCGTATCAGGCGCCGGGCAGCCATTATATTTGGCCATGCCGGCCACATCCGGACATTTATCTTCGTCGTCTGCAATGCCATCTTTATCCCTGTCAGGCACCGGACAGCCAACCAGGTGGCTAACACCAGCCACATCAGGGCATTTATCTTCATTGTCGGGTATACCGTCTCCATCTGTATCAGGACAGCCATTTGTTGCTGCCGTGCCCATTTCTGCAGGACATTTGTCTGTTTTATCCGGCACCCCGTCTCCGTCGCTATCTTTTTGGCCTGCTTTGATCTTATTTGTTTTGGAAGGAGTAAGCCATATTACAACCGTGCCGCCCCAAAGCTGATGTTTAAATGAGCCTTCATAGCCAGCGGTATAAAAGTCCGACATGCTTCTGTTATAATTGGCTGTAAGCATAAGACGGTCGTTAAAATCAAATCCTGCCAGTGCATTTATTCCCCAATGCAGCTTTTGGTAGGTATTAACTGCATCGCCCGTAGCCATTTTATCTGTAAAGGTTTCGCGTTCACCGGAAGCATTCCGTATCTCATAGGCGGTTTTGCTGTTAAGCTGCAACGCAACATAGGGACCGCCCCCCAGTATGAACCTCACTTTGGTTGTAAGTGGTATGCGGTATACCAGGTTTACCGGCAGTTCAAGATAGTTGATCTTCCAGGAAGCATTAATAGCGGAAGTATCATTAATAAAAGATTTTGTGGAATCGTATGATTTTGAAAACTTTCTTCCCTTATTCGTATACAATAAAGCAGGCTGAAGCGCCCAGTTTGTATTTTTACTGATATTGATCTCTGAAAATACACCTGCATGAAAACCGCCAAGCGGGGTAAAATTCCCTTTGTACTGCTGATCCCAGCCCTGGAGGTTATTTTTTTCAATAACCGTAGTATTATGCGGGCCTCCACCTATACCCCACTTCATTTGGGCGTAAATAACATTAAAAAATGCAAGATTGAAGGCTATCAGTAAATATGCTTTTTTCATACGAACAGGATATTTCCAAAGGATGAATTGAATGTATGAAGATTATAACGTGTAATATGCTATAATATTATTGGGATTCAGGTGGTTCCATTTTTGGTAAAATAACGTGGCTGATTAACAGTGCACCTCATGGATTTGTAGCTAAAACGGTGGTAATAGCCACGAATGCACGAATATTTTTTAAAATGAATAAAATAGCTTTGAATAAATGACCATCTTTTATGTTGCATATGATATCACAGCATTATTGCTGCAAGGATTTGATAAACATTTAGTAAAAAGGCTTGCAGGCTCTAAGTATGATGTACATATTTAAAAAGATAATTTCTTGTGTCAAAGACACATTTGTGCATTCGTGGCAGTTACCAGCAAGCCCTGTCTATTAATGCATTTGGAATATATCCTGCCTCGCATGGTTGCCATTAGCAATACAAAAGAAAGCAGTATTTTCAAAAAAAAGATATGCACGTTTCACGGGAAACATGTGAATAAGTAGCTCATTTAGAATATCTTTAACAAAAAACTTAAATATTAAATACGATTCCCTGCGCTAAGGGAAGCCGGTTTGACCAGTTGATGGTATTGGTTTGTCTGCGCATGTAACTTTTCCAGGCATCACTGCCGCTTTCCCTGCCGCCGCCGGTTTCTTTTTCACCCCCAAAGGCGCCGCCAATTTCTGCTCCGCTTGTTCCGATATTTACATTGGCAATGCCGCAATCGCTGCCGGCGCCAGATAAAAACAATTCAGACTCCCTTAAATTAAGTGTCATAACAGCAGATGACAATCCCTGGGGAACACTGTTTTGTATAGCGATGGCTTCTTCCATCGTTTTATATTTCATAATATAAAGGATGGGGGCAAAAGTTTCGTGTTGAACAATGGGGTAATGCGGTAAAACCTCGGCTATGCAGGGTTGTACGTAGCAGCCACTGGTATATGCCGCACCTTCCAGTACGGCGCCTTCTATTATAAAATTACCTCCCTGCTGTTTACAGGTTACTATAGATTCCTGGTAGCTCTTTACGGCATCCGTGTCAATGAGCGGACCAACATGGTTTTCCCCGTTCAGCGGGTTGCCTATTTTTAGCTGGCGGTATGCGCTTACCAGCCTGTTTTTAAAGGTTTCATAAACAGCTTCATGAATAATAAGCCGCCGGGTGCTGGTACAACGCTGTCCCGCCGTGCCAACAGCGCCAAAAACACTCGCCAATACCGCAATATCCATATCTGCATGTTCCGATATAATAATGGCATTATTGCCACCCAGTTCCAGTATGCTTTTTCCCAGGCGGGAAGCTACGGCAGTAGCTACCGATTTACCCATACGCGTAGAACCTGTTGCGGAAATAAGCGGGATCCTGGTATCGGCAGCCATTTTTTCACCAATATACTTATCCCCTATTAATAAGCAGCTAACTCCTTCAGGAACATTGTTTTGAGCAAATACATCTGCAATTAAATTCTGGCATGCGATGGCGCATAAGGGCACTTTTTCAGAGGGCTTCCAAATACAGGTATTACCACATACCCACGATAGCATAGCGTTCCAGCTCCATACGGCAACCGGGAAGTTGAACGCCGATATGATACCCGTAATACCTATAGGATGCCATTGTTCATACATCCGGTGGCCGGGCCTTTCGCTCTGCATGGTTAACCCGTAAAGCTGGCGGGAAAGTCCTGTCGCAAAATCGCAGATGTCTATCATTTCCTGCACTTCTCCCATTCCTTCCTGCAAACTTTTGCCCATTTCGTAAGAAACCAGCCTGCCCAGCGGTTCCTTATACTCCCGGAGCTTATTGCCTATTTGTCTTACTACATCTCCCCTTTTTGGAGTGGGCCAGTTTCTCCATTCCAAAAAAGCTTCCCCCGCTTTTCTTACCGCGGTTTCAAAACCGTTGTCATCGGCCATATACACGCTGGCAATCAGGGCTCCGTCAACCGGTGAGCGGGAAGGATGGATTGCTCCCGAAGAGCCAATATTATATTGCCCGGTAGAAACGCCCTGGTTTACCGAACTGATCCGCAGCTTTTCAATAAAATTACTCATGGCATTTTATTTGGGTGCAATATACAGCCTGAACACACAGTTTGCTTTGATATATGCTATTAAATCGGGAGTAATTATTGATTTAACAGCGTATTGTTATGCGGTTTCAAAATAATTAACCTTCTTTGTATACCGTTATGTTTTTTATCAAGTATCCCCAATGAGAAGCCTGTAAAATGCAGGTTTTTTTATTTACTGCACTCCCTTTACTCCCGTATCACCTGAAAAGCCATACGATTTTAATCGGGTTCCAACTTGTGTGAAACCGTGTATTGTTAACTTGATTAAATCAAACAAAATGGCAAATGTATTTCGTACCCGGTTCTACTGCTTATGCATTATACTAACAGTAGTAACATTATCGGCCAACGCCGGCAACGGAACAGTGCGGCCCGAGCAATTCAGCCTCAGCGCTTTTATAAAAGCATCTGTTCCGGTATTCAACGGAAATGCCGCAAAGGCGGAAGCCCTCATAGCGCAGCTCAAGAGCAAAACGGTAAACACTGTTTGTGTTTGCGAGATCATGGAACTGCGTAATAATAATGTACAAATTTCCAATGTGGCGGTTTTTGCGGAAAAAACAAATGCCGGTAATATTGGAAATGAGTATAAAATAGCGGAACGGATGATAAGCAGGGAAAGAAAACAAATGAAGCAGGTTTATTTTGATGCGGTTAAAACAAATAGCAGGATGGCGGTAGCCACCAATTGCCTGAGCCTGTATATGAAGCTTAAAGAAACCACTCCCGAATTGAAGCTGTATGATATTTTAGATGCCGACACAAAATAGGGATAAATAAATTTAAATTTTATATACCATTTATAATCAATGATATACAGTAGTTATATAAATATTTATTTTTGGTGTATAATGATCAATATTGTTCATTTTCATTAGGGAAACCGCCTGTTCGCACATCCTTAATATATTGCCGGGCAGCATGCGTTATGGTTTCATTTAGATTAAGATATTGCCGTAAAAAACGAGGCTTAAACTCAGTTGTAATACCCAACATATCATGCATTACCAACACTTGTCCATCGCAGTAATTGCCTGCACCGATACCAATGGTAGGAATATAAATACTTTCGCTTACCTGCCTGGCGAGCAAGGCCGGAATTTTTTCCAGTACTATGGAAAAGCACCCGGTTTCTTCCAGCAGCCTGGCATCTCGCTGGAGCTTTTCGGCTTCCGCTTCCTCTTTAGCCCTTACGGTATATGTACCGAACTTATAAATAGACTGAGGCGTTAACCCTAAATGACCCATAACCGGAACGCCGGCAGATATGATCCTTTTAACGGATTCTATCACTTCCTCCCCCCCTTCTAATTTTACAGCGTGGGCGCCGGTTTCCTTCATAATACGGATAGTAGAGTTCAGGGCTTCCTTTGAATTGCCCTGGTATGCGCCAAAAGGAAGGTCTACCACTACCAGGCAACGCTTTGCCCCTCTTACAACAGATGATGCATGATAGATCATCTGGTCCAGGGTTACCGGAAGCGTTGTTTCGTGCCCCGCCATTACATTGCTGGCGGAATCACCCACCAGTAAGATGTCTATGCCTGCCGCATCAAATGTTTTGGCAAATGAATAGTCGTACGCCGTGAGCATGGCTATTTTTTCGCCATTACGCTTCATTTTCTGCAAGGTATGGGTGGTAATTCTTTTAATTTCCCTGTTGATACTCATAAGTTATAGCCTGTTAAAATGTTATTACCTCCTTATATAAGTGTTGGATCAACCCGTCTGCCAGCCCGATCCTGGGCACATAGATGTTTTTGGCATCGGTCCATCGCATAATATTTATATATATTAATAAAGCAGGAACAATTACATCTGCCCGGTCTTCTCTTAATTTGTACACACGCATACGGTCTTCCAGCGTAAAGCCGCTTAATTCCTTATAATAATCCTTCAGCAATTCAAAGGGTAAAGGCTTACCTTCTTTTTTTTTGGATAAGGAAAACACCTTATTGATATTTCCGCCGGAGCCAATAGCAATAACAGAGTGGTAGTTCCTGATTTTGGCTTTTACAAAATCTTTCATATTGTTCCAGTGCGCTTCTGTTACCATGTTCTTTAATAAACGTATGGTGCCAATATTAAATGATTCCTTGAATACGAGCTTTTCATTGCTGAAAAAAGTAAGTTCTGTGCTTCCCCCGCCTACATCAATATAAAGATAAGCATCCTCTTTCGACATTTTTTCGGCTATGTGGTTCTCGTAAATATAGCTGGCTTCAGCCTCTCCGCTGATCACTTCAATGGTAATATCCGTTTCCATCTTTATTTTCCTGATAATATCCGGCGCATTGCGGGCATCGCGCATGGCCGAGGTAGCGCAGGCCTTAACATAGGTTATGCCGTAAGCATTCATAAGGTGCTTATAGGCCTTCATGGTTTGCATAACCATTACCGTTTTTTCTTCAGATATTTCATTGCTTTCAAAAACATCGAAACCCAGCCTTAGCGGAACTCTTACCAGGTTAAGCTTATTAAAAACCGGTTCTCCCCCGGCGCTTACTTTTACTTCGCTGATCAGTAACCGGGCAGCATTACTTCCAATATCAATAGCCGCTAATCTCAATATAAAATAACTGTATTAATGATTTAAACCTCAATATTATTAAATAATTACCGGTGTGTAACATATTAAAATCCACACTTGTCAGTAAAAAGAGTTGTTATCGTGTTTGAGATGAATAAGGGTGCTGAAAAACAATAGTTTTACCCCTCCGGCGGCACAGTTAACGAATTGGCCCCGGGCTGCTGATCGGCTTTTTGAGAAAGGTAATGGTATATTTCTTTCTGGGATCTTATTTTTTTCCCTTTGGTTCTAACATAGGCGTTGCTTAATTCATTATCTAACCAGCGGGCTTTTACATTGTCCTGCAACTGTATAAGCAGTATATCTTTCAGTTCATTGCAAATAGCAGTATCTGTAATATACACCGCAGCTTCCACCCGGTGATCCAGATTTCTTACCATCAGGTCGGCAGATGAGATCATCA
>CAYVEI010000090.1:12290-17405 GCA_964450515.1 uncultured Terrimonas sp. | reverse complement strand
TTTATTTTGGCGATGCGCAAACCGGCTTACGCTCCATGTGGGCTAAGGTGATCCGCGGAGCCTATGCCCGTATGCCCGGAGCAAAGCTGATGCTGCACGCAGGTGACCTGGTAAACCGGGATAGCAACGATGAGGAATGGGGAGAATGGTTTGAAGCGGGGGCGTTTATTCACGCTACCGTACCCAATATGCCTTCACCCGGAAATCATGATTACGGGAGAGAAAGTTTTGTGAAGGATATATCGCCCTTCTGGCGGTATCAGTTTACCCTTCCGGAAAACGGGCCAAAAGGATTGGAAGAAACCTGCTATTTCTCTGATGTGCAGGGCGTGCGTTTTATTTCGCTTGATGCGTATATGGCAGAAGAATCAGATGAATATCTTCAAAAACAAAAACGGTGGATGGACAGCTTATTAAGCAGCAATCCGAATAAATGGACCTGTGTTGTGTTTCACCATCCGATATTCTCCACTAAAACTACCCGTGATAATAAACGTATGCGGGAAACATTCAAGCCGCTTTTTGACAAGTATAAAGTGGATTTAGTGCTTCAGGGACACGATCATACTTATGCACGGGGCATGAAAAATATTCCTATGGAAAAGAAAGGAGAGATGTCCGGTACCATGTATGTTGTATCCGTAAGCGGACCCAAAATGACAGACCACGATGTGGCAGAAAGCAAGTGGATGGATAAATCGGCTGTGTATACGCAGCTTTACCAGGTAATAACGGTAGATAATAATAAATTGGAATACAGGGCTTACACTTCCGCAGGTGAATTATTTGATGCCTTTGATTTAATTAAACGTAAAGGAAAGATCAACAGACTGATTAACAGGTAGGCAATAACGATAGCAAACATAAGTGGATTTTATTTTGCAGGAATGGATCAAAAAAAACTATTTTTATAACCTACTGGATTTAAACCAGCATGTAATTGTTTGAAGATTTAAAAATGTACTTATGTCAGAAAAGAAAAACAGATCCCGCAGAAGCTTCATTAAAAATACAGCTTTGGGCGCCGCGGGCTTTATGATCGTTCCCCGTAATGTTTTGGGTAAAGGTATTACAGCGCCGAGCGATAAATTAATTGTTGCCGGCGTGGGAGCAGGAGGTAAGGGCCGCTCCGATCTTGCTAATTTTTATAAAAGTGGAAAAGCAGAAATAGGTTTTTTATGCGATGTGGATGACCGGATGGCTGAAGAATCCCGGAAAAAGTTTCCCAGGGCTAAGTACTATAAAGACTGGAGGGAAATGCTGGATAAAGAAGCTAAATCATTCGATGCCGTTTCGGTATCCACCCCCGATCATACTCACGCTGTAGTGGCAATGGCTGCTATGCGCAGAAAAAAGCACGTGTATGTGCAAAAGCCATTAACACATGATATATGGGAAGCCCGTATGCTTACCGAGGCTGCCGACAAATTCAAAGTAGTTACTCAAATGGGCAACCAGGGCGCTTCGGGTGATGGCGTACGCCAGATGCAGGAATGGTTTGATGCGGACATCATCGGCGATGTGCATACGGTATACATATTTACTAACCGGCCAATATGGCCGCAAGGAATTCCCTGGCCTTCGGGAAAACCATCCGTTCCTAAGGAATTAAACTGGGATCTGTGGCTGGGTACCGCGCCGCAGAAGGATTATGTAGACGGACTGATACCCGGTAGCTGGCGTGGCTGGTGGGATTACGGTACCGGCGCCCTCGGTGATCTTGGCTGTCACCTCATGGAAGCTCCATTCAGAATATTGGGCCTGGAGTATGCGCTCGATGTACAGGCTTCGGTAACCAGCGTATTTACCGCTTTTGGTAAGCGTGGTTATTTTCCCGACAGTTTTCCGCCGTCAAGCCATGCAACACTCACTTTTCCCAAAACATCAAAAACAAAAGACCAGGTAATTATGCATTGGATGGATGGCGGCATAAAACCCGAGCGTCCGGAAGAGTTAGGAGCAAATGAAGTATTTGGCGATGGCAACAGCGGCATTTTGTTTATAGGCGCCAAAGGTAAAATGATGGCAAGCGAATATGCGGCCAATCCACGATTATTACCCCTTACAAGGAATAGTGAAGTAAAAGTGCCGCAAACCATACAACGTGTTCCGGGGAGCGCAGACGGGCATTATGCACAATGGGTAGAAGGTTGTATAGCCGGCTATGGCAATATGGAGCTGAGCTCTCCCTTTAAAAAGGCAGGGCCGCTTACAGAAGCCATATTAATGGCCAATTTGGCTATAAAGGCAGCCGATACGCCAAAGCCGAGGGCCAATGGCAGGGGCAATGATTATCCGGGCGCCAATATGAAACTGTTGTGGGATTATAAAAACATGCGGGTTACCAATTTGGAAGAAGTAAACCGTTTTGTAAAACGCGCATACCGCCAGGGATGGACGCTGGATTTTTAATATGACACTTAAGAGATCGCGATTTTTTTGCGGTCTCTTCATTACCCTTCACTTTAAAGCTGAATCGTGAAAAAAAATATTTTCTTTTTTGCAGCAGTACTGATGCTTGCCGCCTGCAGCAGCCAGAATAAGATAACAGACAGCAGCAAGGATAGCCATAGCGATCAATGGATCAGTCTCTTTGACGGTAAATCAATGGATGGCTGGAAAGAAAGCGAAGGGCCTTCGTTCAGTATTGAAAATGGCGCCATAAAGGTTGCAGGGAAACGCTCCCATTTGTATTATGACGGGCCGGTGAGCAATCATAACTTCAAAAATTTTGAGATCAGAATGCAGATAATGACGCGTGCCAACTCCAATTCAGGCGTTTACTTCCATACCAGGTTTCAGCAGAAAGGCTTTCCGGATGATGGCTTTGAAGTGCAGGTAAACAATTCACACAGCGACTGGAAAAGAACGGCGGGATTGTACGATATTAAAGATACGGCGGCAACTTTTGTAAAAGACGATGAATGGTTTGAGCTTGGTATACGCGTTGAAGGTAAGCACGTTATTACTAAGATCAACGGGCAAACCATTATTGACTGGACGGAACCCGAAAACGCTGTTGCTTCCAAAGGACATCCCGGCCGTCTCATATCAAACGGCACATTTGCCTTTCAGGCGCACGATCCTAACAGTGTGGTATATTATAAAGATATAATGGTGAAACTGTTGCCTTAAGGTTCGGGCATCACGGAGGAGGGGGTCAATGTTTTGCTAAATAGCAATTATTTCTACAGCGCCCGTTTTGCCTTTTTCGCCATACTTTTTATAAGCTTTTTCTGCATTTAGCGTTATAACTAAGAATTTTTTAGTTGCATTAAGATCATTTTGAAATTCATAAGGCCTATCGAACTCGGCCGGTGAATTATCAAGGGTAACATAATATCCTTTGATTTCATAAATAAATCTCTGTACTTTCCCTGTTACCGGAAATTTATCTTTATTATGAGGCGGCATGGTAAAGGTTACATCACCGGTAAAGGCTATTTTATTTTTTGATACGGTTAACGAGAAGTTATTTTTGATGTTTACATAACAGGTATCGTTGTTATCATTTAGCTCGTTTGCGACAGGTGAGCCCTGAAATGCAGATGATGTATGCTTATCCCTGGGAATGGTGCTGTCTTTAGCCAGCAACAGTACATTACAGTTTACTCCGAGTATTTTCTGCGCTTCCTTTTTTGGCATTGCACCAATACTGTTTAATTCGAAACGGTTCACTGTATTATTTGCTTCTCCAATACTCATTATTTTTCCGTCAAACCATACCTTGCATTCCGGTGATGCAGTAACTTCTTCTTTGTCAAACCAGGCAACGCCGGCTTTCATGAACGCATAGGGAATACCATCTATTATCCAGATTGGTTTGGTAGAATTTTGTACAAGCAAGCCAATCCGTTTTTGAAAAATATGGCTTTCAAATTTTTCCAGTGCATAGCTATAACTGTTTGAACCAGGTTGTGATGAAGAAAAAGCATGCAGGGATGGTTTTATTCCCCTGTTATTGTCTCTTTCATTTACCAATCCTTCTATTATGATCATATTGTCTGATGTACTGTTCATTGTACTGTTAAGCGGAACGCTTAATGGGTATCCTTCTTTTTGATAGTCAACATGTATGCGGAAAGGGGCACTGCCCTTTACCGGGATAGCTAATGTGTAAAACCCATTTTTGTCGGTAACAGCCTGTGTGCCTGATGCGGAATCTCTTACCGTAACGCCGCTGATGGGGAGTTCTGTAATCTTGTCGAATGTGATCCCGGAAAGCGACAGCATGGTTTTATTCACTAATGTGCTATGATCTTTCCTGAAAGCCATTATCATAACTGTTATCAATGGCATAATGAACAGGAACTTCAGCAAATGAATTCTTGTATTTTTCATCTTATTCATCATTGCTATTCTTTTTTTAAGTGAAGAAAAATTGAAAGGGTGGGCAATTGCAAACTGGTGATCGCCCAGTACTTTTAGCAGCAGGTATTGATACTGTTTTTTATCAATGCCATCCTGCAATACTTTATTGTCGGCTAAATATTCAAGATTTTGCTTTATTGAGCTGCGGATCCACCATACGAAGGGGTTATACCAGTTGAGCACACATAATAATTCCGCCCACATTATATCAATACTGTGCTTTTGCCTGATATGTACAAACTCGTGTCTTATGATCTCTTCAATGTCTTTTGCTTCATGCAATTGCCGGTTCATAAAGATGGATTTACCAAATGCAAAAGGGATGATCCTGCTGTTTACCTGGTAAAGCCTTATTTCTTCATTGGAAACCAGTTCTGCTTTTTTTATGAGATGCATGAGAGCCATGAACTGTATAACCAGTCTTACGGTCATTATTACGATACCGGTGATGAATACGATAAAGAGCAAATCCGTTAAAGACCATGAATGCCTGCCTCCCTGTATGGCCACAAAAGGAGCGGCGTTTCGGGGAATTATAGAAGGAATGAGATCAAGCGCTTTGTAAACATTTGCATCATGCTGTTGTACCACTTCGGAGATGTTAATAAGCGGAATAAAAAAACATAGCAGTGAGTATCCCAGAAGGTAAAACCGGTTCCACTTGTAAAAGGTTAACCCCTTCAGCACCAATTGGTAAAAAAGACAAATAATGCCGAATCCTACAGACAGCTTTAGCAGGTATTC
>CAYVEI010000090.1:0-12190 GCA_964450515.1 uncultured Terrimonas sp. | reverse complement strand
TACCCGGGGAGATGAGGGATATTCTTTAATACAGGATTGTAAAAGTCAATGCCGGGACGCGTGCAGATGTCTTCGTTCGACTGCATAACAAGCGGTTCTCCGGGGTGTAAGTGTTCGGCTTTGCCGGTCACCTGATGCACGGTATGGTTTCCAACCTTCCAAAGGTTGGAAACCATACGTTACACCTCATCCGCCGGGTACCTGATTCCCGCTTTTTCCCTTATCTCATCCATTGTTTCCATTAGCAGCAGTGTATCGGCATGTGTCATTACCGGGCTTTCGGTTAGTCCCTTGCGTAAGCACTCACCCACGTGGCGCGCTTCGTAATGATAGCCAAATCCTTCTGTAGGCTGCGTGGGGATGATGGTTTTGCTGTCTGCTCTTCCGGGATAAAATTCAATAGTGGTATCCGGTGTATAAAAGCGGTGAGTAAGGCGTATCCTGCCCTTATTGCCGCTAATATCGGCTTCCGTGGCCAGGTGCGTGGAATAGGAAGAAAAAAGCTGCGCCATAGCGCCATTGTTGTACCGGAATAGAACAGCGCATTGTTCATCAATGCCGGTGGCCGCAGGCGTCATGCTGGCTTCAATATGATCTGGTTTGCCTAAAACTGATAATGCATAAAAAACATTGTATATGCCAATATCCAGTACAGTGCCACCTCCCAGCGCGGGATTAAAAAGCCGGTCGGCAACAGGCGCCTGCGGTATAAAGCCAAAGTTGATCAGCACATTTTTTATTTCTCCGAATTGCCCGTTCCGGATCATTTCCATCATTTTTTGCCAGGGGGGCGTAAATTTAGACCACAGGGCCTCCATCAAAAATACCTGCTGTGCTTTGGCTGCCGCTATCATTTCTTTTGCCTGCCGGGAATTCAGCGCAAATGCTTTCTCGCACAATACTGCTTTGCCATGTTGCAGGCAAAGCAGGGTATGCGTATAATGCAGTCCATGAGGCGTGGCAACGTATATCACATCTACGTCAGGATTTTGTACTAAAGCCTCATAATTATCATATTGCAGTGCTGCAGGATATAAGCCGGAGAATAATTCAGTATTGGCCTTGCCGCGTGAGGCAATGGCGTACAGCACTGCGTCTTCCACCAGTTTCAGATCGGATGCAAATTTTTGTGCAATGCGCCCGGCGCCCAGTATGCCCCAGCGGATTTTTTTTGTCATATCAACTGAATGATTTTTTTTATAATTCTATAACCCCTTACTGCGCCGAAAGTATTTTCATTTGCGTGTACTCGTGTACGTTAATGCCCGTTTTACCGGATTGGGCCGCGGCAAGCATGGCTCTGGCTACATCCAGGGCTTCAATGGCCCTGTATTTTTTTAATGCTCCTGCCAGCATAAAAGACAGTGCCGGCATAACAGACTGGGCCAGCTTCTCCCCTTTTCTTTTTTCTTCCCGAACGCCCAGTAAAAGCGATGGCCGGAAAATGTGAAGCGATAGGTAAGGAAGAGCATGAATGGCGTTTTCCATACTTCCCTTCAGATGCAGGTAAAAACTGGAGGATTTTTCATTGGCGCCGATTGCGGACACTACTAAGTATTGGGAGAACCCGTTATCTATACCGCATTGCGCGGCATGCACAGGTATATCAAAATCAATGCGGCGATACAGCGCTTTATCTCCCTTCACTTTTTTCATTGTTGTGCCGGTACAGCAAAAAACAGCATCCCCCTTTCCCAGGGTACTGTGGAAATTATCGTAATCATCAAAATCGGTAATGCGTACTTCGAGTTTGGGGTGCATAAAAGTAAAAGACTTTCTTACCAGCACCCTCACCCCGGTAAAATAATCATCCGCTAATAGCAGGTGTAACAAGTGATTACCGATTAATCCTGTTGCACCGAGCAGCACCGCTGTTTTTGCTTGCATGATTTTTGTATTTTGCAGTGAACAGATACCATATGCAGATCCGGGAAAATATTTCGCTCAGGCAATATAACACTTTTGGAATAGATGTGTATGCCCGTTATTTTTCTTCCTTCTCCGGTATTGATCCGCTGGCCGAATGGATTGAAAAAAACTCCGGGATGAAAAGAATAATCCTTGGTGGCGGCAGTAATATGCTGTTTACCCAAAATGTGAATGGGATCGTATTGAAAAATGAGATCATGGGTATTGATGAGATAAAGGAAGACGACACCTATGTGTATGTGCGGGCAGGCGCGGGCGAAAACTGGCATCACTTTGTGCAGTATTGCATACAGCGCAACTGGGCCGGGCTCGAAAACCTGTCGCTGATACCGGGTAATGTTGGCGCTGCGCCCATGCAAAATATAGGCGCTTATGGGGTAGAATTGCAGGAAGTGTTTAACAGTTTATGCGCGTATCACCTGCACGATAAAAAAGTGTACCATTTTACGGCAGGCGATTGCGCCTTTGGTTACCGGGAAAGCGTATTCAAAAAACAATATAAAGATCAGTTCATTATTTTGAATGTAACTTTCCGGCTGCGCAGGCGCCCGGTATTTCATACTTCCTATGGCGCTATCCGGGAGGAACTGGAAAAGATGGGAGTAAAAGAATTAAGCATACAGGCCGTTTCCCGGGCGGTGATCAATATCCGCTCTTCCAAACTGCCCGACCCCGCAGTAATAGGCAATGCCGGCAGTTTTTTCAAAAACCCCGAAATCTCCTTAAAGCAATTAGAAGCTTTGCGGAAAACCTATCCTGCTATACCCCATTATCCTGCCAGGCAATACCCGGCGCAGGACGACATCGGTGAGCAGGGGCTTGTGAAGCTGGCAGCCGGGTGGCTTATTGAGCAGTGTGGCTGGAAAGGGTATCGCCGCGGAGATGCCGGCGTGCACGCTAAGCAGGCCCTGGTTCTTGTAAATTACGGCGGAGCTAAAGGAAAAGATATTTATGATTTGAGTGAGGAGGTTTTACACAGTGTTCATAAAAAATTTGGCGTACTGCTGGAAAGAGAGGTGAATATAGTGTGAAGCTATGCAGGGTACTGGTAGCCGATACCTGACTGCCAGCCTGCATCGGATTTTTTTAATTTACAGTTTATGGTTTGCCGTTGGTTTTCAAGTATTGCTCATGGCTGACCGCTGACAGCCATTCTGTCTTTTTGCTCTGGATTAAATTTATCCCCCGGCAGACCGGTTTGGCTCTTGTTATTTGCTATTTGATGCTTTTTATCTACCCCAAATCAATTTGTGTATTATCGCCAATATTCAATGTACGTGTTTCTCCTTTAATTTCAGTATCACTTCCTACCAGCGAATTATGCAGCACCACGTTACTTAAATTAGCAAAATCGCCAATAATGGAATCCTTTACAACGGAGTACGAAATTTTTGCCTCCTCGCCAATCGCCACGTTAGGACCTATAATGGCATTGGTAATTTCACATCCGCTGCCAATACTAACGGGTGGCACTAAAATTACATTTTCAAAAGTATGGTCGGGCGATATTTTGCCGCCTAGTTTCTTCATCAATGTGGCATTGCTTTCAAGCAGCGTATCTATCTTTCCGCAATCGAACCAGTTCTGCACTTTAAATGACTGAAATACCACCCCGCTCTTAATCATGCATTCCAGCGCATCGGTGAGGCTATATTCGTTTCCGCTTTGTATGCCCTCCCGGATATTGTTTTCAAGACAGGAAAAAAGGAAGCCGGTATCTTTTATTTTATAGATGCCAACCAGCGCCATATTGGATTTGGGTATTTGCGGCTTCTCCACCACCCTTGTAATAACAGCATTTTCATCAATTTCCGCTACTCCAAAATCGCGCGGATCATCTACTTTTTTTACACCCAGCATAGAGCCGCTGTTTTGTAAAATTTCATTGATATTGTATTCGCAAATCGTATCTCCCAATACAATAAACACTTCATCCTGTTCTACCACATCTTTGGTAAGATAAATGGCATGTCCCAAACCATGTCTTTCATTTTGCAATATAAAATGACAGCGCAGGTGCGGATAATGCTGTTTTACATAATCCTGTATCTTATCTCCGAGATAGCCAATAATAAAAACAAATTCTTTAATGCCCGCTTCAGCGAGTTGATCTACAATAATGCTCAGTAATGTTTTTCCGGCAAGCGGGATCAGCGCCTTGGGTTGGGTATAGGTATGCGGTCGCAGCCTTGTACCTGCTCCCGCCACGGGTATAATTGCTTTCATGTGTTATCTGATGCTTTGAAAAGGTGAAAATAGTGAAATTCAAGATTGTTGCGCTATTTTTGCGCCATGCAAAAAGATACATTGATATTTGACCTCATTAACAAAGAGCTGGAACGCCAGCGTAAAGGCATAGAATTAATTGCATCAGAAAACTTTACCTCCCTGCAGGTTATGCAGGCCATGGGCACTGTAGCTACTAATAAATATGCAGAAGGCTACCCCGGCAAACGCTTTTACGGCGGCTGTGAAGTGATAGACGAAATTGAAACCATAGCCATAAACCGTTTGAAGCAAATTTTTAATGCCAGTTGGGCAAATGTGCAGCCCCACAGCGGCGCACAGGCCAATACCGCAGTTTTTTTAGCCTGCCTGAAGCCGGGTGATAAAATCCTGGGGCTGAACCTGAGCATGGGCGGGCATCTTACCCACGGCAGTCCTGCCAATTTCAGTGGAAAAAACTACCAGGCATTGTTTTACGGCGTAAAAAAAGACACGGGCATTGTGGATTACGACCAATTAGAAGCTACCGCCCTGGCGGAAAAGCCTAAAATGATCATTTGCGGCGCTTCGGCATATAGCCGCGACTGGGACTATAAGCGTATCCGTGAAGTGGCCGATAAAATTGACGCCATAGTGCTGGCAGATATCGCGCACCCGGCAGGTATGATCGCCAAAGGATTATTAAACGACCCGTTTGAACATTGCCATATTATAAGTTCTACCACGCATAAAACATTGCGGGGCCCAAGAGGCGGTATCATTATGCTGCGTCACGACTTCGACAATCCCTTTGGCGTAAAAGATCCCAAAGGCAATATACGCCCCATGAGCGCGCTGCTCGACCTGGCCGTTTTCCCGGGTACCCAGGGCGGGCCATTAGAGCATATCATAGCCGCTAAAGCGGTTTCATTTGGAGAAATTTTGACAGATGAATACACAGCCTATGCCAAACAGGTAATAAGCAATGCCCAGGCTATGTCGAAAGCCTTTGTAAAACGCGGGTATAACCTTATCAGCAACGGAACCGATAACCATTTAATGCTGATTGATTTAAGAAATAAGAGCTTAACCGGAAAAAAAGCGCAGGAAACATTAGATAAGGCTCATATTACCTTAAACAAAAACGCCGTACCTTTTGACGATAAAAGCCCGTTCGTAACTTCTGGCATACGGGTAGGCGTACCCGCAGTTACCACCCGGGGGTTAAAAGAAGAACATATGGAACCCATTGTGGAAATGATTGATACCGTGCTGAAGGATACTGAAAATGAGCAGCAGATTAAAACGGTGCAGCAGCAGGTGCACCGGTTCATGCAGCAGTTCCCGCTATATCCTGAACTCATTTAAGTTAACCATAATATTATAACTGACCCGTATGTTACAACGTATGCAAACCATCTGGCTGTTACTGGCTGCTGTTTTCTCCTTTTTCACACTTCGCTTTCCCGTTTATAACGGCAACAAGCTGGTGAACGGGATGAGTGAATACAATATGCTTAGTGCTACCAGCAGCCTGTTTTTGATTATTCTTTCAGTTGCTGCAGGAATGATTGCGCTGATTGCCGTGCTTTTATACAAGAACAGAAGCTTACAGCAAAAGCTGTGTTTTGCGGGTTTGTTGCTTTTTATTGTCTCCGGCGTGCTGTACTATATGCAGATCAAATCGTTTGCGGAAGGCGCATTTAGCCTGTGGGCTGTTTTTTACTTTCTGGTACCGGTATGTTTTATACTGGCAATGCGAGGCATATACCGCGATCAGAAATTAGTAAAGAGCATTGACCGGCTACGCTGATGCAGGGGATGCCTTACAGTATAATCAATCTATTTGTGAAAGCTTTCCGCTGTGGTTAATGACGGGCTTTTGCAGGCTCAGCTAATTCCCTTTTAGCTTTGTGCTTTCCTGGTAAGTAAGCTCACGGTATCCGCTAACAGGAACACTGAACTTTTGAACAGGAACAGGATCAAAAGTAATTTTAGACGCAGTATATTTTACTTTGAGGTTACCAACAGCAGATTCATACTCAAGCGGAAGTCCCGGCAAGCTTTTGAACTGGTAATCATAATCCTTATTTTCTGTTACCAGGTCCTTTGTATAAAAAACGGTAAAGCTCGTTCCGTCCTTTAATTTGGCTATTGCCTTCTGACAGGCATATCCCGCAATATTTTTGGTTTCATTTTGAGGCGTAAAGGTTATACCTGCGTATTTCTTATTCAAATCAGCCCAGTCTTCCTTAGCCATATGAATCAGCAATTTTTGATTGCCGTATTCTTTAAGCACTACCCCGGTATTATTTCTGGCATCCTGAAGGGTAATGGTAGAACCAAGGGGACTGATCATTTCTATACGGCTTTGACTGCCTTTTAAATACAGGGTTGTAGTAACGCCATCAAACATATCGGCCAGTTGGGGTTCTTTGCTACCGGTTTGAACTGTTATATCGTACACAATCGTTCCTTCTGAAAGTATTTTCTGAGCCGGAACTACATTACTGATTATCAAAGCCGTTGCTATAAAAAGCAAGTATCTGAACATATGCTGTAGATTAAGGGTTATATGAGTAAAGATAGGAAAATGCGGGGCAAGGTTGTATTGCCCCGTTAAAAAACAGATATGTTAAAAAAAGAATATTATAGCAATAAAGCTAACGGGTATTATCCCGGTTACCTTCCCTTACCGCCGCCCTGCGGCTTATTTTTTGTTTGCTGTAATTTTTTTTGCGTTTCCTGCATTTGTTCGAGCCGCTCCTGCCATTTGCTCTTAACTTTAGGCTTCTTTTTATTAAGCTCCAGCTTAGCTAATATTTTATCATGATCAATGATAAAATTCTGGATCACATACTGAAGAACGAGCGTAATGAGGTTGGATACCGTATAATACCAGGTAAGCGCAGAGGGTAAGCCGTTAAAAATACCCAGCAGCATTACCGGAAAAAAATACGGCATGTACTTCATCATCGGGTTATCCATATTAGGCGTTTGCGCCATACTGTATATGGATATCAAAAGGCTGGTTACGGTAGCCAGGATCGTAAATAAGCTGATATGATTGCCATAGAAAGGAATGTTGAAGCCGAACGTAAGAATAGAATCGTAAGAAGACAGATCGGTGGCCCATAAAAAATGCTGCCCCCTGAGCTCAATGGTAGCATTAAAAAAGCTATATAACGAAAAGAATATGGGGATCTGCAGCAAGGCGGGTATACAGCCTCCAAGGGGATTAACCCCGGCACTCCTGTATACTTTCATTTGTTCCATAGCATAAGCCTGCTGATCATCCTTAAGCCTGGCTTTTAAAATATCCAGCTCGGGGCGCAGGGCTTTCATTTTGGCGCCGCTGAGATAGCTCGTGTATACTAAGGGGGAAGTAAGTAAGCGAATGAATATAGTAAGCAACGCAATTACCATCCCATAGCTTCCCACGAATCCTTTGAAGAAATCAAAAACCGGCATTACCAGCCATTTATTAATATACTTCACAAAGGCATAAATACCCTGTCCGAGGTTAATTACATCCTGAAGCCCGATACCGTAGCTTTTCAGAATGTCATAATCATTTGGCCCGTAATATATCTGCAGCGGAACAACAGCCGTATTGCCGGCGGGAAGCATGAGCTTAAGATTAGCAGAAGCGGCGGTTATTATTCCTGTAGAATCATGGCTTTCAGAGCAATGAATATTACCTGAGCTGAAATTATTTTTGGCGATGAGCGTAGTATTAAAGAACTTTTGTTTCACGCTGAGCCAGTGTACCGGGTTTTCAAACTGCTTTTCCGATGAACGTCCCAGCGTAAAATAATCATATTCATTTTTTGTCCAGAACCCTACCTGTGTTTCTCTTTTTTCGGTTATAATATCTTTTTCATGCTGCTTTACTTCGTTCTGCCATAACAGATTAATGCTGTTTTGCGTAAGCAAGCTGTTTACCCCCTCAATTTCAATGCTCCAGTCAACCATATACTGATCCTTATGCAAAGTAAACCGGTGAATGATCCCCTGTCCGGAAGAATCCTTCAACTGGTAGGTTATGGTTTGACTGCCATCTGCATTCCGGGTTACTGCTCCATCGCCGAAAAACAAATCGTCGGTTTGTATGGAGCGATTAGCGGCGGTGTTTACCGGGTAACTGAGTTTATCGAAGCCCTCTTCAACCAATTTAACAGCCTGGCTATCTATAGATTTGTACCGTTTTAGCTGCACCAGCTTAGGCTGGGCTCCCTTATTGGTAAAGGTAATCTTCAACAAATCGTTTTCTAATACCGTTTCATTTTCACTGCCGCTCACTGCCGTTACAAACTGGCCTGCCGCGGCTACCTTGCTTTGGGTTGCCAGGTGAATGGAATCTGCACGAACCGTGTTACTGTCTATTTTGGGCTGAAGCATTGCCAGCGAATCCTGGATATGCCTTTGCTGCTTTTCTACATCAAGTTGTCCCTGACGGGTAAAATAAAAAAAACCCAGAAACATCACTGCCAGCAATACAAAACCAAGAATCGCATTTTTATCAAATTGCATATTACCTTAAAATTTGAGTGGGCAAAGGTAACATCTTTGAATAAACTTTAAGGATGTAAACCAAATTGTTTCGGTAAGGGGCAAAATCAAGCCGGTTATATCATTTCGCTCTGTAAGGAAGGCTTTTTACTGGTGTTTTTTTCTTCGGCGAAATCTTTGGCGGCATTAACAAAACTTACAAATAAAGGATGTGGGTTTTCTACTGTACTTTTTAATTCGGGGTGATATTGCACGCCTATAAAATAAGGATGACCGGGCAGTTCAATGATTTCAACCAACCCGCTTTCGGTATTTTTACCGCTGGCTATCATACCATTTTCTTCAAAAGCAGCTAAATAGGCGTTGTTAAATTCCCAGCGATGACGGTGTCTTTCGCTGATGGCTGTGGTACCATATATTTCCTGCGCCCGGCTTCCTTCTTTCAAATCGCAGGGGTAAGCGCCCAGCCGCATGGTGCCTCCTTTGGCGGTAACTTTCTTCTGTTCTTCCATTAAATCAATAACCGCATTGGTGGTATCGGAATTCATTTCCGTAGAATGCGCATCTTTAAGATGTAACACATTTCTGGCAAATTCAATAACCGACATTTGCATACCCAGGCAGATACCTAAAAAAGGCAGCCTGTTTTCCCTTGCATATTTAACAGCCAGTATCTTTCCTTCTATACCCCGCAAACCAAAGCCCGGGGCAACAAGTAGTCCATCCAGACTATCGAGCTTTTCGTTAACATTTTCCGCGCTGATGAATTCGCTGTGTATATTAATTACATTTACACTGCATTCATTTACCGCTCCTGCATGTACAAAAGCTTCCAATATAGATTTGTACGCATCCTGCAGTTCTATATACTTACCTATTAAACCAATATTCACTTTGCTTTTCGGGTATTTCAGCTTATCCAGGAACTCTTTCCACTTGCCCAGCTCGGGCTCATTGTAATTTTGGATAGCCAGTTTTTTCAGGCATATCTGGTCAAGCTTTTCCCGCATCATGGTTAAAGGCACTTCATAAATAGTAGAGGCATCGGCCGATTCAATTACCGCGTCTGGCTTTACATTACAGAATAAAGCTATTTTTCTCCGTATTTCAGGGGTTAGCGGCCTTTCGGTACGACATACAATAATATCAGGGTTAACGCCTTCCTGGCTTAAAAGCTTTACACTGTGCTGTGTTGGTTTTGTTTTTAATTCCTTTGCCGCTTTTAAATAAGGAACCAGGGTAAGATGCACTACCAGGCAATCTTCATCCGGCAATTCCCATTGTAACTGGCGAACGGCTTCAATAAAGGGCAGGCTTTCAATATCGCCCACCGTTCCGCCCAATTCTGTTATAACAATATCAAATCCGCCCTTTCCGAGCAACAGCATTCTTCGTTTTATTTCATCTGTAATATGCGGAATAACCTGAACGGTTTTACCCAGGTATGCGCCTTCTCTTTCTTTATTAATTACGGTTTGGTAAATGCGGCCGGTAGTTACATTATTAGCCTGGGAAGTAAAGATGTTCAGGAAACGTTCATAATGCCCCAGATCCAGGTCTGTTTCTGCCCCGTCTTCCGTAACATAACATTCGCCATGTTCATAAGGATTTAAGGTACCGGGATCAACATTAATATAGGGGTCAAATTTTTGTATGGTTACTTTTAAGCCACGTGCCTGCAGCAATTTTGCTAAAGAAGCGGAAATGATACCCTTACCTAAAGAAGAAGTTACGCCACCGGTAACAAAAATGTACTTGGCCATGTCTTAAATAAATTAATAATGTATATATCTTATTTTAGAATATGATTGTGCTTAATGAAAAGCCAGCCTGTTTGCGACCTGCAAAAATGGAAGAAATATATTCGGAGGTCATGTAAAGGTACAGTTTTTTATTCCTACATGAGAAGCCGTGTTACCCATAATGTGGAAAAATTAATATCCCTGTGAATAATTTATAAAAAAACCTCCGGTGGCGGAGGTAAAATTAAGATTAAAGAGAATTTAATGGGTTTAATCTTTAATCAGCTCTATTGATAATTGCTTATATACGTTATATATTAATTTACAGGTATAAAATCCGGAATAAACAGCAATGCTGCTTTCAACCGTTAATGATTCCTGCATGCCCTTTGTTTCTACAATAAAAGCGGGATGGGCTGGCAAAGCGGAAAAAGACCGGTAGCCGGTAGTACCTTTTGGATTCAGCGTACCAAATATAATATCGCCATCCGCTGCAGTAATTACCAATTTATCTATTTGAAGAACGGTAGCATTATGTATGCGAACTTCAACACCAGCAGTACTATCTTTCTTGTTGCAGGAAAAAAAAATGCAACAGGTAAGAAGAAGAAAAGTTACCTTTTTCATGATATTGGATTTTGGGAAAGTCCCGTAAGGGGCGCCAAATAACCCATATAAGAAAACGATAAGCCATCTGAAATATTGCAATGCAGCAGGGAAAATGGGCGATCAGGTAACAGGTGTCCGCCGCCAGGTATCAGGCAGAGATAACTGCAAACGATAAGATGGATTTTCCTTTGTTTTTTTGATTTGTGGTTCTGGCTGAACTGTAGTACAAGAGCCGGCTCCATTCTACAGTTTGTCATTATAAGCCTGCCCGCCACGGCGGGGAACGAAGCATCTGTATGTTATAAAAAACCTGCCGTTAAGCAGGTTCAAAATATATGGTAAAAGTTAAAGGTGGGCGGAGGATCAGGCTAATTTTTCTACCTGCATATAATTCAATTCCACGGGTGTAGCCCTGCCGAATATCTTTACATTCACTTTTAATTTTTTCTTTTCATCATTTACCTCTTCAATTACTCCGTTAAAGTCGTTGAAAGGGCCATCAATGATCTTAATGGTTTCGCCTATGATAAAGGGTTCGCTCATAGTTACTCCACCATCGCTCATTTCATCTACTTTACCCAGCATTTTATTAACTTCAACTTTACGCAGGGCAATGGGATTTTCCTTTCCCAGGAAATGAATAACGCTGTTGGTATTTTTAATGGTAGAGATGATCTCGTCATTAAGCTTGCCGGGCTCTACCTCAATCATCACATAACCGGGATAAAAGTTTCTTTCCCGCATTACTTTTTTCCCGTTCTGCACTTTATATACCTTTTCAACAGGAAGAAAGACCTGCTTCACCACTTTCCCCCAATCGCTGCGTGCAATTTCCTTATCAAGGTATTCTTTTACCTTTCTTTCCTTACCACTCACTACGCGCAGCACGTACCATTTGGTTTCCTGTTCATTAACTACTTCTTCCATTATTTATTATTTAAATAAGGAGTAAACAAATTTTAATATCGAATTGCTGAAAAAGTCCATAACCCATACCAGCGCTGTTATAATTACAGTAGCAATCAAAACAATAGTGGTAGACTGTTGTAATTGCAGCCAGGTAGGCCAAGTTACCTTTTCCATCAATTCATGATATGAATCCTTAACGTATGCAGTTATTTTATTCATAATTAGATTCTTCAGGCACGGGCACAAGGATTCGAACCCTGATCAAAGGTTTTGGAGACCTCTAT
>CAYVEI010000089.1:0-17862 GCA_964450515.1 uncultured Terrimonas sp. | reverse complement strand
CGGATCACCTTAGCCCACATGGAGCGTAAGCCGGTTTGCGCATCGCCAAAATAAAGAAAAGAGAATTTATCATTGGTATCTGAGGTTGTTCTGAATTGAAACCATTCGCTCCAATGCACTCCGCTACCCACCCGGTAACTATACAGGGAGTTGGGCTTTAAATTTTTGAAAACAATGGAATGATAATTAGCGGCTACTCCTTTCCATTTGAGTTCCTTATAATAATCGTCTCTTGAAACAAGCGTTTCGGTGTGCGCTGTTAGGCGGGTAGCTTCATTTACAGATAGTGGATTAGCATTGGCAGGTATAATTTCCGCAAAATTTTCGGTTACGGATGGGCTTGTTCTCCAGGTTACCGCTGCAGATGTAGCGGGGTTTTCTGTAACCGTAAGATTAATTCTATCCGGCATTTCCCCCGGCGTATAGGGATTCTCAAGATATTGGGAAGATACAGCAAGGGGAAGAATAAATAATACAATAAAATACATCGCTTTGTGGAAATTGATTCCCGGCCCTTTCAGATTAAAGCCGGTTGCAAAATAATCTCCGCTGAAATAATAATTACATTTAAGCATAAAAGACTAATTTATAAAAAACAATACGAGCATCCTTTTATATGATTGAAAAAACCAGGGTGCATTACTTTAAATTGTTAAACCAGTTCACTGCATTCTTATAATAAATTTTATCCACTACGGTCTTTGGCAGTTTTAATCCTTTGAATACTCCGTCAAACGCCTGTGAGCGCATCGTATCTTCCGTGCAAAAAAAAATCCAGTCGTTCAGCCATGCATGATGAACAAACGCTTTCACTTCTTCCGGTGATTTGGTGTTATCAATGATCCGGTCAGTGCCATAAATCAGCCTGTTCTGGTACCGGATGAAAAAATCATGTACCTTTTGCCGTTCATTCACTGCCTGTAATTGTATATGCGATATTCGGGCGGCCATATCCACTGCCATATTAGGAAAACGATCCAGGCGTTTAGCCAGCTCATCCGTATCCCATTCCAGGCTTCCCAGGTGAGCGCCTATGAACTGCAGGTTGGGATTTTGTTCAAGCATCCTGTCTCTTGCATTTATCTGGTCGTTATACGACGGATATCCGGGATGCAGATACATGTGAAATTCCGGGTGCCTGGAATAATACCTTTTATCGGAATTAATGGTCATTTGCTCCACCGGCAACCAGCAGTTTTTAGGCTCACCCAGATGCCCGATCACAGGAATATGGGTTCCGGCAATAAAATCCCATACCGGCTTGAACTTCGGGTTATCAATCATAACCATATTGCCCGATTGATCTTTCAGTTCCATGCCTATGTTCTTATATATCTTAACGGCTATAGCGCCACTATCAAATGATTGCTGCAGGCTGTTAATGGTTTGTTGTGCCCAGTGATCGCTATTGAAGTTTTGCAATGAAAAGGTTGTAGCAAAAGCAACCTTTTCAGGGAAAGCATTTTTTTGATGAATAGCGTACTCCTGCTGTACTTCTATTCCCGGGTCTTCGTCAACCACTATGGAAAGCAGGCGAAAATTGTCTTCGCCTGCCTGGTGAACAAAAGTGGTATCGGAAGTCCGGATATGAACATGCGCATCAATTTTAGGTACTGATGCAAAGTCATCCGGCGTATAAAAAGAAACTTCCGGCTGCTTATCCGGAGGGGATGAGCAGTAAGATAAAAATAACGATAGTGCCGAAAGTACCTGCGGTACAAATTTTCCAAAAGCTTTCATTTTGTTAATAATACGATAAGTATGCCACAGGTGCGCGGGTAAAATACCCACCAGTGTAACTGCTTACCCGTAGTAGCAACTACTACCACGGCTTGCCTGTTCCCTGGAGCAGCCATATTTTAGACCATTGATCATCTGCCGCAGGCTCAAGGTTTTGAATGGCTTTATTTACATTATCTTCATTAAAATTCTTTTCACTATCTCCAAAATAAAACCTGATGGGTATTTTATCTCCCTGCGGACCATTTACAAGATTCTTACTTAAATCCGGATAGCCGGTTCTTCTCCAGTCAAACCACGCTTCAATCGTTGTAAATAAGGAAACCCATTTTTGTTCCATAACAGGCAGTAATTTATCCGTTGCGTTATTAAATCTACCCACCATACTGTTAAGGAAAGCATTTTGATCATATGCCTCAATCTGGTGCGTTTCAGGATTATATACCCGCATATCCCCGTCATTAACATCATACTGCTTCAGAGAAGCCAGGATACCCTTTCTAAAATAGTCCTCAGCAGATCCGGTGATCCAGCCTCTCACTGCAGCTTCAGCCAAAGTGAAATTTACTTCGGTTGCGGTAAGGAATATCCCGGGGAGATAAGGGCTTTTATTTTCCCTGAACATAGGGGCAAAATAAGATACAAAAGGATTAGCAGCGCCACTGTTATAGATAGACGGATCTAAATTACGAATAGTACTAAGATCATTTCCATTATTACCATTGTAGTTGTCGGGATTTGCTAAAGCGATGGGCAGGCCAACAAAAAGAGACGTGTCTGCACCTTCCTGGAAAGTTTTTAAAAACTTCTTTACTTTTCCATCGCTGTCTTTCATGATTACCTTATCACCACCTCTGTCTTCAATAATGGTAGGAACATCTACGGGTTGAAGCCATACGGTTAAACGTGGATCCCGGGTTTCTTTTAGAAAATTAACAAAAGGAGCGCCGGGTTTTTGACGGCGATAAGGATCCTCTGTTTTTTGATTAAAGGCCCCGAGCGGGTAGCTGTCGGAAGCTGAAGTGCCCGGTAGCAGCACTATTGCATTATCTGCACTGTTAAGAATAACCGGGTATTTTCCCGGATCTGATATGATCTTATTAAATTCGGCTTTCACATCCACACCAATATCCATCATTTCATTTGTTTTTTCAGATAACCGCATCAGGAATCTTAACCGGAGCGAGTTAGCAAAAGCTCTCCATTTATTAATATCTCCGTTAAACATGATGTCGGCAGACCGGGTAAAGTCTGTAACGGTATGAACATTGCTAAAAGCATCATTTGCTTCATCCAAATAACCTAAGAGCCCTTTAAATACATCTTTTTGTTTATCATATACGGGTTTTAGAATATCATCTTCCCCTCTCATTGCTTCACTGAAAGGTACATCACCCCAGCCGGAAGTATTAAGTCCAAACCAATAGCCCTGCATGGTAAGCGATACGCCTCTTAAAAAAGTAGAATCTTTCGAATCCTTAGCCCGCTTTCCCAGGTAATTACTATTAGCTAAAGGAAGATAAAAATTACGGTATCCCCATCCTCTTCCTTTCCATCCAAAGGTATTTTTAATATTAACACCTCCTCCCTGATCCTGCTGTACGTATTGCATGGTTGCATCAATGATGCACTGGCTGGTATTTCCTGCAAAGCCGGCAAGCACCATCTCCATTGCACTGCGAGACAGCACATCCGTCATTACAAAACCAGGATCCACTTCTTCGGCATTTAAGGCATTGGGGGATATATTGGTCTCCGTTAGCTTCTTATCACAACTGAAAAAGAATAATGGCAAAATAAAAGCTGAAATAAGCTTAAAATTTTTATATACAGGTTTCATATTTTACATCTTTTAGAATTCAACATTTAATTTTAAACCCAGCACTACGGTCCAGGGATCCATATTAGAACGTTCCCATCCCAAACTATAAGAATTACGCGTGTTTTGTAAAAACCCGGCCGACTCCGGATCTATTCCATTCTTTGCTTTTGTCCAGATAATTAAATTGCGCATAAAAAGCGAGAGCGACAAGTTTTGTGCTTTGATGCTGCCGGCTATTTTGGGAGAAAGACTATAGGTTAATGCCAGCTCTCTCATTTTTATAAAAGAAGCATCATACATCCAGGTTTGAACTCCCTGGCTGGAACTATACCCGGAACCACCTGCTATATTATCAATCGGGGTATACCTGGTATCCGCTCCGCCAAAATTTTCAACATAATCGCCACTTACTGCATCATATCTTACCCCGGGGAAGAAAACACCATTATTAAGCCCTGTAGCCGGCAGCAGATAGCCGCCCATTTCTTCTGTTCTTCCTCCCACGTAAGTCAGACCGTTCCAGCCATTATACTTATCCGGATTATTCCGTATTTCATCGGCGATCTGACTTTGATCTCCTCCGAAAGCACCCTGATTTAAAATACCACTAAAGGTGCTGGATCCGGGTCCCTTATACCAGGACTCCAGTTTTCCTCCTTCCGCTAAGCGCATCATGCTCTCTGAAAAGTACATTCCTCCCTGCCGCCAGTCAAAATTTGCCGAAATGCTAAGCCTGTTAAATGAAACAGAGGTCTGGAAACCGAGCATAAAATCACTGATCACATTCCCCATTTTTCTTCTTTCGGGTTCAAGCTGAAGCAGTCCGTTATCATCTACGATCGGCCAATCTTTATATTTTCCTTCTTTAACGCGAAGCACATCGTTACCCCATATATCTCCAATATCTCCTCCTACCTGTGTTTCACTATAGGCATTGAAGCGGCTCCAGAATCGAAAGGTAGATATGCCTTCAGGAAGCGCTACCAGTTTGCTTTTGTCTTTCGTAAAAACAAAATTCATGTCCCAGGTTAAGCGGTTCGTTCTTACCGGAACAACATTGAGTTTCAGTTCTATTCCTTTGTTCCTTACAATTCCCGCGTTTTCACTGGCGTATAAAAATCCGGTTTCAGTGGGTACCTGAACACTCATAATCTGTCCCCTGTCTTCCACCTGATAATAAGTTACATCAAAACCTAAGCGATTATCCAGAAGAGACAGATCCAAACCCACTTCGGAGGAAACCACACTTTCAGGTTTTAAATTGCTATTTGCCATTGTTGGCTGCAGGGAGTACGTGGTTCTGTCTCCCCAGGTATACCGGTCCAGTATCTGTAGTAATTGATAAGGATCGGTATCTTTACCAACCCGCGCCCATCCGCCGCGCAATTTCAGTAATGAAATAGTTGAAGGAAGATGAAGCATGTCGGAAAGAATAAGGCTTAATGAGGCTGACGGATAAAAATAAGACCTGTGATCGGGAGGCAGGGTACTCGACCAGTCATTCCTTCCGGTCAGTTCCAGATAAACCATCCTGTCATAATTAAAAGAGGCCATTCCATATAAGCCATATACACGCTTCAATGAAAGTTCGCTATTGTAAATCAATGAACCTTTGTCTATATTACCCGCCGTAAACAAACCCGGTAATACCAGATTTTCTCCTCCAACACCGGCACTTGATCCTCTCTGAAACATACCATTTCCACCTCCGGAAATATTACCTGAAAACTTATGGAATTTCTTTTTATAAGATAGCAGGAAGTCCATGTTGGTTTCCTGCACATTAGACGAGAAGTAATTATACCTTCCCAATGGGTAACGTATATCGGAAACAGCCCGTTGTGCAGTTGTAGTATAGGTTTCGCTAAAAGTACCTATCCGGGTCATAAGGCTCAGGTCAGGAATAATATCCCAGTCGAGCTTAACATTTCCATACGGGTTTGTTTTTTGAAAGCCATCCAGATTCTGATACGCCGTAAACCAGGGATTGTTGAATCCCGGATCCCATACATTTTGCTCCATATTAGCAACCTTCCAGTAATCCTTCACCTCATTAATATCAATATAATTAGGCATCATATACATATCCTCAAACGGATAGCTATTTAAACTCAGCGATCTTGTCCGGAAATTATTGGATCCCGAGCTTACATACCGTGCATTGGCCGATACTTTCAGATGCTTTACGATTTTATATGAAAAAGAAATACCCACCGCGTCTTTATTCATCTCCAGCCCTGGAAAGGTTCCTTTTGCACGTGTATCAGCTATAGACAAATTAAAGTTTGCCTTTTCCCCTGATCCGTGAATGCCTATCTCATTGATAAAGCTAAAGCCGGTTTTTACAAAATTTTTAGTATTATTGGAATAAGCTTTCAAAGGAACCGCTACTCCGTCTGAATTCCACTGAACAGCGGGTGTTCCCATTGCAGGGCCATACCACCCATCCTGTGAAGCACCAAAAGCACCCTGCCGTCCATTGGCAAACTGATCCTGCAGTTTAATAAAATGATAGGGTTGGGATGCGGTAAAAGATGAGTTCACTGAAACACCTATCCTGTTTTTAACTCCCACTCCGCTTTTGGTAGTAACGAGCAATACGCCATTTCCTGCTCTGGATCCATACAGGGCTGCGGCGCTGGGACCTTTTAAAACCGAAACACTTTCGATATCGGTGGAGCTGATATCCGATAATACGCTGGCACTGTTTCCTGTTGGAAGACCATCTATTACGATAAGCGGAGCATCATTACCCGACAGGGACATCGCACCACGAATAATCACCTGGGGATCGCTGTTAATATCCGGGCTTGGGTTTCCCACCTTCAAACCCGCTACCTTCCCGGTAAGCGCATTTACTGCATTTTCCTGTGGCACTTTACTGAGCTGATCGCTGTTTACTTCCCCTACCGAATAACCCAGGGCTCTTTGTGATCTTGTAATGCCCAGAGCTGTTACTACAATAGCATCTCCCACATGTGCAACATCATGTTCTAATACAATAGTAAAGCGTTTCTGAACCCCCAGTGTTACTTCCTTTGTCTTCATACCCACGAAACTGAATACCAGCACAGCATCATTTGAAGGGACATTGAGACTGAATACCCCCAGCTTATTTACCGTGGTACCGGTTTTAGTACCCTTTATTAATACCGATGCCCCTTCCAGTGGGTTTCCATCCTTATCTGTTACCGTGCCTGTGATGTCAATAGGCGGAGGGTCGCCCGGGATAACTTCAGCTTTGGGAATGGAGCTGACCTTTTCAGCTTTGGGCAGAATAACAATGGTACCTGATACGATCCTGAAAGTTAAAGGCTCGTTTTTCAGACATTCCGATAAGGCCTGCTCAACTGTTACGTTCCGAACTAATATATCAATAGGGCCGGAACTTTGTATCAGGTCCCTGTCATAAAAAAACAGGAATCCCGTTTGCTTCTCAATAGATTTGAATGCATCCGTGAGGCTCAGGTTCTTTTTAACAATCGTTACTTTCTGAGCATAGCTATTGGCATTTACCTGAAAGATACTGAACAGCAATAAAGGAATCATCAGCTTCATAATCATCCCTGTTTTGGTCATGGGTGATGGGGTACCGGTATGGGCTTGGTACCCAGCAGTAAAAATCATAATTTTGATGGTTTGGGTGATAAAATTTGTTCAACAGACAGTTTTTAGCCCTTTGGTCAGCGGTGCTCGAACATCGCTGGCTTTTTATATCATATGGCGGGCCTTAATTGATTTGTGCTTTTATAAATGGCTTTCCAAATTGTTTGCTTTTAAAAGTGAATAATAAAGATTATTGAACCATAATTTTGTTTTCTTCTACCTTAAATTTTACTCCGCTCAACTCCAAAATTTTCAGTACATCCGATAATGGTGCGCTACGGCTTATTTTTCCCTCGAAACGACGCACCGGTATTTTATCGGGGTAGGCTACTTCCACATTGTACCAACGGTTTATCTGGCGCATAATACTGGTTATATCATCACCATCAAATTGAAACAAACCATTTTTCCATGCTACCACATCATCCATATCCACATTAATTTTTTTAAACTTTTCATACGCGGCAGCAAAAATCGCCTGTTGTCCGGGTTGCAGCACATCTGCTAATTCATCTTTTATAACTTTAACCTTTCCCTCAAGCAAACTTGTTCTTATGCCATCTTCATCTTTATAGGCGTTAATATTGAAATGCGTGCCCAGTACTTCCACTTTCATGCCGCCAACGTTTACCCTGAAAGGCTGCTCTTTATTTTTGGCTATTTCAAAATATGCCTCACCCGTAAGCTCCACTTCACGCATGCTTCCGGTAAATGCAATGGGATAATGCAGGGAAGAAGCAGCATTAAGCCAAACCTTACTTCCATCCGGTAAAATCAACTGGTATTGTCCTCCCCGCGGTGTTGAGAGGGTATTGAACACCACTTTTTCCGTATGAACGGATGCCGTTGTATTATACACAAGGGAGGCTCCCTGTTTTTTAATATTCGTACCTTCCTGCTGGGCCAGCAACCCATTTTGTATATTGTCCAAAACAATTGTACTGCCATCGCTCACGGTAAGTATCGCCCTGTTTCCACCAGGTACAATGGTTGCAGGCTTTTCTGCTGTCATTTTAACCAATTCATTTTCCTGTTTACCTGTATACCAGTAAGCGGCCCCGGCTATACAAAAGATCAAAACGGCAGCGGCAACCATTTGTTTCCGGAAAAAGGGAATGGACTTATTCTTTCGTATAGCAACCACATTACTCCTGTCGTGTTGTAAGATATGCGCGATAACGGAAGCTGCTTTATGAGCAGGCATGGCTATTTCTTCGCCGGTACTGCTGATAATCTGCTCAATCAAAGCGTGTACCGCGTCGTTATTTTCATGGTCAGTAAGCAGCGCCATCAGTTCTTCTTCCTCGGCAGCAGTGCATTGCTGTTGTATATAACAATTAAAGAGATACGTTAATCGTGATGCCAACATATACGATCGGGTGTATTATAACAAATAGCCAACACAGCTATTCTATAATATAGATTATGGTTGTTACTGCTTTGGGTGAGTGCCGGAGAAAAAATATTTTATTTTTCGGGAAAGAAAAGAAGAATTTCAAAAACAAAACCAACAAACAACTGTAAATGCATCAGGCAGTAATTACGAATGCTTTTCATTGCCTGGGCAAGATGAGACTTTACCGTTTCCGGATGAACATGGAGCATATCTGCCGTCTCTTCCCGCTTTAACCCCTGTACCTTTATCAGTTTATAAACTTTTTTTTGCTGAACAGGTAGTTGTTCAATAGCTTTCTGCAGGAGGCTGCTATATGTTCTGTCCATAAAACGTTTTTCCACGTCATTTTCAGCAAAGGGATGTTCTTTATCAAGAAGCAGGCTCACTTTATAATTCCGGGCAATACGGTTCAATACCAGGTATACTTCATTACGGGTAATAATAAACAGGTAAGCGCTGAAATTGTTTATACTGGTTAATCCTGCTCTTTTTAGCCAGATTTTTAAAAAAACGTCCTGCACAATTTCTTCAGCAACAGCATCAGAACGAGATATCTTAAAAGCAATACTGTATATCCGGTTGCGATAGTGATCAAACAGGGCAGTAAATGCAACTTCATCATCATTTGCAATCAAAGCCAATAGCTCTTTCTCGTTATATATATCCCCGGTAAACAAAGTTCAGTTAGTTGAGGTGCATAACTAAATTAAGCGTTTAATAATAAATAGCACTGCCATGTTTTCGGAACAGCCCCGGCTTCTTGTTAAGCCGGATTTTGAAGCAGTATTAAGTTACCTTACCAGGCATTCCGTATGTGAACAGAGAGATCATGATCGCCCGCATACCTGAACACGCCGGTGTTTTTTTTGAAGGATGCAGAAAGCTTCTGCAGAAAACGAATATTCCCTGATAGCGCACAGTTAAACTTCAAATAGGTATACTACATGTATGTACTTTAAACTACATGGCCCTGTAAACTACAACGCAGGAATGATTACCGGCTGTATCAGCTACCGTTTCTTGCATAAGCAACCTCAGCCGCAAATTTAGGCTCTTTATCGCTGATCTTGAGTTCCGCTGCCGCTGCATTGCTGATGCGTATAAGCAGCCCATCGTTTTCTCTGCCGGGAGGAAGTTCTCCGAGCACTTTGGCAAATATGGTACGATTATTATTTGCATTGGTGATACGTACAATGGTGCCGGGCGTAACATTGTTCATTAAAGCATAGTATTTGGCATCCTGCCAGCCACTCGTGCTTTTAAAAACAGCGGCTTCTCCCATCTCACGCTTAAATGCATTAAAGCTGCCCGCCTGCTCACGATAGCTGTTCTTAAAAAAACCTGTTCCCTCTGTATCACTTTGCAGCGCTGTATTTTGAGCAGTTTCAACGGCTTTTACCGCAGGTTCCTCAACCGGCCGTGTAGTAACTACAGGAGGGTTTTCCGGCCGGGTAATTGCCGGCGTTTGGGCAACGCTTCCGCTTATGCGCTTTATACCTTTAGCTGCCAGGGCCGACTGGTTGGTTTTAACCCTGAGAAAACCCACCACCAGGGCTTGTCCGTTACTGATCGTTTCCGAGCTCAGGTTGTTCCAGGTTTTAAGATCACCTGCACTTACTTTATTAAAGTTTTGCCCTATGCGGTATAAGCCCTCTTTTAGCGCAACAATATGATATAACGGAACAAAAACCTCATCGGCAGCGGCTGCACCGCGTTGCGCGAAGTTGCTGCTCTGCAATGGTATCTTAAGCTCCTGGTCTATTTCCAGTCCGCTGTTTAAAGACAATCCATTGAAAGGCGCTATTTCCCTGGGGCTGATATTGTACAGGCGGCCAATGCTATAAAGGTTTTCCTTTGGTTCAACTATATGATTAAGAAAGAGTTTACCATTCTCTGATTGAATAATAAGGTCTGCAGGCTGCGCATTAAGTACAGGCGCAATACCAAAGAAGAGTAATACAATAACCAGTTCTTTCATCAGATATTATTTATTTCCAGCACTTACGAAAATAAGTAAAAAATGTATACTGCATGATATAACGTGAAAATCAATGCTTTAATATGCGAAAAGGAGAGGGGTAATAGTTATTTACCCTGTTAGGTAATACTTTAACCCATCCCAGGTTGTACCCCATAAACCTTACAACGTTCCAGCCCCTGGCTGCGTTGCCTGCCGGAATATCTTTTTTTCTTAAATAATCCAAAGCGGTTTCACCGGCTGCGTCTATTGTTTTTAGGTTCAATGTAATAATTGTGCTGAGCGCCAGGTCATGCGCCGGAATAAGCTCATCCCGCATTACCCTGCCCGCTCTGGTACCCACCTTTTTGATATACAATGCCGGAAAAAGAATGGCGAAGTCTTCCATATCGCGCTTTTTCAGCACCTTAACCTCATCGCCGGAACGTACCAGATCAAATTGTTCAGGAGCCCTTAAATAAGGAGCAATGGCGGTTTGCTCCTGCTTTGAGGCCATTATGAATTTTTTAGGTTTTGGCATCTTCGCCACAACCGCTTCCTTCTTTCGCATACATGCAATAAAAAAGCCTTCGCCCTTGATCTTGTCGGGGTAAAAACGATAGCCATACATATGTTTTTGATCAGAAACCGTTTCCACAATTCCCCAACCGGTTGCACCGGGAACAGGTATCGTTTCCACGTTAAAGGTTTCTGCTATCCAGTCTACAACCGCTTCATTTTCCTCCACCGAATAAGAGCAGGTAGAATAGATCAATATGCCGTTCTCTTTGAGTGCGGACCAGCTATCCTGAATAATACGCTGCTGTCTTTTGCTGCAAAGCGCTACCTGTTGCAGCGACCATTCCGCAATGGCATCAGGATCTTTACGAAACATGCCGCTGCCGCTACAGGGGGCATCTGCTACAATCATATCAAAATAGCCCTGCAGCCCTTTAAAGTCTGCCGCATCATTGCTTGTTACCACTATATTTTCCTTCCCCCATTTCACCGCGTTCTCCGTTAAAGTGCCGGCTCTTGTTTTAATTACTTCATTGGCTACTACCAGGCCTTCGGGGAATAATGCCGACAGGTGTGTTGTTTTACCTCCCGGAGCGGCACACAAATCAAGCACTTTGTATCTTGCTGCTGCATGATCCGGGTATACCGCTTTTATTATCTGCTCTATGAACATAGAAGCGGCTTCCTGCACGTAGTAGCACCCGGCATGAAACAAAGGGTTGTGCGTAAAAGAAGGACGTGCTGAAAGATAATAGCCTGTTGCACACCAGGGAACGGGAGACGACAGGGGTAAGGAGTGAGTGATAAGTGGGGAGTGTGGTTGCTGCCATTTAAAAGGATTGGTGCGGATAGAAGTAACTTTTACGGATGACGCGTGCTCCTGCTCAAAAGCTTCCTTAGAAAAGCCCTTAGCATTTTGTAAGCTGTTTATGAATGCGGCAGGAAGGTGCAAATAATGATCCGGTTTTAAGCTGCAAATATATTACGCATTACATACGGATGGTTTTGCAGCAGTTATTTTTAACGACATTATAATTCTTTCAGCTCACTGATCAGGTCCTGCAGCACCTTCTTGGCGTCGCCAAACAGCATGGATGTTTTGGGCTGAAAAAAAAGATCATTCTCTATCCCGGCGTATCCCGGTTTCATGCTCCGCTTGTTTACAATAACGGTTTTTGCCAGTTCCACATCCAATATGGGCATGCCGTAAATAGGAGAAGCAGGATCATTTTTAGCAGCGGGGTTAACTACATCATTTGCCCCTAAGATCAATACCACATCGGTGGATGGAAATTCGTTATTGGCCTGCTCCATTTCCTGCAGCTTATCGTAGCTCACATCGGCTTCTGCCAGCAGCACATTCATATGACCGGGCATACGGCCGGCCACAGGATGTATGGCATAGGTAACTTCCACCCCTTTCGATTCGAGCAGCTTTTCCAGCTCATGGCAGGTGTGCTGGGCCTGTGCCACGGCCAACCCATAGCCCGGAACAATAATAACCTTATGGGCATAGTTCATTACCATTGCCGCATCGCTCAGCGATATCTCTTTGTAGGCGGTGCTCTGCACTTTAGCTCCAGCCACGCCTTTATGACCGGTTCCAAAAGAGCCAATCAGCACATTCAGCAGCGAGCGGTTCATGGCCTTGCACATTAAGATGGTTAACAAGGTACCGGCCGCGCCAACTAATATTCCACCGGTAAGCATGGCTTTATTGTTATATAAAAAGCCACCGCAGGCTGCGGCCACGCCGGTAAAAGAATTGAGCAATGAAATAACCACCGGCATATCGGCTCCGCCAATAGGCATCACAAAAAAAACGCCATACAGCAGGGATAAGCCCAGAATAATATAAAACAGCCAAACACCACTTGCCGGCAGCCAGCCAACGAGGTACAAAGCCATAAAAAAGATAACCAGCAGCAGAACAATATTAAAAATATGCTGTCCTGTAAAAATAAAATCCCTGATCTTACCATTAAGCTTTGCCCACGCTATCATACTGCCGGCAAAGGATATGCTCCCGATAACAAGTCCTGCCAAAATGATCAGCAGGTGCTGCCGTAATCCTGCCTGAAAAGTTATATCAATAGCGGTTAGTGCCGGCACCGATTGCAATCCGCCCATAAGGTGCCCGAATTCCACTACCGATATTAAAGCCGCGCAGGCGCCCCCCATGCCATTGAACATGCTTACCATCTCCGGCATAGCCGTCATTTTCACTTTGCGTGCAGCAACCGTTCCCGCTATACCTCCAATTAATAATCCTCCAAATATCCATGCATAATTTTGCAGGAAATTCCCCTCCTGATCTTTGTACAAAAAGATCGTTCCCGCAATAGCGGCAGCCATCCCGGCAGCAGCTATAAGATTTCCCCTCCGCGCCCTGGCCGGATGCGCCAGCATCTTTAACCCAATGATGAAGGTAATGGAGGCGAGGAGGTAAATGATTGTTAATATAGCTGCCACATTCTAAGTTTGAAATCTCAAATAGCAAAAAACAAATAACAAAAAAAATAATAAATATTAAATTCAAAAGGCCTGATTCAGATCATTCCCCTCTTTTTTTTAAAATAGCAGAAAATATCAAAATAAGCTCTTTTGCTTCCTGCCTCAATCCAAGCCTTTCATTTTCCATTTCAGAAGAATGATCGGTTATAACAAGTCTTAACCAATATGCACATTCTTTTGCTTCTCTACGGCATGTTTTAATTTTCATCTTAAAATCCTTATCACCTATGCTTTCATTCGCTTCAATATAATTAGCACCCGGTGAACTGCCGCCCGGATTAATTGTGACACATATTCGGCATTTATACTATTCTTTGGTAATTTTAAACAGAAGTCCCTGACCCGTTCCGCAAAAACCGCTGTTCTTTCTTCCAGGTCATATTTATTTTGTTGCCTTTCCAATATGCAGGAGTTTGGTGAGATGAATAGGTTGTTTTATGCTCTAATTTATTTTTTATTTTTTTATTTTTAGCTTTATTTGGTTCTTGTTTTTTGGTTCTTTGAATTTTTATTTCCCTTAAACATTTCCAGCATCCTGTCTGTTACCACAAACCCGCCTACTACATTTAAAGTGCCTAATATTACTGCCAGAAAGCCCAGCGCCAGTGCGGGATAATTGTCTTTTGCCGCCTGCCCTATTACAATAATTGCGCCGATGATCACAACACCGTGAATGGCATTGGCGCCGCTCATCAGCGGGGTGTGCAATACGGCGGGCACATGACCGATAACTTCAATACCTACAAATATCATAAGGGTAACGATATAGATCATTTGCTGGTGCTGCGAGATAAAAGAGAGTATGGCTTCCATGGTTTTATGTTAGGTTTTTGATCCTTTCATTCACAATTTCCCCATTGTATACAATGCAGGTTCCTTTTACAAGATCATCATCGAAATTCAATGTTAATTTTCCTTCCGCATCAATAAGCAGAGACAAAAAGTTAAGGATATTTTTGCCGTACATTTTACTGGCATCAGAGGGCATGAATGACGGCAGTCCGGAGTTACCAATAATGCTTACCCCATTATAGCGTATGGTTTCTTCATTTTTTGTAAAGGGCGTATTGCCACCGGTTACGGCAGCGATGTCAACAATTACCGATCCGTTGCGCATGGTTTTCAGCATATCTTCCGTAATGAGCAATGGTGCTTTTTTTCCTGGTATCTGGGCTGTGGTAATTACGATATCCGCCCGGGCAATATGGTCAGCAATTTTTTGCTGCTGCTTGAGCTTGTATTCATCTGGCTGATCAACGGCGTAGCCTCCGGCCTTACTGGCATCCGCAACGCCATCCACTTCAATAAATTTAGCTCCGAGGCTCATTACTTCTTCCTTAACCGCAGGCCGGGTGTCGAATACTTCCACAACGGCGCCCAGCCTTTTTGCGGTTGCTATGGCCTGTAATCCTGCCACGCCGGCGCCCAAAATCAACACACGGGCAGGCGCAATGCTACCTGCGGCCGTCATGAACATAGGGAAATATCTTCCATAATGATGAGCGGCGGTTAATACCGCTTTATATCCCGCAATATTGGCCTGGCTGCTCAGTACATCCATACTTTGTGCACGGGAGGTGCGGGGCAGCATATCCATACTAAAAACGGTAGCGCCGGCATGTGCATATTGCTGCATCAAAGCCCCGGCATACAGGGGTTGCAAAATACCCAGTACAATGGCGCCCTTTTTTATTTTACTTATTTCTTCCGGTTTAATTCCGTGAACAGAAAGAATAATATCGCATCGGGAAAGCAATTCGTTTCTTGCGTAAGAAGAAACGCCTTTTGCATGATACGCCTGTTCATCGGCGAAGGCAGCATCCCCCGCTCCGTTTTCTACCCTTACTTCCACATTCCTTTTGCCCAGCGCTTCCGCCTCTTCGGGTAATAACGACACTCTGTTTTCTCCGGTAGGTTCTTTGAATATACCTGCGATCATAAAATGAATGTAAAGATTTTCAGGGAATAAAGGACTTAGTACCTCTAAAAAAACGTAAAAGCGATTCAAAACCTTATGCTAAAATGTTGCTTCTCCTTAAAATCCGGCGTAAAAAAAACAACGCCTGCAAAAAACAGGTCAATGCTGCAGGTAACTAAGGGATGCGACTGGATATTACGCCATGCCGCTTCCATTTCAGCGCTCCAGTGTATATCATCAAAAACAAACAGGGAATAGGGTTGCGCATAAGGCAGCAACCAGTTAAAATAGCGCAGTGTTGGCTCCCTGCGGTGATTCCCGTCTATAAAAGCGAAATCTGCTTTGCCGGCTTTTGCCAGAACAGGCAGCAGGGTGTCATCAAAGTTGCCTTCGGTTAATTGGATATTGGAAAGCCTGAGCTGTGCAAAATGCTGCCTGGCCAATGTTGCTATAGCCGGTGCACCTTCTAATGTATATACCTGTGCAGATGTATTTGCCGATGCCAGATAGGCAGTGGTAATGCCCAAAGCAGTACCCAGCTCAACAACGGTTTGGGGCCGGTAATAATTAACCATTCGGAATAGCAGCCGGGCATATTTGGGCGATTTAAGCGACCACCTGGCAATATCTTTCACCTTCCGGTTACGGGAAGCCATAACCGCTGATCCGGCGCCATAATCCTGCACTTCAATCTTTCCATCGTTAAGCAACACCTGTGCTCTCAAACGCTCTACCCGGTCGTAGGCATAAAAAAAGCGCTTATCGTTTAATACCCTGGTAATAAAATCAAATACGAAAGGCGAATGCACGCCATGCCCGTTGCCATTAGCGGCGGTACTATAGTATTGAAGATATTTAAATGCGAGCTGGAATTTATTGTACATCCGTGTTAAAGCTATATACAGCGCCCCAAAAAAAGAAATCTTATTGTTTTCTTATCCAGGTTTGAAAGGAATAAGCATACGCATGGCGTTCATCGGCCGCAAAATCCAGGTTGTATATCTTTTCCCATTGCTGTTCATTTATTGCCGGGAAGAAAGTGTCGCCCTCCAATACCGCATGTACCCTGGTTATATAAATTTTATGTGCAAGCGGCAAAAAAAGCTGGTATATCTGTCCGCCGCCGGCTATGAAAGTTTCTTTGCAATCGGTTTCTGCCGCTTTTGCCAGCGCTTCTTCTACTGAACCCACTACCCAAACATCATCGCGGTGAATGCCATGATCCTGCCGGCGGGTAATAACAATATTGTATCTTCCCGGCAACGGTTCGGCTGCCATAGACAGGTAGGTTTTTCTGCCCATGATCACCGGCATGCCCCAGGTAGTGTTCTTAAAGAACTTCATGTCGTTGGGCAAACGCCACAACAGTTCATTATTGTTGCCGATGGCATTGTTTTCCGAAGCAGCCACGATGAGCGATATAATCATATCCTATAAATTCAAAATAACAAGATCCAAGATCGCAAGAACCAAATAATTTTCAAAGCCCGAAGTCTAAAATCCGAAATCCGAAGCGAAATGCCAACGGTAAACCACAAACAATAAACTATAAATCCCTATACCGCCACCGGCGCTTTTATGGCCGGATGATGCTGGTAATTTTCGAGCGTAAAATCTTCGAATGTAAAATCAAAAATATCCTTTACTTCCGGGTTCAGCCGCATTACCGGCAGGGCGTAAGGTGTACGCGATAACTGCAGCTTCGCCTGTTCAATATGATTGTTATACAAATGCACATCACCGAAGGTATGTACAAACTCACCCGGCTCAAGGTTGCAAACCCGGGCGATCATTAGCGTAAGCAGCGCATAGGAAGCAATATTAAAAGGCACACCCAGGAAAACATCAGCGGACCGCTGGTACAACTGGCAGGAAAGACGGCTACTTAATTCTCCCTTTAGGGGATTAGGGGGCGCCACGTAAAACTGGAACATGTTATGGCAGGGCATCAAAGCCATTTTGGGAAGATCGGCTACATTCCATGCGCTTACAATGAGCCTGCGGCTGTCGGGATTTTTTTTGATCTGGTCAATTACCTCCGTGATCTGGTCAATGGTTTGTCCGTTTGCCCCTTCCCAACTGCGCCATTGTTTTCCATATACAGGCCCTAATTCACCATTGCTGTCGGCCCATTCATTCCAGATGCTGACGTTATGATCATTGAGGTATTTAATATTGGTATCACCTTTTAAAAACCACAGCAATTCATATATAATACTTTTCAGGTGAAGCTTTTTAGTGGTTACCAGCGGAAAGCCCTCGTTCAGATCAAACCTTGCCTGGTAGCCAAAACAACTGACGGTGCCCGTTCCTGTTCGGTCGTGCTTTTGCACACCGGTATCCATAATATGCTGAAGTAACTGCAGGTATTGTTGCATGGGTGCAAGTTA
>CAYVEI010000088.1:0-17895 GCA_964450515.1 uncultured Terrimonas sp. | reverse complement strand
GGAATGGCGATGAGGTTTTATGAAATGATGTATGGCGAACGGTAATGTCCTTTAAGGAAGGTATTAGCAGCTTTATTATTGGTAAACCTTTCCGTTGTAGCATTAAATTCCAGGTATTGGTTACCTACCCGGTAAGCGATATCGGCAAGGTGTACAAGGGAAGCGCTCAGGTGCCCCTGTGTTACATCGCCATTTGGAGCTTTGCTTAAGCGGATGCTGTCAATAAAGTCCTTCTGATGAAATTTGTCGGGGAAATAACCCTTATCCATATCAACAATTTTTCCGTCCACTTCCATTACCTGCCAGCCTACGCCATGACGCCCCAGGTACATGATGCGTTCGGTTCCGTAAATTTCAATCCGGGTAGAATTTTGCGGCCAATAGGGCCATTTGCTTCCATATCTTACCTCCCTTCCTTCTTTGGTCATATATGGTGTGCAGGAACCGCTTTCGCATGTCATGGAAAAATTGGGGAACTGGTAAGTAATGTTCAAAAACTCCGGTGTTTCTTTTTGGGAGTGAAAACCAACATTACCGCCGGTGCAGTAAACCGATGCAGGATGACCCGGATCTCCCATGGCTAAGCGTGCCAGGTCCATTACATGGCTGGCATCGTCTGATAACGCGCCTCCTCCGTATGCCCAGAAGTCGAGCCAGCCGCCACGACCTGTCATGCTATGCCTGTTCGGATTATAGGGAACGCTTTTTGCAGGCCCCTGCCACGCGTCCCAGTTCAATCCTGCAGGAACGGCAGTGTCGGGTTGGGGCATCCATTTTGACCCGCCCAGCAGGTTGTAACATTTTACATGAACGATGCTGCCTAATTTTCCTGATTTAATATAATCGCGTGCAGAAAATGCGTAAGGGGCGCTCCTGTTTTGAAAACCGATCTGCAATACTTTCTTATATTTTTTTGTGGCCGCAATAAGCTGCTGACCTTCCCATACAGATAACGTTGGATTTTTCTCCACGTACACATGTTTGCCTGCCTGCAATGCCCATATGGATGCCAGCACATGCCAGTGCTCCGGCGTACATATTACTGCTGCATCCACGTCTTTATCGTCGAACGCCCTGCGCATGTCCGTAATAAACTTTGGCGCATACCCCTGCTTTTTTGCATAGGCTTCTGTTTCAGCAGGAATGGCAGCGAGGGTTTCGTTTACATCGCACAAATATTTTACTTCTACATTTTCATTTTCCTTTACTATTCCGGATAGTACATCCCGGCCACGGCCTCCGCATCCTATAAGGGCCAGCACAATTTTATCATTGGATCGGCCCGTTTTTTTTGTTATAAAAGAGGAACCTAAGCTAACGCCCATTGCCCCGAGCGCTACATGGCTAATGAAATTACGTCTTTGCATAGCTGCTTTTTTTGAAAATGGATAATTGTAATATGTGTTTGTTGAAGTTCATTGCATCAGCGTTTAAGATGATCATCCAGGAACTCAAATGTGCCCTTGCCATGGATGCTGTGCGGGCCCGCGAAATGTTCTATCCGCACGGATTCTTCAAGTCCGATGAGATCATAATGCCTTTTTACTTTTCCGTATTCGTAATTCACCCACTCATCTGTGCCAACCCCGTCAAAGTGCCCCCGTTCTACCATAAAAGGCCGGGGAGCGATCAGCGCGGCCATTTCGGCGTAGTTAAAAGTATGTCCCAGATTCCATTCCGGCATATCATACTCTCCCGTATATACATAACTGAAATGATGCTCGGTAGAAGACACTTTTCGTACCCATTCATTAAAATCAGCAGAGCAAATGGAGAGGGCGTATCCTTTCACAACTGCCGGTACACGCATGGCGGTTTTACCTCCATAAGATAGGCCATAGAATGCAATTTTTTGAGGATCCACAAAAGAAAGCTGCTGCAGCCATTCTACTATTCGTTGGTGCTGGCTGATAATGACCGAAAATAAAGTAAGTCCAAGTGGATTTGCTTTGCGCTGAATGACGCGGAAGGAATCTTTACCACGGTAAGGGTTATGCGGCGCAAAGGTAATATATCCCTTTTCTGCCAGCCGTGTGGCATAGCCTTTATAGTAGTGAAAGGCCTGTGCGGTTGAATCGGTAGTAACCACATCGGCCGGAAGACCTTCGAGACCATGCTGGCATACTACTACCGCCCGCTTTTCACCCGGTTTAATATCTTTGGGCACTGTTAAAATGCCCCAGGCATATACATCAGGACTGAAAACATCCAGTGTTACTTCATAGCTGGTCCATTTGTCTGACTGCTGGTATATCCTGGCTTTTACATTTAGGGGATCAGACGGCGTGGGTAATTTTCCTAATACCTGCCAGAACCGTTCGCGCGCTTCTTCTTTCACCTTTTCCTGCGCAGTAGCATCGCCTTTTAGTTTCTCCCAGAAATCTTTATTGCGGGTACGCTCACAAACAGCCAGTACATGCTGTATATGATTGTTCATTTCGCGAACGATACGCTCCTGCCTTTCTTCATCGTTTATCCAGTTAAGGGGTGTAGCTGCTTCTTTCGTAGGCAGCATCTTTTTAGGCAGTTCAACATGAAGCGCCTGCGCAAAAGCCCGGAGCGAAGGGATGGAAAATGGTTGTAATGCTGATCCTGTGCTGTCGTGCACAAAAGTAAGTTGGCGGACTGTAGCCGGCAGCATTGCTTTTGCCCGCATGAATTCTGCATGCGCGCTTTTAAGCGGGGGCGATGTGAGAATGCCGGGTGTAGCATCCCGGTTGGAATGTATGATTTCAGGAGCTGTGGCATGTTCAATGATCAATGATCGCGGCCATGTCATAACCGCAAGTTCCGCATCGCCAAATGTTTTCAATAAGCCTGAAACATTCCGGTATATGGGCTCCTTCCACAACTCCTCCCGCGCGTTGAAATATCCGGTAACCAGGGTAGCCGCAATACGCTGGTCAATTGCTGCTGCGTATAATGCCAGCAGGCCGCCTTCGCCATGACCTGCAACGCCGGTGGGCAGCGCATTACCTTCCGCCTGGTTGCGGGTATGGAACCAGTCAATAGCCGAAAAAATTTTCTGCAGTTCATAGCCGATCACGTGCCTGCCTACCGTATAGGCCTGCCGGTATATCCACTCCCTGTGAGGTTGCTGGGTAGAAGTTCCCAGTGAAGGATTACCCGAATATTTGAAATCGCGGTTTACCAGCGACGGGATCAGGATCTCACAGCCTGCTTTAACCAGATGCAGCGCTGCTCCAAAACCTGGCGCACCTGCTTGTTGCATGCCTGCCGGCACTTCGGGCGGCACATCGGCATCGGGTATCATCACTATACGCGCAAGGGCTTTTCTTTTGGGTATCAGCAACAATCCTTCCGATGAAAGTCCTTTTATCACTTTCCAGCGAACAGCGTAGATCCTGTAACTTTCCGTTTCAACTAAAAAAGGTTTTAGTTCGCTGTTGCTTTGTACTTTCAGTCCGGGGCTTACGCTTTGCTCCGTAATGCCCAGCGACAGCTTCAAAAGCTCATGCTGGGCCGATATGGATCTTTTGAATGCCGCTGCTGAGCTGAAATCTGCTTTCCACAAAGCGGAACGTTCTTTTTGCAAACGCTTCGTTTCTTTTAACAGGAAATGATTGATCCCTTCTACCATGGCAGCCGAAAAATCGCCCTGCCCGGTAAGCGGTAAGCTGGTAAATGGAATACCCGGTTGGCCCGATGCTTTCGAAAATAATAAGAACAGGAAAAAGAAACCTGCTATAACTGCAGTACGCCTGCCTGTCTTATTATTATGCTTCATACTTAATATCGGGCGCGGGGGATTTTGTAGCATGTTTCTTTTTTTATACGCTTTGCAGTAAAAGCCTGGCAGATGTATTTAACAGCACCAGCCTGTTACCTGGGGTATGATTAAACCATAAGCTTTTCTACCATTCGGTAATGCTTCCGTCCGGATTACGCCACACCGGGTTTTTCCAGCTATGCCCTGTTTTTGCCATTTCTCTTACTTTTTCCTCATTGATTTCCACACCCAGTCCGGGCAAAACGGGCCGGCTGATATAGCCGTCCTTTATATCAAATACTTCAGGATTTAAGAGGTAATCAAGCAAATCGGTTCCTTCATTGTAATGAATGCCAATGCTCGACTCCTGTATAATAGCGTTAATGCAGCTAAAATCTATATGAAGCGCTGCTGCGAAAGAAACAGGACCGAGCGGACAATGCGGGGCCAGGGCTACATCATAGGCTTCGGCCATAGCCGCTATCTTTTTTACTTCTGTAATGCCGCCGGCATGGCTAACATCGGGTTGAATAATATCTACTGCCCCCTGTTCAAATAAACGTTTAAAATCCCACCGGCTGAACAAGCGCTCGCCTGTTGCAATAGGCGCTGCAGTATATTGCGCTAAACCCGAAAATGCCTCAAAATTTTCCGAAAGCACAGGCTCTTCAATAAACATTGGTTTCAGCAGATCGAGTTCGCGCATGAAAGCCTTAGCCATGCCTTTATGTACTCTCCCGTGGAAGTCAATTCCAAGTCCTCTGTCGTATCCGATGGCATCTCTCACGGAAGCGATGGCTGCTACGGCTTCTTCAATTTTTTTTGGAGTATCTATCCATTCCATTTCTGAGCAGGCATTCATCTTCACCGCAAGAAAGCCATCTTCCATTCTTTTCCTTGCACCCGCTACAACCTGTGAAGGTTTATCGCCGCCTATCCAGCCATAAATTTTCATTTTCTCTCTTACGGGGCCTCCCAGTAATTCATATACAGGAACTCCGAGCGCTTTACCTTTTATATCCCATAATGCCTGGTCTATGCCGGCAATAGCGCTCATAAGTATAGGACCGCCACGATAGAACCCTCCCCTGTAAAGTGTTTGCCAGATGTCTTCAATATGCCGGGCATCTTTTCCCGTTAAATAAGATGCCATTTCTTCAACAGCCGCTTTTACCGTATCGGCTTTACCTTCAATTACAGGCTCTCCCCATCCTGTGATGCCGCTGGCGGTTGTTATTTTAAGAAAAAGCCATCTTGGCGGAACTTTAAACAGCTCAATTTTTTTGATTTTCATATTTTAATGAATATTACCCTGGTTGTTGTTATTATACTTTCGTTTATCCCCAACAATAAGTAAAGTGCTGCTGATTGCTTCCCGGTATTTTTATTTTTTTTACAGGCATGATACAGGCAGGTATTATTAAAAACACGTTGCCGCCCCGGCTATACGATGCGCATTGTCATGCCGCCATCTATTACTATATTTTCCCCCGTAATAAACCTGTTTTTAACTAAGGTACAGATAACAGACGCTACATCTTCCGGCGTACCTTCTCTTTGAAGCGGTATCCTGTTGCTGATATTATTTTTTACCTGCTTCGGCGTAAGAAAATCCTGGAACCGTGTACGTATTACGCCCGGTGATACACAGTTAACCGTTATATTATCCGGCGAAAGCTCAAAAGCCAATGCCCTGCAAAACTGGGGTATAGCCCCTTTTACCACTGCGTATGCCAGTGCGTTTTTTACACCACGTAGGCCTGCCGCTGAAGAAATAAGCACAATTGCTCCTTCCTTATTTAATTTCATATAGGGAACGGCGGCCCTGCATAAATGAAAGATAGCATGTACATGTATATCAAATGCATGGTACCATATTTCTCTTGCGCCGTTTAACAGTCCGCCCGGTGCGGCGGAGCCGGCGCTATGCACTAAAATGTCTATGCGTTTAAAATGCATATGCACTTCATTAATAGCCCGCACGCACTCTTCTTCTTTGCTAAGATCCGCAATAACAGCAATGCATGTTATCCCCAATGCTTCTGTTTTTTTTATCACTGTTCCATCACCGGCGTTTCGGGAAACCAAAGCGATATGTGCACCTTGCGCTGCTAATGCAATCGCCGTTTCTGCGCCTATTCCATGTGTTCCTCCTGTAATAACGGCTACCTTATTGCGTAAATCCATAGATTTTTTCTTTTTACCGGGTCAACGAAGCTTGTATTCAGGGATACCTGTGCTTGCAAAAGAAGCAACTATTTCAACATGGTTAATGCTGATTATTAACAGAAGGGCTCTTTTATGTTACCATGTTAGCAGGGCAGCCCTGAGAAGGATGGGTTAAAATATAAAAAAGAAGCTGTTGTTACCGGTTGGCTGACATACATTGCGCCGAAGGTAAAATTCATGGTTGCAAGGATAATATTTTGTAATTTTTCCCGGGTATTTTTCGGTTTCTTGCGCTGCGGTGCGCTGCTTCAGGCAGCCGATGCCGGCAATAGAAATACAGAACATTAAAAATATGGGAAAAGCAAATTTTATTTTTCAACTGTTGTTACCGGCCATTTTATTTTCTAATGTCTTACCGGCTCAGTTTAAAGTTAAAGCGGAAGCGTTTACCGTTTCCCTTCAAAAGCGGCCTGCGTCCGCGGAAGAGCAGGGCGCTTTCATTATTTCGCACGAAGTACAACAATGGCTTCCTTCACAAACAGCGATCATTATATGCGATATGTGGGACAGGCACTGGTGCACCGGCGCTACGCAAAGAGTAGGGGAGATGGCGCCTTATATTAATGAAGTTATTGCTGCCGGCAGGCAAAAGGGGATGCTGATTGTTCATGCCCCGAGCGATTGCATGGATTATTATAAAGATCACCCGGGCAGGAAGCTTGCCCAAAAATATGATAAGAATAAGAAGAAGTATAACCAGATGCTTGGTGAAGGATTGCTTGATTCGGAAAAAGGCGCGGAATGGCCCATTGATCAGTCGGACGAAGGTTGTGAAGACGTGGGTGAAACACCGCATAAGGCCTGGACAAAACAGCATGATGCTATTGAGATCAGTAAGGAAGATGCCATCAGTGATTCCGGTGCCGAGTTGGCCGGTCTTTTTAAGGCAAGAGGGATCAAAAATGTTATTCTTACCGGTGTGCACACCAATATGTGCGTGATCGGCAGGTCTTTTGGATTAAGAAATATGGTAAGACTGGGGATGAATGTTGCATTGCTCCGCGATCTTACGGACGTAATGTACAATTCAAAAATGTGGCCTTACGTATCGCACTTTACCGGTAACAGTCTTATGGCGGAATATATTGAGAAATATGTTTGTCCATCCATTGTTTCAACTGATTTTACCGCACGCAAACAGTTCAGGTTCAGCAAAGACAAACGGCCCATCATTGCTTTTTTAACGGCAGAAGGCGAATACCGCGCCAATCAAAAGCTGCCGGAGTTCGGACGCCAACTGCTGCTCAAAGAAAATATGAACTGCGAATATGCAACAGGGCTTCCGTTAATGGAAGGCCCGGGCAGGCATAACCTGGAAAATATGCAGATACTCGCTGATGCAGATATTGCCGTTGTATTTATCCGTAGAATTGCATTGGAGCCGGAAAAGATGGCATTGATCAAAGATTTTGTAAATCGCGGAAAGCCGGTACTGGGAATAAGAACGGCCAGTCATGCTTTTGATGCAAAAGGAAATGTGCCCAGGGAAGGAGGAGGTATTGCGGCTTCTACGGAAAAGGTTTCCGGCTTTTTAGAACAATGGCCGGAATTCGACAGCCTGGTATTGGGTGGTAATTACCAGGGGCATTATCCGCACCTTAAAGAAAATACGCTTATTCATACCGTTCCCGGAATGGAAGGTCACCCTATACTCAAAGATGTGCCGGCGGAAGGATTCGCGAGTAAGAACTGGTTATATAAGAATACCCCTTTACGTTCACCCCATGCCCAGGTACTGCTAACCGGAACGGTGCCCAATGAAAAGCCTGAACCTGTTTTGTGGATTAACAATAATGGTAAGAACAGGGTGGTATATACTTCGCTTGGTCACTGGGACGATTGGAAAACCGAAGCGGTACAAAAGATATTTGTGCAGGCTATTCAGTATTTGCTCGATCAGGAAAAATAATGAATTCCGCGGTGAGCGGTTCCTGATGTTTTGTATTACACCGGATTGCTGATGTGCGGGAGATCAGATACCGGGCAACATGAGCCGTTAGTGGTATAACCATTTACCATGGCCTTCCCTTTTGCCCGCTTACCGCTCCTTTAAACCGCTTTACATCCAGCGCGGTATTACCGCTTTCCAGCCTGGTATCCTGTTGTGCACGGGGTGAAATACGCGAAAAAACGCCATTATTTATATAATGCAGGGCGCTTGCCAGGCAGCTTTCATTGATATCGCCCCAGGGCTTATCTAATCCATCGTCTACCGTGGCATCGGGCTGCATTCCATTGAAATAATTGCCTTCACCGTTCTTATTTACACTTCTAAAGGAAACCGGGAAAATATACCAGTCGCCTACTCCAATATTAAAATAACCTACGGGTTTTCCGTGGCTCGCCCTGCCGATCAGCTTCACATCCATATAAGGCTTAAGGCTGTTAATGAGCAACTCGCTTGCAGAAGCCGTATTTTTAGTGATAATGAAAAAAATACGGTTAAGGTTAAGCGCTCCCTTTTTTTGATAGTTGATGGTGGTATCAAAAAGCGCGCTGTAGCTATCATTAAATTTTTCCTGCAGCATAATGCCGTTATTGCCCGACGAAGGCACTAAATAGTTAGCCAGTTCATTCTGAAGCGCTACATACCCGCCTCCGTTATAGCGCAGGTCTACGATAATATCGTTAATACCGGCGGCTGAAAATTTATTGAAAATATTACCAAGTTGGCTTTTGATATTGGCAATGTTACCTAAAAAAGAATTGAAAACGAAGTATCCGGTTTTATTGCCGCCAATGCTGTATACCGTATCTAAAATAACGGGCTCATCCTGGTGGGTTGCAGCGGTAAGTGTAATATCAACATCTGCTCCGTTGGGCTTTTTAAAAGTGAAGCTGGCGGAAGAGCTGTTAAATACGGCTGCCGAAATACGCGATATCGTGGCATCATCGGTATTAACGGTGGTATTATTGTTAACCGACAATATCCGCCAGCTCCTTTCTATACCTGCTGCTGCGGCGGGCGACGCCGGTTCTACATAAGAAACCCGCAGATCGTTTTCCGACATAAAAAATATACCCAGCCCAAAATCACCGCTGATGCCCGAGCTCACATCATCCCATTCGGTTTTTTTTATCGCAAAGCTCCACCGGTCTACAGGATCAGTGAAGCCGGGCTCGGTACTATAGGGCCGGAGCGCTTTCATAATAGCATCCGGATCGGCGTAAGACCTGGCGTTAAAATCAGAAGGAAGGTTTTGATGCCACAGGTAGATATCCTTTGCATAGCTCCAGGCGGTATCTTTAACCCTGTTCTCCGCTGTATTGCCTGCATCACCGGTATTATTTTCCTTTTTACAGCTAACAGTTAATAATATAACCGCTGAAAAAAAGAACAAAGCAATGTTTTTCAATTTCATATTTCTGTTATTGAGGTTCGAAGCGGCAGATGTACAGCAGTTTAATGCATACTGAAATTACGTATTTACCGAACATCCGGTTGCTCAGAACGCCGTACTTAACATTTATTTTCCAAAAATTAACGTTGGATAATTTTTAAAAATTAACGTTGCAGTTTACCCATCCCGCGTCAAACTGCGCATTGTATTTTTTGTAGAACTGTATAGCCGGTTCATTCCAGTCTAATACCTGCCACATCATGCCGGTAAACTTTTTAGCATGGGCTTCTTCTACCAGGCGGTCCAGCAGCAATTTGCCAATCCCCCTGCCCCTCCAGGCCCGGGTAACAATAATATCTTCTAAGTACATGCGCTGTCCCTTCCAGGTAGAGTACCGTATATAATACAAAGCAAAGGCTACAATTTCTTTTGCCCCGCTGTTGTTTGCAGGAGCTTCTGCTACAAATGCCCACCATACAGGATTTTCTCCAAACCCGCTTTCCACAAAATGTGCAGGGTTAACCGTTACTTCCTGTGGCGCCTTTTCAAATTCCGCCAGCTCATGTACCAGTTCCATGAGCCTGGTACAATCTTCTTTTACTGCCGGTCTGATCATTATGTTCATTCTTATGATTAATTACTTTTCTGAGTTACCACTTACTATGCTTATTCACAATTCACCACTCGCTTCTCACATCTCACTTCGATAAACGATAAATGATAAACGTGAAATGATAACCTCTCACTTTTCACCCTTCACTATTCACTTCACCTATTTCCGCTTCGCTTTAAAAGTACCGTTGGGCTGAATAAAACTCATTCCTGTTACTTTACCATCTGTCACATCAAACTGCACACTGAATCCTTCCAGTGCTTTCAGCTTAAAAGTATGATTCCCCAGCGCAATGGTTTCATATTCGGGCTGTCCGGGAACAAATACAAACAAAGTTCCTTCCTTCAGGTACACCTTCGTTGTTATACTACCCAGTTCATATTCACCCACATACTTTTGCAGCTCTTCTTTACTTAACACTTTGGGTTTGGGCTTGTATACAAATTCTATTGGTTTCAGGGAGGGTTCCATCGTTATGCTCAGGCTTTTGATTTTACCATCATCCCCGGTTCTGAAATTCAATACCGTTCCGCCGGAAGAAGTATCCAGTCCATCCTCCTTATCAAAACCCTTTACTTCAAATACATCGTAATGATAATGCCTCAGCCACATAGCCTCTTTACTGGTTCTGGCAAACAGCGAATCTTTTTTTGAATAAATCTCAATATCGCCATACCCCTGGTTATTAAACACGCCTTCATAATCCGTAAGCGCATGAGAAGGCTGGGTACCCGCAACGCGATTAGAGGTTTTATTCTTTTCCGTTTCCTTTGCCTGTAAGGCAGCTTTGTTAACTGCCTGCTTAAGGTAGCTGCTCCAGTTCCTGTACGGCAGCTTCAGCATCCGGTCGGCAATAAGGTTGCGCGCGGCAGAAGGTATAGCAGAGGCGTTTTGATTGGAAAGTACAATAATACCGATACTGTCGGAAGGGAAGAAGCTGGTGCTTGCTGAAAACCCGTCAATATTACCTCCATGTTCTACGCGGTAATGCCCGCGGTAGGAAGTAAGAAACCAGGCCAGTCCGTAATTTGAAAAATAAATGTCCGGGCTTTCTTTTTCCGGCAACGCCCCGCCTATGGCCATTTGAGCGCTGATCGCATCTCTTATATAGGATGCGGGCAGCACTTCCCTGCCATTAAATTGTCCGTTGTTTATCCATGTTATTACCCAGTTGGCCATTTCTGTAGCGCTGCTGTTGATGCTGCCTGCGGGGCCCATACCGTCAATATTAAAGTAGTCAAGCTTTTTAATACTGCTGTCCTTTTTTAAGCCATAGCCGAGAGAAGCGTCATCGTCCTGCTCCATGTTTTTTACACTCAGGTTAGAGCGGCTCATGCCAAGAGGTGTAAATATCTTCTCTTTTATATTTTCTTCCCACGATTTGCCGCTTATTTTTTCGGCGATCATGCCCTGGGTAAGAAACATGAAATTATTATACTGCCAGTTTTCTCTGATGCCTGTATTGGGTTCCAGGTATTGTATGCGCTGTAACAAACTGTCGCGTGAAGCGGTTGGAAACAAATACCACGAATAATCATGGCGGGGCAAGCCTGTACGGTGTGTCATCATATCCCTTACGGTGATCTTTTCATTCATATCACTATTGAAAAAATGGAGCGCAGGCAAATATCCTGTTGCCTTTTTATCAAGCGATAATTTTCCATCTTTTTCCATCATACCCAGCAATGACGAGGTAAAAGCCTTGGTACAGGAGCCTATGGCGAAAAGCGTATTGGGGGTTACCGGTTTTTTAGCGGTATAGTTGCGGTAGCCAAACCCCCTGCTGTAGATCACTTTGTTCTTTTCAACAATAGCCACGGCAAAACCCGCGGCCTTCCAGTCTTTCAGTAGCTTTTCGAGCGCTGTATCCAATCCGGCAAGCCGTTTGTCGGGTTGTATTTTGTTTTTTTGCGCAAAGGCAAATACAGAAAAAAGCAACAGTAAAGAAAGCGATACCCGTTTTTTCATTTCAGTAGGTTTTGTAACAATAAATTATAACACTTACGAATAAGAACAAAATAAAATCATTTCAAAGCCTGATCCAGATCGCTAAGGATGTCTGCTATATTTTCCATGCCCACGCTCATGCGGATCAATCCATCGGTTATGCCATACCGTTCCCTTTGCTCTTTGGGAACGCTGTAATGGGTCATAGAAGCCGGATGCGATAAGAGGGTATCGCAGGTGCCCAGCGATACCGTGCGGGTACACAACTGCAGCTTATTCATAAAATTAATACCGGCCTGCAACCCGCCTTTCAGTTCAAAGCTCATCATAGCGCCGGGATGCCGCATTTGCTTTTTGGTTACCGCATGGTCGGGGTGTGATGCCAGCCCGTTATAATTTACCGAAGCCACCGCTTTATGGGTATTCAGCAGCGCCGCCACCTTTTCGGCATTGCTGCAATGCCTTTCCATCCGCACTTCTAAGGTTTTCATACCGTTCACCAATAAAAATGCGTCGAAAGGGCTGCTGCTGCCTCCCAGCGCCTTATATATTTTATATGCCCTGCCTTTCATAAAAGAAACATCCCGGCTCATGAATACGCCGCCAATGGCAGTACCATGCCCGTTGAGGAATTTGGTGGTGGAATGGATCACAAAATCAACACCATACTTAAAAGGCTGCTGCAGGTAAGGCGTGGCAAAAGTATTATCGCAGGCAATGATCTTTCCGTATTGTTTGCCCAGCTTAGTTAATGCTTCAATATCTACACACTGGATCGTAGGGTTGGCGGGCGTTTCGAGGTATATCAATTTGATGGCGGGATGCTGTTTCAGCATATCTTCCGCAATATTAAGATCGCGCAGGTCAGCTATAACGGCGTCAACCCCAAAAGCCGGCAGCAAGGTATTCATTTGTTCCTGTGTTCCCCCGTAAAGCGAATAATGCGACAGCACTTTATCTCCGGCCTTTAATGTGCTCATCATTAAAGTGCTGATGGCAGCCATTCCGGACGACTGGAGGTAGGCTTTTAAAGCGATGGGAGCACCGTGCTCATCTGTAAGCCCGAAGGTTTCCATTGCGGCAATCTTTTCTTCCGCTTCACGAAAAGTAGGATTTCCCCAGCGGGTGTATATATACCCCGGCTCTTTACCGCTGAAACGGCGCATGCCCTGTTCCGCATCATCGTATACGAAAGTGGAAGTAGCATATATAGGGGTAAGATGAGCATAATTGGGATCCTGCTGATGACCTGCATGTATAGCCAATGAACTAAAGCCGGTGTAGGGAAACGTTTTATCTGACATATGAATTAGAATTATGAATGATTGAAGTGCTGGTAGCCGATGGTCAAAATTACGTGAAAAGAAGAAGTAAACCGTTGGGCAAAACAAAACCCACTGCGTGTATCAGTGGGTTTGTACAACCCGGAGACCGGGTTTAAAGATCATTTCAATCAGGTTATTATCAATTGCAGCAGAATTATTCTACAATGAAATCACCTTTCATAAATCCGTAGTGACCGGGGAAACTGCAGATAAAAGGATAGGTTCCTGCTTCAGGAGCAGTAAACTCAATGGTAACGCTTTCGCCACCGCCAATAATTTTGGTATGTGCAATTACATTTGCAGCTTCTGATTCAGGAAAATAATCATTGGCTTTTGCTTCAACGGCTTTAGCGGCAAACGCTGCTACATCTGTACCTGCTTTTAAAATTACAACATTATGTCCCATCGCTTCTTTAGCTAAATTACCGGAATGATGCAGGGTAAGGGTAACTTTCTGACCAGCTTTTGCCCTGAGCTCGGTTTTATCAAATTTCATTACATCGTTTCCTGTAATTTCAAGCGTTACGCCTTCGGCAGCAGGTGTTTCAACTTTTTGTTCTTCTGCAGCAGGTTGTTCAGTTGCATTTGAGGATTCGTCTCCACTGCCGCATGCTGCCAGTCCGATAACACCGGCAATAAGTGCATACTTAATAATTTTCATGATATTTAATTTTTTTGCAAAGGTACATTGCAAATCCTAACAAAAAACAAAATACATGAAAAGAAGTCCGGAATTTTACCGCAATAAGGAACGGCAAACCCTCCCCGGAAGTTTTTTACGGCAACAACTGAACAACGCTACAGCCTAACGGATATTAAAAGCCTTTTCCACTGCCTGGATATCTCTCAGGTTTATGTTTCCGCGCAATGCCAGCCTGGTGGCGTCAATAAGAATAATTTTAGCAGAAACCGTCTGCCCGGGCGGATCAACAGGGTTACCGGATAAGGCGCTTATGTCTATACTGATATACCCGTTTCCATGAATGGCGCCATACGTAATGCCGTCAAATACCTGGGGCAGGGCTTCATAATAAGAAGTACCCGAAAAGGAAAGATAAACCAGAACAGCTCCATCCTGGTAAATAACGTTATCCAATTCGGGAACATCCAGCTCAGCAGAATAGCTTAAACCGCTATTGGTAGTGGTCCAGTCGCCCGGCGCAATATCATACACAGCCGAAAAAGCCTGGTCTACCTGCTGCACCTGCGTAACTTCTTTTGTGCAGGAAGAAAAAATAAAAACTGGCAGCGCTGAAAGTAAAAATAATCTCTTCATAAACGAATTTTTAAGTAAACGAACGAATACGGGCCATTGTTACAGTTGCAACTAAGACAAATATTATTCCCCTTAGTTTAAATGATCCGTTAAATAAACCCGAACCTCACTAATAAGGATAATACGGCTTTTACGCTCCGTTTAAAAAAGGTAAATTACATATTGTTATGGATACCCGTCATTTTAACCCCCTTAGTATAACTTCCGAAATAGGCACGCTGCGCAGCGTGCTGGTGCATACACCGGATAGCGGACTGGGAAAGGTTGTGCCTTCCAAAGCGCAGGACTGGCTTTTTGAAGACATCGTGCACTTAGATACCATGCGGCGCAGGGAATACGATTATTATACCAAGCTGCTATTGTATTTTCTTGATCCCGCGAAGATCAAAGGAAAATTAAAGCAGGCAGATGATCCCCGGAACAACCGGAATTTTTACAAGCCTGAACACCCGGATTTTTTTCGTTCAGACAAAGTTGTGGAATTACAAAACCTGCTGGCCGATATTCTTGATGACCACGGCATAAAAGAAAAATTAACGGCATCGGTATGCGCTGTTGAAAATTGTTCTTACCTCCTGCAAAAAGAACTGGCGCAACTGCCGCCGGCTGCACTGGCTAAAGTTTTTATTACCGGGAGCCTGCCCGGTAAAGCCATGATATTTCCTCCTATTCCCAATTTTATTTTCACAAGAGATATCGGCATCGTGATCAAGGATCATATTTTGCTGAACAAGCCGGCCAAAAAGGCCCGGATACGGGAAGCGCTGCTGGCAAAATATATCTTTTATAATCACCCGTTTTTTTCGGGCTACAGGCAAAATATTATTGAATTAACCGACACCCACCGTCATTTTCTGATGCCGCGCGATGGCGAAGACAAAAAGGTAACGCTTGAAGGTGGCGATGTAATGGTGGTAAGCCCCAATCACCTGCTGGTAGGCGTTAGTGAGCGCACCAGCATGGAAGCCGCGCACCAGGTGATCGGCATTTTATTTGATAAGCAATTAGTAAATAAAATAAGCGTAATAAAAATTCCACGCAAAAGAGATTATATGCATATTGATACGGTGTTTACCCAGGTAAAAAGAAATGTATGGGTATTGCTGGGCAATTTTTCAAAAGCAGCCATCCGCGGGGAAGCCGCCGATCCTGTACAAAGAATTCTTGACGCGCCTAAAAAAGATGATCTGTTACGCATTATACAATTTCATGAAAACAATACCGGCAACCCGGTTTATATGGATAACCTTGAAGACCTGCTGACCGACATCAGCACCAACGACCTGAAATGTAAGGATAAAATGCAGTTCATTTATTCGGGCAATAATGAATTTCCGTACGACAGCCGCGAGCAATGGACCGATTCCTGTAACCTGCTGGCGCTTAAAGAAGGCGTGGTGCTGGGGTACGACCGTAACGACAAAACTACTGAAGCCTTTCGCCTGCACGGCTTTGCCGTAACAGAAGCGAAAGCAATGGTGGATGCTTTAGAAAACGGCACCATTATACCGGATAAGGTAAAAGACACTTTAATATTAATTCCTTCGGCAGAACTATCAAGGGCAAGAGGAGGATTTCACTGTATGAGCATGCCGCTGCTGAGGGATGAAGTTGAGGTATGAGGTATAGGGTATAAAGGCATAATGTCTTTTCAGGGAAAACCCGCTTCAACCCCGGGCTCCGCAATTTGAAATTTGTTAACTGTCTTCCGGTAGGTCTTAGATTTGAGATTGAGCTGGTTTGGGTTTCGTCCTGCACGTGAGGGATACGGCTTCGGATTTCGGATTTTCTGCTTCGGACTTTAATTAAAAACGGTATATTTGCAGCCACCAGCAAAACAGGCAGATTAAATGTAAAATGTAATTTCTTTCGGACAAAACAGATAGCAAAAGCCGCATAGCGGTTCGCTATGGTTATTCACGTGTAAAGAAAGAAATTATGCTTATTCTGCAAAACCTCACTTATATACATCCCAACAAAGACCTGTTATTTGACAATATTAATTTTACGATCAACGATTGTAATAAAGTAGCTCTTGTTGGCAATAACGGTACGGGGAAATCTACGTTACTGAAACTCATTGCAGGCGAATGGCCGCCATCCGGCGGGTTATTAAAAGTGAATGCTATACCTTATTATGTTCCTCAACTTTTTGGGCAATACAATCACCTTACCATTGCACAGGCGCTGCGGATAGAAAATAAGCTTAACGCTTTAAAAGCAATTCTTAACGGCAACGTTACGGAAGCCAACCTGGCTTTGCTGGATGAAGACTGGACCATTGAAGAGCGCTGCCGGGAAGCCCTGAACTACTGGAAGCTGGGGATCTTTGATGTAACACAGAAAATGGAAATGTTAAGTGGCGGCGAAAAAACAAAAGTTTTTCTTGCCGGCATTGCTATTCATCAGCCTGCCTTTATTTTATTAGATGAGCCCAGCAATCATTTGGATACCGCAGGCAGGGAATTGCTGTATAACTTTATTCAATCTACTTCAGCCACGCTGGTTGTAGTAAGTCACGACAGAAAATTATTGAATCTTTTGGACACCGTTTATGAATTAGACAAACACGGGATAACAGTATATGGTGGTAATTATGATTTTTATACAGCGCAGAAGCAGATAGAAAATAATGCCCTGAACCAGGATGTAAAAAGCAGGGAAAAAGCATTGCGAAAAGCTAAGGAAAAAGAAAGAGAAACGGTTGAAAAGCAACAGCGGTTAGACGCCCGTGGAAAGAAGAAGCAGGAAAAGGCAGGACTGCCCACCATATCCATGAATACGTTTAGGAATAACGCAGAAAAAAGTACGGCGCGCTTAAAAAATGTTCATGCCGAAAAAACAGGTGGCATTGCACAGGAACTACAGGCATTGCGGGCAGCGCTGCCGGGTACAGATAAAATGAAATTAGGCTTTGACGATGCGGCTTTACATAAAGGGAAAATATTATTCACGGCAACCGCCATCAATTTCGGTTACGGCAGCTCGTTACTTTGGCAACAGGACCTAAGTTTTCAGGTCACGAGCGGCGAACGAATTGCATTGAAGGGATTGAACGGATCGGGTAAAACAACGCTGATAAAAATAATCCTGGGAAAATCAGAACCGCAAGCAGGAACGGTTTACAGGGCAGAAACCAAATCGGTATATATTGACCAGGATTATTCCCTGATTGACAATAGCCTTAGCATTTACGAACAGGCGCAGCAGTATAATACATCCGCATTGCAGGAACATGAAATAAAGATCAGGCTCGCCAGGTTTTTGTTTACAAAAGAAGATTGGAACAAGCCCTGCAGCGTTTTAAGCGGAGGAGAGAAAATGCGGCTGATGCTATGTTGCCTGAGTATATACAACCTGTCTCCCGACATGATCATATTAGATGAACCCACTAACAACTTAGATATTCAGAACATTGAAATACTAACGGCGGC
>CAYVEI010000087.1:16029-17918 GCA_964450515.1 uncultured Terrimonas sp. | reverse complement strand
TCAGTTCTTATTGCAAAGAAAAATGAAGGGCTTTAATTCACTCTGGTACATCATCTGCACCAGGCACTCCTCATCCTGCAATATCCTGTACTTATTCATATCAATAACTTCATTTGCACTGCAAAAAGTGTCTGCAGACTCAATATGAAAAAGAATCTCATTTAATTGCTCTACTTCCTGTTCTATGGCCTGGTTGGTCATAGCTTCATCTTTCAGTAATACAAGTAAGTCACGATTGGATGTTTTCATACTTATAGGATTTCAATTATGGATAGTGTATTTGCGCTGTTAATAACCTACCATTCCCTTCTTACTGGGACAACCACAACCCTTCTGCCCGCCTTTAAAAACACCACACCCGGCCGTCATAACTGCGATCAGCAGAAACAACACTAAAAAAATCTTATAACTGCTTTTTCTCATTATTTTCCGAATTGCTGCGTGGTGTAAATTTAAACTAAATTATCTTTAAATTATTGTTATAGCCATAACGCTTTTAAAAGGATTAACAATAATACCTGTTTTAATTTGAATTCCGGCATACATCCTCCCAAAATATTAGTGGCGTCATTGAACTGGGGCCTCGGACATGCTACCCGCTGTATTCCTGTTATAAATGAATTGATTAGGCAGAACTGCAGGGTATGGATCGCCGGCGGCGGAAACAGCCTGCAACTGCTTCGTAAGGAGTTCCCCTTAGTGCCTTTTTTGCAGTTAGACGGGTATGATATTATTTATCATAACACAAAATCAGGTTTCCGGCGCACGATAGCCAAACAAATTCCTGCAATAATAGCTTCGGTAAAGCGGGAACATCGCTGGCTGAAAAAAGCAATGGAGGAGCATCAGTTTGATGTGATCATAAGTGATAACCGGTACGGGCTGTATTCCCGGAAAGCGTTTTCTGTTTTCATCACCCACCAGTTGGGCATTAAAACCGGAATGGGCAACCTGGCGGATAGGCTCATGCGGAGCATCAATTACAGGCAGATCAGGAATTTCGATGCATGCTGGGTGCCTGATTTTGAAGGACCGGAAAACCTTGCCGGAGATTTGTCGCATCCGGCGGTATTGCCTCCAAATACAAACTATACAGGCGCCTTGTCGCGGTTTGAAAAAAAGGAGGAAAACAAAGTATATGATCTGCTGATCGTACTGTCGGGCCCCGAGCCACGGCGTACAATATGGGAACAGTTGCTGCTGAATGAACTCAGAACATACAGGGGAAAAGCATTGGTAGTACGCGGGCTCCCGGATTGTAATGACGTTATGGAAACGGGGGGAAGTACAGCAATAGTGAATTTCCTTTCATCCGGTGAGCTGGGTGCTGCCATACAACAATCGGAATGGGTCATCTGCCGCAGCGGCTATACTTCCGTTATGGATCTGGTGCAACTGGAACATAAAGCCATATTGATTCCTACCCCGGGTCAGCCCGAACAGGAGTATCTTGCACAATGGCTTCACCAGAATAAAATTTTTTATACTTGTGCTGAAAACGCATTCTCCCTCCAGGAAAGCCTTAGGGAAGCCAAAAACTTTCCTTTTAATTTTTCTGTGTTCCGGCCTTTTCTTTCCGGGTATAAAAAGCAGATCGGGAATTTGATACAGCAGCTTGCGGTACGCGGGCGTTAGCTACTGCCCTGCCTTCTCGTTTACCTGCGGCTGTTATATTGCATTGCTGCAATATTTAATGCGAAACAGCTTTTAGCCCGATAATAGAACCTATAAGTGTAGTAATGAAAAAAATACGCCAAAAATCGGCGGGGTCTTTAAATACAAGAATGCCCATCAAAGCAGTGCCTACAGCTCCAATGCCTGTCCATACCGCATAAGCAGTACCGATAGGTAATGTTTGCGTGGCTTTTACCAGTAAATACATGCTGATA
>CAYVEI010000087.1:0-15929 GCA_964450515.1 uncultured Terrimonas sp. | reverse complement strand
AGCAGTACCGATAGGTAATGTTTGCGTGGCTTTTACCAGTAAATACATGCTGATACACAGGCATACAAAAAAACCGGCGTACCACATATTAGCTGCGCTGCCGGTTGATTCTTTTGCCTTACCGAGGCATGAGGCAAAGCCAATTTCAAACAAACCTGCGATAATTAACAGTATCCAGTTCATAATTTAATCTGAATTTTGAATGTTCGGAAATGGAGATCATAAAAACTCCACGGCTCTTTTCAGGTCTTCAGGCGTATCAATACCAACGCCTTTATAGTCTACAATGGTCATGCGCAACGGTATACCGTGTTCCAGAAAGCGCAGGCATTCTATTTTCTCGGCATCTTCAAGCGGTGTTACGGGCCATTTTGTAAATTTCAGCAATGCCTGCTTCGTAAAAGCGTATATGCCTATATGTTCATAGTGAACAACAGGTATAGATTCATTGCGTGGATAGGGAATAGGATTTCTGCTGAACAGCAGGGAGTTCATATTAAGGCTGGTAACTACTTTTACAATATTGGGATTGTCAATCAGCTCTTTTTCCTTAAGCGGCCGCATCATGGAACCCACCTCTACCGTATCGTCTTTAAATAATTCAATAAGCTGCTGTAATGGCTTACGCTTAACAAATGGCGTATCGCCCTGCACATTCACAATAATATCAATATCCATTTGCGCTGCCGCTTCTGCAATCCGGTCGCTGCCGCATTCGTGCTCTTTTGTGCTCATCAGCGCGCTGCCGCCGTGCGCTGTTATTTCATCGTAAATAATATCGCTGTCGGTTACTACCCAAACTTCGTCAAACAAGCCGGTGGCAACCGTATTGTCATGCGTGTGCCTTATTACACTTTTATCGCCCAGCATTTTCATCAGCTTTCCCGGGAAACGGGAAGCGGCATAGCGGGCCGGGATCATGGCAACGATCTTCATAGTAATATTTTTTTCAAAGATAGCACGATCATTAATAATCCGTCTTTATCGTTTTGTCGAAAGGAATCCTGAACTGATATCCGATATCTTCATCATCCGTGCCTTCCAGCACATCCAGTCCATACCTGAGGTTCCGCGGATCTTCATAGGCAAATGTGCCCAATATCCTGTCCCATATAGAAAAGATATTCGCAAAATTGGTATCGGTAAAAGGCCTTTCAAAATGATGATGAACCTTATGCATATTGGGCGAAATGAATATCCAGCTCAATGGCTTATCGAGCCATAGCGGCATCCGCATATTAGCGTGGGTAAAATGGGTGAAAAAACCGGATACGCTGCGGTACAGGAAATAATAGCCCACAGGAACGCCCAGCGCCAATATCCCGGCAACAGTAAACGCTTCACGAAACAGCCACTCACCGGGGTGATGGCGTGTTCCGGTGGTTACATCAACCTTGGTGTCGCTGTGGTGAACCATGTGAAACTTCCACATCCATTTTATTTTATGCATGAGGTAGTGCGGGGCATACTGTCCGAAAAAGTCGAGGAAGAAAAGCGTGGCAATTATTTTTATCCATACCGGCAGGTCAAATACATACAGCAAACCAAACTGGTGCGCTGTTACCCAACTGCATACTTTAATGGTAGTGTAGCCGAAAATAATATTAAGCACCAGCGTACAGGCTAAAAAAACAAGGTTAACGCCGGCATGCCGGTATCTTTTAAATGAAAAACGGAAAAGGGGATAATAGCCTTCAACCAGCCAGAAAACAATCATGCCGCCCATCAATATCAGCACCCGGTGTGCGCTGGGTATATGGTTCCAGTATTGAAGAAAATCATTCATACAGAAAAGTTACGAAGATTTTACCGGAGATCGGTTGGCAGAAATAAACAGCAGGAGTGCCGGGCCGTTCATCAAACCCCGAGCCGCATGTAAAGCAGGGGTATGCTTTTTTGATGCAATGGTACAGGTACGATACCGGCATCTATATAATTGTTAAAGCTCCTTACCCTAATAAAGGGTATACACCAAAGAATCAATATACTACTGGTTCAGCATCAGGGGCATGGCCAGCATCAGCAGTTCCTCCTCCTCTTCTTTATCTACCGGCGTTATAATTCCGGCTTTTGAAGGCGTAGACAACTGCATTACTACTTCAGCGCTATCGGTGGCATTAAGCAGTTCAATTAAGAATTTAGCATTAAAAGCAATCTGCATATCTTCTCCTTCATAACGGCAGTTCATTCTTTCGTTGCCTTCAAAGCTAAAGTCAATATCCTGTGCTGCTAATTGCAATTCGGCTCCGGTGATGCTGAGCGCAACCTGGTTGGTGCTTTTGTTACTGAATACGTTCACCCTGCGCAGGGCGTTTTGAAAATCGGTGCGGCTTACCGTCATTTTATACGGGTTTTCTGCGGGGATCACTACTTTATAATCGGGGAAGCGGGCATCAATAAGGCGGCAAACCAGCTCGGTGGTACCATGATCAATAAAAAGGTGGTTGCTGTTATACGATACCTTTAGCTCATCGTTGTTATCCGGAAGAGCAGTTTTTAAAAGATTCAATGGTTTTTTAGGAACGATAAAGCTATCTTTCTGGGGGCAGTTCACATCGGTTTTGCGGTAGCGTACCAGGCGGTGGGCATCTGTAGCAACAAAGGTAATGCCTTTGGGATCCAGTTCAAAAAATACCCCTGTCATTGCCGGGCGAAGATCGTCGTTGCTTACAGCGAAAAGCGTTTTATTAATTCCGGTTACCAGGGCGGAGGCGCTCATGGTAAACATATTGGTATCTTTTGCTGCCGGTTCCTTGGGAAAATTATCGGGGTTTTCGCCCATTACCTTATACTTGCCATTGTCGCTGGTAATTTCCACTCCAAAGTTTTTGTCAATGGTAAAAGTAAGCGGCTGGTCAGGAAGGTTTTTCAGCGAATCTATAAGGATCTTTGCGGGTATGCATATACGCCCGTTGTCGCGGGCTTCAATTTCAAGATGTATTTTCATTACTGTTTCCAGATCGGTAGCCACTACAGTAAGCCTGTTCTTGTCTATTTCAAATAAAAAATCTTCCAGGATAGGTAAAACTGTATTGGCGCTGATAACACCGCTGATCTGCTGTAACTGTTTTAGCAATGCTGATGAGGAAACAATAAACTTCATAAATCGGTTAAATTAGGATTATGGCAAATATAGAATTAAGGTGCTAAAACTACCCTTATTTTTTAAAAGAATATCAACTACTAATCCACTAACTTCCCGCTTCAGCCGGCTGGCTGCTATATTTGGTTATATGAAACAACGCGGCAGGGTTCCTATAGAACAGGTGCTCCTCAAAATAAAACACTATTGCGCTTACCAGGAGCGAAGCCATAAGGAGGTAATGGGCAAATTATACGGTTTGGGTTTATTCAAAAAGGAGGCTGAACTGCTCGTTTCGCAGTTAATAGAAGAAGGATACCTGAACGAAGAACGCTTTGCCATACAATTTGCAGGCGGCAGGTTCCGGATTAAACAATGGGGTAAAAAGAAAATAGAGCAGGCACTGAAAGAAAAGCAGGTAAGCAGCTATTGCATTAAAAAAGCACTGGCGCAAATTGATGAGGAACCTTACCGTAAAACACTGCAAAAGTTAGCGGCTGTTAAATGGAAACAATTGAAAGGGGAAAAGAATATTTTTATAAAAAAACGAAAACTGCAGGATTACCTGCTGCAAAAAGGGTATGAATATGAGCTGGTGAAAGCGGAGGTGAGTGGCAAGGAGTAAGAGTGTTGGGGATAGATGCAGGTTTCAGGTTCCAGGTTTCAGCTTTCAGGGGAGATTTGTTTCAATAAGGAGCATTGTTTGCGGCTATCAGCTATCCGGTGATGGTAACTACTAACGACAGGCTGAATGTTCGGTTTTTTAATTTATAGTTTGTGGTTTATGATTGTATTTGGCCTCGGATTTCGAACTTTAGTATTCGGATTTGGCATTTGAATTTTATTTGGTTCTTGTCATTTGGTTCTTGTCGCTTTTACTTTGAATTTCGGATTTGAGGCTTCGGATTTTTGCATATTACCCGTTCTTATCTTTTGAATACTTGGTTCTTTTGCGTCAACAATTACCTTTGCCTGAAATTGCTGAACATGTTACAAATAAATATAATCAGGCAGGATGCGGCCCGTGTAAAAGAAAAGCTGGCGATTAAAAATTTTCCCGGTATTGAGCTGGTTGACAGGATTATTGTATTGGATGATGACAGGAAGGCCCTTCAGCTTGAATTGGAAACGCTTCAGTCGAAAGTAAACAGCCATTCCAAAACTATAGGACAGCTTATTGCCAAAGGGCAGAAAGAAGAAGCGGAGAACGCAAAAAAATCAGTGGCTGATTATAAATTGCAGACCGGTGAGCTGAATGTGAAGCTGGCCGAAACGGAAAAGCTGTTGCAGCATGAACTGGTAAAGCTGCCTAACCTGCCCTCCGATAAGGTGCCTGCCGGCAAAACACCGGAAGATAATGTGGTGGTGCGGGAAGGCGGCCCGAAGCCTCATTTACCGGAGCAGGCGCTTCCCCATTGGGATCTGATAAAAAAATACGACATCATTGATTTTGAAACCGGGGCTAAAATTACCGGTAGCGGCTTCCCTTTGTATAAAGGGCAGGGCGCCAGGCTGCAGAGAGCCCTGGTACAATATTTTTTGGATTATAATACCGCCGCAGGCTATACCGAATACCTTCCGCCTTTTATGGTAAATGAAGCCTCCGCGTATGGTACCGGCCAGTTGCCGGATAAGGAAGGGCAGATGTATTATATGGCTGCCGACAATTTTTACATGATCCCTACCTCAGAAGTGCCGCTTACCAATATTTACCGGGATGAAATTATAAAGGAAGAGAACCTGCCCGTGAAAATGACGGCCTATTCGCCCTGCTTCAGAAGGGAAGCGGGCAGTTTTGGAAAAGATGTGCGCGCACTAAACCGGGTGCACCAGTTTGAAAAGGTGGAGATTGTACAGCTTGCGCATCCAGGTAAAAGTTATGACGTGCTGGAAGAAATGGTAACGCATGTAGAAAAGCTGCTGGGTAGCCTCGAACTTCCCTACCGCATTTTAAAACTATGTGGTGGCGACATGAGCTTTACTTCGGCCCTTACCTACGACTTTGAAGTATACAGCGCCGCCCAGGAACGCTGGTTAGAAGTGAGCTCTGTGAGTAATTTTGAAGCTTACCAGGCTAACAGGGCTAAGATCAGGTTCAAAGATCAAAATGGCAAGAACCAGTTGCTGCACACCTTAAACGGCAGCTCGCTGGCCCTGCCCCGCATTGTGGCCTGCCTGCTTGAGAATAATCAACGGGAAAATTATATTGCGCTGCCCGAAGTGCTGCATAGCTATTTCGGCTCCGGAAAAATTGGGTAGAAACCCTTAATATACCCCGGGATCATCATGGGTGGTGTATAGGTACACATAGTTTCTTCTTGTTCTTTCTATTGTGTTCCTATGTCTCTACTGTGCTTATGTGTTGAAAGATAACAAACACAGAAAACTCATGGTAAAATAGCCTGGACTTTTCTAAAACTTGGGGCAACCCAGCTTTTTCCTGCCGGGATCAGAAGGCTTCCTTACAAAAATGAGTGAAATTTCATTTCCACCCCTGCTGTTGGATGCAGTGCTCAGGGAAGAATTATTGATATCATAGCTGTATCCTAACCGGAACCCCGAAAATTCAATACCTACATAAGGAATAAAAGCATCGCCAAAACGATACCACAACCCGGTGTATAAACTGGCTTCCAGATCTTCATCATCACTCAGGTTAAAAGCGATAGCGCCGCCCAGCACGGTTTCTGTGGCGCCCGCCTGGCGCTGGTGTATAAAGCTGCCATGAAAAGTAGTGATGCGGCCAATGGGAACATACCCTCCACCGTGGATCGTAAGCCTTTGATTCAGGATATAATTGCCTCCTTTAAAAGACTCTTTCGGCCGGTTGATATGATAGGATGATGCACCTAAATAAAAATTATTATAACCATTGGTGCTGCCGCTGTAGAGCAAACCCGCATTCACATCGAAGTAATTCAGCGCAACATTATTGTTATTATCGGCGAAATCTTCTCTTGTTGTTCCCGTAAAGCCATCTGCCTGCAACATATCTTCAAATGTGAGCTTAAGGACATTAAGCCGTTTGTTGGCATAAGTTCCCTGGAAGCCAACGGTTAGGGTATGATATCCATTTTCATCCAATGCTTTATGATAGGCAGTGGAAAGTGAAATGAAGTTATTGGTGAGTGTTTTATTACCACTCTGGTCATTCAGGCCCATGATGCCTACGCCCCAGGTATCAAATTCGGGAATACGGTTTTGCAGCATCGCAAAATCAACCGAAGCGGTAGCTGTGGTAAAAGCGTTATTAATAGTGGGCCATTGATTGCGGTAATTGCCGGCTACCCTGAAAGTGCCGTCAAACTTACCCGTATAGGCCGGGTTCAGCGTAAGCGGTGATGAAAAGAATTGTGAAAAATGCGGGTCCTGCGCATAAGCATTCATACACACAAAAAGCAGCAGTGGTACGAGGACTTTTTTCATCCTGGTTAAATTGTTTGTCAAGTTACGAATATTTCGGTTAAGATTGTGTCTTTGAGCCAAATGAAAGGTCGCCGGCATCTCCCAACCCCGGCACAATATATCCTTTGGCTGTTAGCTCATCATCTATAGCGCCGCACCATATTTTCACCTCAGGATATTCCCTGCGAACATATTCAATACCTACCGTACAGGCAATTGCCGAAACAATATGAATTTCCTTTGGCTGCCCAACTGCTTTTAAAAACTGCAGTGTTTTAACTAAAGATGCACCCGTTGCCAGCATAGGATCTGAAATGATCAGTACACGGTTTTCCAGATCCGGGCAGGAAACATATTCAATGCTGATCTCAAAAGACCCGTCCCTGTGATGCTTCCGGTAGGCAGATACGAAGGCGTTATCCGCTTTATCAAAAAAATTCAGCACCCCCTGGTGAAAAGGCAATCCTGCACGCAAAATGGTAGCCAGCACGGGTTGCTCCTTCATTACCTTACATACGGATATGCCCAGGGGAGTAGGGATTTCCTTTTCCTCCCATGCTAATGTTTTGCTTATTTCGTAAGCCATTACTTCGCCTATCCGTTCTAAGTTCTTTCGGAAACGCATCCTGTCTGTTTGTATTTCCGTATGCCTTAACTCGCTTACCCAGGTACTCATTAAAGAATATGCTGCACTAAGGTTTATAACCATAAAACATTGTTTGGGTTACCAATAGTTCCGTGTAAATCAATAGTTTTATGCAACAAATCTAAACGCAGTAATTTGTAATCTAAAATTTCTTTAATGATTTACCGGGCTATTGGCCTTATGAGCGGCAGTTCATTAGACGGGCTTGATATTGCTTACGTCCATTTTCATGAAAACGCAGGCACATGGAGTTTTGATATAGAATATGCAGATTGTTATCCGTATCCGGAGGAATGGACCAACAAATTACAATCTGCCATACAACTTAATGCGCTGGATTACCAGTTGTTGCATGCCGGATATGGCCATTTCCTGGGAGAACAGGTGAATACATTTATTAACATACATCAATTGCACTACCAGGTGCAGTTCATTGCTTCTCACGGACATACAACCTTTCATGTACCGGATAAAAAAATGACCGCGCAGTTAGGAGATGGAGCCGCTATAGCGGCCGAAACAGGCATCCCGGTTATCAGTGATCTGAGGGCATTGGATGTGGCGCTGGGAGGGCAGGGCGCCCCTATTGTGCCTGTAGGAGATAAGCTGCTTTTTAGTGAATATGACTATTGCCTGAATATCGGGGGCATTGCTAATCTTTCTGCCCATAGCGGCGATACGTACGTGTCGTTTGATATTTGCCCTGCCAACCGTGTGTTGAACCTGCTTGCGGCTAAGGTTGGTAAAGCATACGATGAAGGCGGGCAGATGGCAGCCTCCGGCAAAGTGAACACAACATTACTGGATGCATTAAACAGTTTCCCTTTTTACCAGGCACAGTACCCCAAATCTCTGTCTAACGATTTTGGAAATAACGAGGTATACCCGCTGATATTAAAGGAAGAGCCCCACCTGGGAAATGCGTTGTGTACTTACACGGAACATATAGCCCTGCAGGTTAAAGCAGCGGTAGAGCAAATTAAAAGAAATATGAACCCCGGAACCGAACCTGCAAAAATGCTGGTTACGGGTGGTGGCGCATTTAATACTTTTTTAATACAACGCATACAGAAGCAGGTAAAGCAGTACAACGTTGAACTGCTGGTTCCTGATGAAAAAACGGTCAAATTCAAGGAAGCGCTGGTAATGGCTTTAATAGGCGTCCTCCGCTGGCGGGAGGAAAATAATGTATTGTTATCGGTAACCGGCGCCCTTCGCAGTAGTATTGGCGGCGCCATTTGGATGGGGCAGGAAGCGTAAGTCGGGTAATACACTTAACGTTCAATAAGGGATAACAGATAAGCGCCGGTTTGCTGTCTATTGATTTTTATTTTTCTAAAAAACTTGTATTAACTTACCTTTTATTGTAAAAAACGAAGGTATTCATTCATCTGTATGACAGGTAAAAGTCAATCTTATAAAAGAAAAATCACCAGGCAACTTTACTTTTCCAACCTGCTTTCCTGTGCTGAGCTGAGTTATAAAATAGATAAAAGCCTTTCTCTCACTACCAAAATACTGAATGAGCTTATTGCAGAAGGTATAGTTGTGGAAACCGGCTATGCACCTTCCAGTGGCGGCAGGCGCCCGTTAATGTATTCGCTCAGGGCAGATGTGCTGTATATTGTATCTGTAGCTATGGATCAGTTTTTTACCCGCATCGCTATAATGGATATGCAAAATAAGCATGTTTGTGCTGTGGAAAAATTTGAGCTCCGGCTGGCGGATAATCCAATGGCTTTACCGGTACTTACCAACAAAATTGAATCTGTAATTAAGCAGTCGGGTATCAGCAAAACCAAGATTGCAGGTATTGGCATAGGCATGCCCGGCTTTGTTGATCCGCAACAGGGGCTTAATTATACCTTTTTACCAACAAAAGATGAAAGCATTACGGATTATATATCAGGAAGCACCGGGCTTCACACCTATATTGAAAATGACTCGGGTATTGTAGGGCTGGCGGAATTAAGGTTTGGCGCTGTGCGCAACAGGAAAAATGCGATGGTTATTAATATCGGTTGGGGTGTGGGACTGGGCATGATATTGGAAGGCGCTCTTTTTAGAGGAGATAATGGATTTGCGGGAGAGTTTAGTCATATACCCCTTTTTAACAATGGCAAATTATGCAGTTGCGGTAAAAGCGGTTGCCTCGAAACAGAAACATCGCTGTTTGTGATCGTAGAGAAAGCGAAAGAGGGGATGCAGGCAGGAAGAGTAAGCGCGCTGAAGCGCCTGCTTTCGGGAAAAGAAGAGGACCTGGAAAAAGATGCCGAAGCTATTATTCATTCGGCGGGAAAAGGCGATCGTTTTGCCATAGAGCTGCTCTCGGAAGCAGGGTATAATATAGGAAGGGGCATTGCTATATTAATTCACCTGCTTAATCCCGGTATTGTGGTGCTGAGTGGCAGGGGAGCGCTGGCAGGTAAAATTTGGCAGGCACCTATACAGCAGGCGCTCAACGAACACTGTATCCCCCGGCTTGCCATTAATACGGAAATTGCTATTTCTACCCTGGGCTATGAGGCCGAGCTGATTGGCTGTGCGGCACTTGTAATGGAGAAATTAGGCGAGCCGGTAAAAAAGAGCTTCAAAAAGGAAAAGCTAACTAAAGCCGCCCGTTTGCTCAGGTAAAAAAACTTTCCTTCAGATTTACTTTCACGGGAATGCTTATTTTAGCAGCCTATGTTATTTAAGGATGTTATAGGGCTACAGGATGTAAAACAGCAGCTTTTACAGTTGGTACAACAAAACCGCTTAAGCCATGCTTTATTATTTTTAGGAAAAGAAGGCTCAGGCGCGTTACCGCTGGCTTTGGCCTTTGCTAATTATGTAAGTCTTTTTTCTTATACAAATACCGGAGATCCTGCCACTGATTCCCTGTCCCTGTTTGGTGAAGTTGACACCGGGTCAGCCAATGTGCTGCCTGTAAATGAAAGCTGGCAGCAGGCTGATGCCTGGATGCAGGAGCAGCCTGCATGGTCGAAAGCGGGGGGACTCATTCATCCGGATATTCATTTTTCCTATCCTGTTGTTCCCAGGAAAAGTGGCGACAAGCCTTTAAGTTCGGATTATATTACGGAGTGGAGAGAATTCATTAAGCAATACCCCTATGGTAACGGGTACGACTGGTTGCAGTTTATAGGAGCCGAAAACAAGCAGGGTAATATTACAGCATACGAATGCAACGATATTATCCGCAAGCTGAGTCTCAAAAGTTTTGAAAGCCGGTATAAAATTCTGCTGATGTGGCTGCCCGAATACCTGGGCAATGCCGGCAATAAATTACTTAAACTGATAGAAGAGCCGCCGCAGGATACCCTGTTTCTGCTGGTAGCGGAAAATGAAAGTCTTATTTTGCCTACCATTCTTTCCCGTACGCAACTGGTTAAGGTTCCGGCATTAGATACAAAAGATATAGCAGGCGCTTTAATTGAAAGAGAAAATATTGCACCGGAACAGGCAGGGCAGATGGCATGGGTAAGCGAAGGTAATTATCATGAAGCGTTGCAATTGCTGCAGCATTCGGGCGATGACTGGCAGGGCATATTACGGGAATGGCTGAACGCTATTTTAAAAACCGGGCCTATTGCGCAGGTAAAATGGATTGAAGAAATAAGCCGGCAGGGCAGGGAAAAGCAAAAGCAATTTTTGCGCTATTTCAATCATTTACTGCAACAAACCATCCGCCTGCAGGTAATGCCGGGAACAGGTGAGCAATTACCGGATACCGAAAGGGATTTTGCATTACGGTTAAATAAGATCGCTTCCCTGCATCAGCACCAGGCTATCATAGAAGAATTAGATAAAGCGGCGTATTATATTGAAAGAAATGCCAATGCTAAAATTCTTTTTCATGCGCTCACCATTAAGCTATACCATATCATCGCTAAAAGTGAGGTGGTAGAAATGAAGTAATGATTTTGTTTATGTTTCCGGGTCGGGATAATGAGTGGCTATGAACCGGATCAGATTTTTCCGGGCGTTTTTTTGTACCGCTCTTTTCATAAAGCCTGTCCAGCCAAACAGTACGCCTTTCCATCCAAAAGCCTGCGCCAGCCAGGTGCTGAGCCTGAAAGCATCGCTGTGCTCAATGATCTTTCCGTCTTTTAAACGCATAAAGGCTTTAATGTTGTTCGTTACCTTACGGCCTGTTTTGGAAAAGGTATAGGTGGCTTTCCATTGGCAGGTAGCATACCCTTCATCAAGCAATTCGATATCGGAAAAGCTGAGCGAAAAATTTTTTGCATTTGTGCAAAGCATTTCCCACATTACTTTTACATCGTCACCTTTTAAGAGACCAAATACCGGATCGCTGAAAATGATATCATCGCTGTAGCAGGCATTCATGCCGCCAGCGTTCAAACGCTGAAAAGAAGTGTAAAATTTTTCAATAACCGCTCTGTTATCGTTCATAATTCATTTGTTCCTGAAAATGTGAATGTATTACATTTATTTTCAAAACCCAACAAGCCATCCACCGTAAGGCAGGAATGGTAGCAGCTATACTTTGTTAGTAGCGTCAATAATAGTTTCGCAGGCCTTAATGATTGCTTCATTGCTGATATTGAGCGGGGGAGCGATACGCATACATTGCGGGGCAAATAAAAACCAGTCGGTAAGAACGCCGTTTTCAATACACCTGTCAATAACGGCCTTGTTTTTTTCGAAGCTTTCAAATTCAACAGCAATCAGTAAGCCCGCTGAACGCACAGCTTTAATTTGAGAATGTTTCAGTAACGAAAGGAAAAGATTTTCTTTAGCTCTTACCGTTGTTATCATATTTTCTTCCTGCAAAGCTTTCAGGGCGGCCAATCCGGCAGCACAGCTAACCGGATGCCCGCCAAATGTAGTAATATGTCCGAGAACGGGGTTGCTGGTAAGGCTCCACATGAGTTGCTTATCCGCAACAAAAGCACCCAGGGGCATTCCGCCACCCAGCGCTTTACCCAGCAAAACAATATCAGGAACGGTTTCCAGTTGCTCAAATCCCCACAGGCTCCCCGTTCTGCCAAACCCCGTTTGAATTTCATCTAATACCAGCAGGCAGCCGGTGCTCGTACATTTTTCGCGCAACGCCTGCATCCACGCTTTGGAAGGAGCAATAACGCCGCGTTCTGCCTGCACGGTTTCGGCAATAACACAGGCTGTTGCTGTAGTAATGTGCTCAAGGTCGTCAAACGAGTTGTAGTTCAGGTGCAAAATGCCGGGCAATAAAGGCCGGTAGGCGTTGCGCCAGTATTCATCTCCAATGATACTTAACGCACCCTGTGTTGATCCGTGGTACGATTGATTAAAGGCGATGATTTGTGTTCTGTTGGTATGCCGTTTGGCTAATTTCATAGCACCTTCCGTGGCTTCGGCGCCTGAATTGGTAAAATACACAGAGTTCAATGAAGCCGGCAAGTGTTGTGTAAGGTAATGTGCATAGGCTACCTGGGGTGTTTCAACAAGTTCGCCATATACAAGCAGGTGCAGGTATTGATCCACCTGCTTTTTAATAGCTTGCGTAACGGCCGGGTGCCGGTGACCAATATTGCATACGCTGATACCGGCAATCAGGTCTGTGAATGCCTTGCCATTTACATCCCACAGGGTGGATCCTTCCGCTTTTACAATTTCAAGCGCCAGTGGCGCATCCGAAGTTTGCGCTACATGCTGTAAAAAAAGTTGCCGTTGGTTCACTGTTGAGATTTATATGATGATGGATAAAATGAGAGGATCAGGATAAGGGATATCGGAAGGTAAATTTAAATGCCGGTTATAATAATGTAAAACTATTTAAAGGCCTTCTTTATTTTTTCACCTTTCCCGCATATTTTAAACGCAAATGTCGGCATTATGAGCATATAAGCGAACGCTTAAGTAGTTTGAAAATGACAAGTATTGCCCCGGCTTCAGCAATTTTGAGAGGCAACTTATGGCGTGTAAGCATTGTTATACTACCCTGAAAGGGTTGCAGGTCTGTAATTCAGTCATACTAAATGGTACGACCCCTTCGGGGTCGAAGGCTTCCTCTATGGTTTTTTATAAACCTTATATCCCCTTCGGGATAGGTAGAAGATATATTGAGCAATTGAGGACAGTATATAAGCGGGTGGGATTAACTCCACTGCCGGGCTCAATTATTATAAACGCATATAAGTATTGGTTCTTGTTTTAGGAATGACAAGTAAAATTACATCTGAATTAAATCCACGCTCAACTCAGGAGAAAGCATCAGTGAAATGAAGCTGAAGTTACAGTAGCAGTAAAGTTTCATCAGGGCTCCCTCCGGAAAACGGGAGGTATTCGTTTTCCGGCGGCTTTATTGGTTACTTTTTTTCCGCAAAAAAAGTAACCAATAACAAAAGAAAAATAGTACTTGTTGGGCGCACATATCAATGCAATGATATAGTTGTGAAGCCCATCGCCGCAAAGTATGCCTCCGTGTTTTGCAATCCTACTATCTCAGCCTCGCCAGTGTTACAGCCTCCTTAAATTTTTTTGTTTTACCGCCTGTGGCATACACTTCCGTTAGTATAACATAAATGCCCGTGCTTATTTGTTGATTTTTTTCATCCAGCCCGTCCCATCTGAAATTGCCTTCGGTTCCGCAAATGCCATTACGTACTAAGTAACGGATGGTTCTGCCGCGGGCGTCAAACACGGTAATATTGCATACATAACCGGGCTCGGGAAATTGGTAAGCAATAGTGAGAAAATCATCATGTCCGTCATTATCAGGCGAAAAAACGCCGGGACTGATATTGATTTCCCCCTGCAACTGTTCATTGGCTTTGAACTGCGAATTTTGATAAGTGGGCGTTCCATATCCTGCGCTGGCGGCGGCGGAATGCCAGTTGTTTTTATCCTGCGTTGGCAGGTTGTAATCTATTCTTTCCAGCGATACGCCTTTATAGTTGGTAATAAGTTCAAAATGCCATTTTTCATCATACCGCAACTCATCTATTACTTCACCCAAGGTATTCAATAATACTACGGTGCCGGAGGCATTTGGGTAAGACGGCATGGTTGTTATTTCTATAAGAGCGCCGGGCGTTTTCACCAGGAATTGCTCTTTAACCGCGACGGCGTTATCTGTAACAACTATAAAGTTGCCCGGGAAAATCAAAAGATCTTCACTACTAAGCTGCTTCAGGCTATTTATATTACCCGCACTGTTCCTGTTGGCCATATACAATGTTTTGGCGCTGATGATGTGGTTGCTACGGTTATACAATTCCACATAGTCTGACCCGTTTGCAGGAGGATTAAAAAGAATTTCATTAATTACTATATCCCCCGTTTCAGGCATCTCATCCCTGCCTGCTTTTACGGTAGTAGGGCTGCTGATGATATTGCCGCTGCAATCGTATACATTTTTCACCTGCAGGGTATATGTTTTATTTTTTGCAAGCGGTTTATTCAATTGTAATTGTACGGTATTAAAGAAAGGTGCCTGTGGCGCTGCCTGTTCAATGATCATGCCATCGCTGCAGATATAATTTTCTTTTACGGTGGCCTGCAGGCTGTCTAATGATTCATCAAATACCAGCAGGAGATGCAGGCTGTCTGTTGCATAGGAGCGCAGCAACTGCGGCGCTGTTTCATCTTTATTATCTCCTGCTATGGAATTAGCTGCTCCGGGTGTTCCGCCCCTGGCATCTGCGCTGGCTTTCCAGTTGCTGCCACCGCTGCAGGGATTTTTTGCATCTATCATTTCTAATGACCACCCACCGGCGCTTTTTACTTCATTACCATACCAGGTACGGTTGTATTGTACAGCATGTATTACAATATCCTCATCCGACAAAAGCCAGAGCATGTCGCCGTTAACCCGTAAGGTGGGAAAACGGCTAACGCCGATAGCGGAGCCGAAAGCTGAAAGCGCCTGCGCGCCACCGGTTGGGCAAAGGATCACAAAACTATCCGGGAGCAATATAAAATGCGTTTTAATTACAGCAGTATTGCTGCCATCGCTGATCTTCCATTCATAAAGATCGTATGCATTTGGGGAAGCGTTATAGAGTTCGATGTACCGGCTATCGGGCAATACGGAAGATGATGCAGGAGGGTTGGCCATGATTTCGTGCAGGAGCACAGCGTACCGGACGGGCTGCTGCGCATGTATACGCAAAAAACAGCACAGCGTTAGCAGGCAGCAGAGGGTGTTTTTCATAATTCTAATGTAATAAAATTCCGGCATATTTTACTACCTTCAACGCATAAGTTCAGCTATGGCTTCTTCTTCAAAGCAACCCTCAACCGGCACTCATTTACCCCGTACCTTAGGCCCGTTAATGCTTTGGGGACTGGGCGTAGGATATGTTATTTCGGGCATGTATTTTGGCTGGAACCTTGGCCTTGCTGCCGGAGGTACCTATGGGTTAGCGCTGGCTACCTTACTCATCATTGTTCTTTATATTACGTTCACTTTTTCCTATACCGAATTGGCCTGCGCCATTCCAAAAGCAGGTGGTGTTTTTGATTATGCCACCAGGGCATTGGGAAAAGACGCCGGTTTTATAGCGGGGATGGCGCAGATCATAGAATTTGTATTTGCCCCTCCGGCCATTGCGGCGGCCATAGGGGCTTATTTTCATATTTTTTTCCCGGGAGTATCCGTTACCGTTATTGCCATAACCGCATATGTTATTTTTACGGCGCTTAATATTTACGGTGTAAAAGCTGCTGCTACTTTCGAGCTGGTAATTACCATCCTGGCCGTGGTGGAGCTGCTGATCTTTGCCGGCGCCACTCTTCCTCATTTTGAGCTTAAAAATATTCAGCATAATGCTTTTCCCTTTGGCTGGA
>CAYVEI010000086.1:0-17964 GCA_964450515.1 uncultured Terrimonas sp. | reverse complement strand
TACTGGCTGGCAAGAATGATTGAAGGCGGCGAGGACGTAAAATTCATTGCACGGCGGTTAGTGATCCTGGCAAGTGAAGATATTGGCAATGCCAACGCCAATGCCCTCTTGCTGGCCAATGCCACGTTTGAAGCGGTGAATAAGATCGGGTACCCGGAGTCGAGGATAATATTATCGCAATGCGCTACCTATCTTGCTTCATCACCTAAAAGCAATGCCGCCTATCTTGCTATTGACGGGGCACTGGCTGCGGTTAAGCAATTTGGTGATCTTCCCGTGCCATTGCATATACGCAATGCACCCACAAAACTGATGAAAAATTTAGACTATGGAAAAGGCTATCAATATTCGCACAACTACCAGCATAGCTTTTCGGCACAGGAATATTTACCGGATGAAATAAAGGGAACGGCATTTTATAATCCCGGTAAAAATGCAAGGGAAGAGGAATTAAGAAAATGGCTGAAGGGATTATGGAAAGAGAAGTATGGATATTAAATTTGAAATCTGAGATTTAAAATTTGAGATGGGCTCGGGTTACAGGGTTCAGGTTTCAGGGGAGTTATGCTAACGACAGGCTGAGCTCTTCCTCTTTGGATTTTTTTAATTTACAGTTTATCGTTTGTAGTTTACGGTTGCATTTGGCTTCGAATTTCGAACTTTCTGCTTCGGATTTGAATTTTTATTTGGTTCTTGTTTTTTGCTTTTTGGAACTTTGTATTCGGTTACCATACATCAAATTCTTATGCAATTGCAATGGACGGTTAAAACATTCGATGAGCTCACAGTGCATGAGTTGTACAAAATAATGCAGTTGCGTATGAAAGTATTTGTGGTGGAGCAGCAGTGCACTTTTCTTGATGCTGATGATAACGATCAGAAAGCGTGGCACTTATGCGCATGGAGCGAAAACAACCTGGTAGCCTATACCCGCCTGTTTGCCCCCGGGATAATATATACGGAAGCTGCAATTGGACGAGTGGTTAATGCAGCAGAGGTTCGGGGAACCGGCATAGGTAAAGCGTTGATGGAACGTTCTGTTCTTGCTGTATATCAATTATTTGGACGTACACCAATCCGGATCGGCGCCCAGTTATACCTCAAAAAATTTTATGAAAGCCTGGGATTCCTGGAGGATAGCGATATCTACCTGGAAGACAAGATTGAACATATTAAAATGATCCTCCCTTAAAGCATATTTCTGTTTCTCTGCAATTTCTATCCTATCCATTCCTCTACCTCCTTGTCTTTTGTGCTATACTATTTTACAGTACAGCCCGTTAATTAGGTCAGTCCAATACTTTTTGAAAGCATAAATCCGCTCTCATGACACAAAAATTACCCAACCTGGTTTTTCGTGCCTGTATTATTACGGCCATAAGTTTCTTTTCTGTACAATCGTACGGTCAGTATATCTTTTTTGATAAGCCTGTATACGAAATAGGGATCAATGTAGGCCCTTCTAATTTGCTTGGCGATTTAGGCGGACGCTATGGTACAGGTAAAACTTTTTTGAAAGACAATAACATCCAGATGACCAAGCTGATGAAGGGTGCTTATCTCACCATTCGTCCAAGCGAGTTCCTGGGTATTACACTGGCTGCCAACTTCACAACGCTTGAAGGCGCCGACAGTATTATTGTGGATAAGGGCGGACCTGAAGTTGCCCGCAAGAACAGAAATCTTTCTGCCCGTATTCCTATACAGGAAGTTACGTTAACGGGCGAAATATACCCCCTGGTATTCCTTGAAAATGATGATAAAGACCTGTATCATAAATTCCGTCCTTACGGCGTAATTGGTATTGGCGTCTTTCATTTTAACCCGCAAGGTCAATATATCGCACCCAATGGTACAAAAACCTGGGTTGACCTGAAACCTTTGCGCACCGAAGGTCAGGGCATGCCTCAGTATCCCAACAAAAAAGAATACAGCCTCACACAGATCAATATTCCTTACGGTGTGGGTATACGTTATTATTTTTCCGATAAAGTAAGCGCCGCATTTGAAATCGTAAACCGGAAAACCTTTACCGACTATATTGATGACATAGGAACAGAATTTATTGCCGACAGTGATTTCGACAGCTATTTTGGCGCGGGCTCACAAACAGCGGCTATTGCCAAACAAATGCACAATAAAGCGCAGCAGGTAAGCCCCGGAGTAAGAATTCCTTCTTACAATGCAGGCGACAAACGGGGTACGCCTACCCGTAATGACTCGTATTATGCCGCCACTATTAAAGTAGGCATCCGCCTTGGAGGCAACGGCGGTTCATCCGGTATTTTACGCTGCCCGATGGTGTTTTAAAATATTTAATCGTTCCTGTTTAAAAACAAAAAAACTATGAAAAGAAGCATTACCTCCAATATCGTAACAATAAGGGTTACTTTAATAGCTATACTGATTATTTATACCTTTATTGCCAACGCATAAGCGCACACAAGATCAGCGGATTCCCTTTACACTCCTTTCAGGTTCGAAAAAGGATATATCCCCGGCGTATAAATAAATGCCCGCTCCCAATCCTTATCTTTGTGTAAATTTTTTCAATGGAACCCGTTTCAAAGAAGGCCGGTGAATCATTAATAATAATGACAGAACTGGTATTACCCAATGATACCAACGTGTTTGGAAACCTGATGGGCGGCAGGCTCATGTACTGGATGGATATTGCTGCCGCGCTGGCGGCGCAAAAGCACGCCAATGCCCCGGTGGTTACGGCTTCCGTTGATAACATCTCTTTTGAAGCCCCGATTTTGCTGGGAAACGCCGTATATATTGAAGCCAAAGTAAGCCGGGCATTCACCACGTCAATGGAAGTACATTTACATGTATGGGGAGAAGATTTAAAACGGCAGCATAAATACAAAAGCAATGAAGCCTATTATACCTTTGTAGCCCTTAACGCTTCGGGAGCCCCATCGCCCGTTCCACAGCTTACACCTCAATCGGAAGATGAACAGCAATTATATGAAGGTGCCATGAGAAGAAGGCAGCTCAGGCTGGTGTTAGGTGGAAAAATGAAACCTGAAGAAGCGCTTGAGCTGAAAGCACTTTTTTTTAAAGGGACGGAAACTACACAGTTTTAGCTTTATACGCATCGCTTTGTTCTATTGCATCCATCAATTGATCTAATATCTTATCTAAGCTGTCTTCATAATTTATGGCAAGCGGCGCCTTAAAGTTTACGGTTAACAACACGCCTTTCCGCATAAGCTTCAGGTTCTTTTTATGAAACGCCTTATTAAAACCATCTATTACTATAGGCACTACCACACAACGGCTTTGCTTTATTAAAAAGGCCGTGCCCTTACGCCCGGGTGCAAAAGGAGTAGTAGTTCCCTGGGGGAAAGTAATTACCCAGCTCCGGCTAAGTGCCTTTAAAATTTTTTTGGTGTCGGAAGGGTTTAACCCTTTTCGTACGGTCTTATCGTCTTCCACCCACGTGCGCTTAACAGTTAAGGAGCCTGCCAGTGCCATTAACCTGCTCATGAAATTTTTTCGCATGGTATCTTCCGCCGAAACAAAATATACATTGGTAAAAGGATTAAGCAGGTAATAGGGAACACCCAGCTTGTTTGTTTTCCGCCACTTTACTGCGCAAAAAATATGCAGGAAAGCGATCACGTCCATAAAATAGGTTTGGTGATTGCTCACAAACAATACATTTTTCCGGGGTAAGTTCCTGAGCTGCTCCGTACCCGAAATTTTAATACGGTTCATCATTGCCAGTCCCGGATAAGAGAGGGACCCAATAATAACATATACGATCTTTCGTACCAGTTTTACATAGCGAAGCCTTTCAAAAAATGAAACCATTAGTAAATATTTATACTCCTCATTTACTTTGCAATATAGGCTATTTGCAAAAACTTTGTTAATCCCTGCGCAACGCTTTCTCTCACCATTCACCTCTTACCTCTTACCTCTCACCATTCACCTCTTACCTCTCACCATTCCCTACCCCGTTTCCTTTATATTTGCAGCATGCAAACAGATACCGTAATTTTCGACATGGATGGATTGCTCATTGATTCTGAACCCTTATGGGAAGAGGCGGCGGCAGAAGTTTTACAGGAATTCAACATTCAGCTAACAACAAAACAATACCACGATACCAGGGGTTTGCGTACCGAAGAGTGGATTACCCACTGGTTTCATTACTTTAAAATAAAACCTGAGTTTATCAACGATGCTATTGAACTAACCATTCAAAAAGCAATTGAAAAGATTGGCGCCCGGGGGATAGCCATGCCCGGCGTACAGGAAATTTTTGCGCTGCTGCAGCAGCATCAATATAAAATAGGGCTGGCTACATCTTCTCCAATGGCTGTAGTACATGTAGTAGCCGATAAATTAAATATCCGCTCTTATCTCAAGGCCATGACCTCTGCCCAGTTTTTAAGCTTTGGCAAACCCCATCCCGAAGTTTACCTTACCTGCGCTGCGGAACTGCAATCCGCTCCCATTAAATGTATTTGCTTCGAAGATTCATTTAATGGCATGATCGCCGCCAAGGCCGCAAGAATGAAATGTGTGGTGGTTCCCGATAAAGTTATGCGGAACCTGCCCCAATGGAATGCCGCCGATTTGCAATTGAACAGCCTGTCCGATTTTGGCGAAGCACAACTGAAGCATTTTTTATGAATGCCATACTTGTGGAGAAAAACAGACATTCCGGGAAAACCCATCCCGCTCTTATATCAATAAATGGCAGGTCATTTAAAATCACCCAGGCTAATTTCATGTTATATTACTGTAAGCGCAGCCAAACATAACGCAGCTATTGCACCTCCCATCATCATTAACGCTTCTTTTCCATAATATTTCTTCCGATGCGCAGGATTGCTATTCATTGAAAAAGGTAAAGCAACATTTATGGCATCATTTTCTTAGTATCATTTGCAAAATCTTTTTTTATGCCAGTCAATTTATTAGAAACGGTTATCAAAAATCTTGGCTACAATGTCTTACATAAGATAGATCCTAATGAACAGGAAGTGAAATCATGGGACCGTCTTTCTACTGATGAAAAACTCTATCAGGCCGCCGTACCGGCTACCCTAACTGCTTTTTCATTATTTGGGTAAAAGGCAAAGGCTTTGAAGCGATCATGCATTCTGCCCTGAAAGAACAACACCCCGGCATTTTTGGAGGAAAGCAACATGAAATCGCCGATCAGATAGCGCAGTATTCGGGAGTAACAGCAGAGGAAGCCCGTAAAATAATGAACAATATTGCACAGGAAGCGATGCGTATCGTTCAACAGGAAATCAACAGGGGTGTTTCTATGGATAACATAAAAAATACGCTAGACGCTCAACGCCAAACCCTGTTGCAATATTTGCCGCCTTCTTTGCAATTAGGGAAATTGCTCCAGGATAACAGCATGGACGATCCTACGCATAAAATGGAAGGACCTATGTCGAACCTGGCCCATATGTTTGAAAGAGCACTACCCGGAGGTGAAAAACCACCTGAGAAAAAAGCATAACCAGCTTTAACACAGCCGCTGTATAATAAATACTATTTTGCAGGCGTTTGTAGCTTATAAAGCCATATCCAGCAAATTTCCTTCAATGAAAAAATTGATATACTTACTATTATGCTTTTCTACAGTAACCGTGCTGGCGCAGAATAATAAAAAGCCCGCAACCGCTCCACCCGCACTGCCTAAAGTAACGATAACTATCGGCGGATTTAAAGGCGGCGATATCACTTCGGATATACTTTCCCGTATTATTGATTCCTCCTTGGTAGCCCGTGACGAAAAGGGAAATAAATATGCTATTGTTCGTTTCCGGTCTATTTATAAATTTAAAAGCAGCTATGAAGATCCGGAAACCGGCGCACGAAAAACAACAGACGATATGCGCATCAACGATTTCAGCGACACCGGTATAATGACCGAACTGTGGCGGCAAAGTATTAAAGATAATATCGTTAAAGGCGACCAGATGATACTGGATAACATGATTGTGCAACTGAAAAACGGCAATAAAATAATGGCGCCTGCCATTACATTTAAAGTGATCCGGTAACGCACTGGACAGTTAACACCCAAAAGTAGTTGTACGGGTCTGGGATTATATGCTTAAACATTTTACCAACCGTTACCGGTTTATAAAAAACAGATGAAGGCTCTAAGAATCGCTTAAACAACTACAGGTCTTCATCACCTACCCGAATAAATCAGACATTCGATGACCTTTTTTGGTCAACTCCCCGACAATTTGTAATGCACTCATCCGATACGGCCTTTTCTAAAATTTCTGCTATTTTTGGAAAACAAAGATATTGGAACATACCCAACCATATAATGAGAAAGCGTTACTGCACCAGTTAGCAAAAGGCAGTGAAGAAGCCTTTACGGCCATCTTCCATCATTACAGGGGCAAGCTGTATCACTACATCTTCACCATTACCTCCTCGAGGGAAATGGCGGAGGATACCGTGCATGATGTGTTTTTGAAAGTATGGACCCACAGGGAGAAACTGGCTAATATAGAAAACATGAATGCCTACCTGTACAGGGTTTGTCATAACCAGGCCATTAGCGGGCTGCGGCGAATGGCCAAAGAAACCCTGATCCTGGCTGAACTGCAGCAGGAAGATATACCGCTCCTTCCCAATGTTGACCCTGCCGGTCAAAGAGAAATCCGGAACTCCATACAGGAGGCAGTAAGCAAACTCAGCCCTCAGCAACGTAAAATATTTCTTCTCAGCCGCCAGGACGGCTTAAAGCATAAGCAGATAGCCGAACAACTTGGTGTGTCTATCAATACAATTAAAACCCATTTGGGGCAAGCCCTTCGGTTTTTAAGAGAAGAAATCGGTCAGCAATACAAACTGCAAGCCACCGCTATTTGGGTTATGTTCCAGCTTACATAAAAAAGTTGTCTTCCCGCCTCATCCTCTTTTGCATCTCATTCGTTACATATCCGTTAACGGGGAATTTTTTAGTATTCATTTGAATACTTATTGTTTACTCCAATAATGATATATGAAGGATGAGCGCATACAATATTTATTTAACCGCTACCGTACCGGAACCTGCTCGCCTGAGGAAAAGAAAGAGCTTTCCTTGCTTTGCCTGCTACCTGAAAATCAAAAGATCCTTGAAAAATTATTGGAAACCACCTGGGAACAAACTCCGTTAGAAAATGACATGCCCGCCAGAAAAGGAGCCTCGATATTGCAAAATATCCTGGACTCATCTGCCAGGGAAGGGATGCCTGTTAAAAAAATAGAATGGCGTCGCTGGGTGGCCGCTGCCGCTGTTATAATGACTGCAGGACTGGGCAGTTACTTCTTCTTATTTCATAAAAAAAATATACCGGGGGAAACCGTACTTGCCGTTGCTCCCAATGATGTAAAACCGCCAAAGACCAGTAAAGCAGTTATTACATTGTCCGACGGAAGCGTGCTGTATCTCGATAGTGCTGGTAAAGGGCAGCTAGCCATACAAGGCAATGTGAAGCTGGTAAAACTCGCCAATGGGCAAATTGCATATGAGACCGCAGATGGCAGCATGGCCCCGGAACCGCAGTATAACACGCTATCAAACCCCCGTGGCAGCAACATAATAGACATTAAACTATCCGATGGCTCGCATGTATGGCTTAATGCCGGTTCCACTATACAATACCCCGTGGTATTTACAGGAAATGAGCGAAAAGTTTCCATAACCGGTGAAGCTTATTTTGAAGTTACCCGCAATCCGGCGAAACCATTTAAAGTGGCAAATAACAAGATGGAAGTGACTGTATTAGGAACACATTTTAATGTGAACGCGTATGATGATGAACCAAACGTTAAAGTAACATTACTGGAAGGTGCTGTAAAAATAAAGCATTCCGGCTTCACCAAAGTTTTACAGCCCGGCCAGCAGGCACGCATTACCAATGAAATACTGGTTACTGATAATATAGACATAGAAGAAGTAATGGCATGGAAAACCGGGAAATTCGTTTTTGGAGAAAAGGCAGATATAACAACCGTTATGCGACAAGTGGCAAGATGGTATAATGTGGATATTGAATACCGTGGAAAAATTACTTCTCATTTTGGAGGAACGATATCCAGACAGGTAAACATCTCAGAAATAATCAATGTTTTGGAAGCCACGGGGCATTTGAAGTGTAGTATAGAGGGGAGAAAGATTATTGTATCACCATGAATTCGTCATAAACCATTAAATAAGTTTCGGATACATTAAAATGGCCAGCAGTGGTGGAACACGCTGGCCATAGCCTGGATTAACACCTAATACAATCAGCGAGATTATTTATTCATTAACCCAAACAAAACAAAGTTATGGTATTAAAGGCTTTTGGCCTCGCCCGTCCCATATCGGGAGGCTTTTTCTGCAGGAGTAATGCAGGCGCTGCGGAAGAAGACCTTAAACGAAGCCGCTCAACTAAACAATTGCTCATTGCAATGAAACTAACTGCTATCTTTTTACTTCTGGCCTGCCTCACAGCAGGAGCAAAAGGGTTTTCCCAAATTACCCTGGCGGAAAAAAATGCTCCTTTGCAAAGAATATTTAAAGCCATTCAAAAGCAAAGCGGCTACGATTTTTTTTATACCTATGAAGTAATTGAAAAGGCCGGCAACGCAACAGTCAACCTGTACCGGATGCCGCTGGAAAAGGCCATCGAAGAGGTGCTGAAAGATAAACCGCTCACCTATATTATCACCGGCAAAACGGTGGTAATAAAAGAGAAGGCAGCCCCCTCTTCTCACATGGAAGGAACACCGGACCTTCAGGATATGCAGAAAAAGATCAGCGGTGTGGTAAAAGATGAAAAAGGAATGCCGCTCGACGGAGCTTCCGTGGTGGTGCGCAGCAGCGGCAAAGGCGTAAGCACGGATTCAAAAGGAAGATTTACGGTAGAAGCAGATACAGGAGATATACTGGAATTTTCCCGCGTGGGATATAAGACGGCTTCTGTAATCATCGGTTCTGATGCATTTTTAGAAATAAGCATGCAGGTGGAAATTACTGCTGCAACGGAAGTAATAGTGGTAGGTTATGGCACTCAAAAAAAGACCAATGTAACAGGCGCCGTAAATACCGTTAATATGAAAGAAGTGGCAGGCAACAGGGCTACCACCAATATTGCACAGTTGCTGCAGGGCGTTGTACCGGATCTGCAGATCACCTATTCTTCGGGTGAACCGGGAGCTTCCACAGGCCTGAATATAAGAGGTACCACAAGCATCGGTTCCGGCTCCAATAGTTCACCGCTGATATTACTGGACAACGTTCCGGTAGCTTCGCTTTCCTTAATTAATCCTAATGATATTGAAACCGTAACTGTATTGAAAGATGCCGGCTCGGCTGCAATATATGGCGCAAGGTCGGCCTGGGGAGTTATTCTGCTCACCAGTAAAAACAAGGCGGGCGCTAAAAAAACAAGTATTGAGTATGCTAACAACCTGGTCTTCAGCCGTCCGCTGGAAGTACCTCAGAAAGCTACTCCGCTCCAAACCGTTCAATCTTTTAAAGACATGAACTTTGCACCGGGAACCGGCCAGAATGTAGACGAATGGATAAACTTATTGCATGACTATGCCCAAAATCCGGCTCAGTACGGATCAGGATATACTATTCAAAACGGTGTTATCTATCCTTTACGGGAGAATGATATCTGGGGGGAAATGGTCTCCAAAAACGCTTTCCAGCAAACTCACAACCTGGCAATAAGCGGCGGAACAGAAAAGACTTCCTACAGGATTGCGGGCGCTTTTACCAATGAAGACGGCATACTGATAACCAATAAGGATAGTTACAAGCGGTACAATCTTACTGGTTTTATCAATTCGCAGATTACCCCCTGGGCAAATGCCCAGTTGAGTACCATGTACTCCAACGCCAATAAACGTTTCCCGTATACAGGATATGGGTTTGACATATTCGGATCGGCATCTGTATTACCTTCTTACAGCCCGATCGGAGATTCTCTTATTGACGGAGTACATGTGCCCTATGCCACTCCGAAGAACCTGATTGAGAACGCGGCGGTAAGCAACAATAGGTTAGACAATATCAGGTTGTCCGGTAAAGTAACCCTGAATATTTTTAAGGGATTTAATGTTGTAGGAGAATATACTTACGACAAGACGAATACTGTTAATACCAGCTATGACAAACCATTTAATATTATCACATTAGCCAGTTTTGTTCCCAACCCCACCGTTACTGCTGATAAAGCAAAATATTATAAATACACTGATTTTACAGACTATCATGCCCTGAATATTTACGGTACCTACGAAAGAAAACTGGATGATCACCTGTTTACGCTGGTTGCCGGATTTAACCAGGAAAGTTCCTATTTTGAATTGCTGAATGCGCAGATGTCGAACATGATCAATCCCAACCTTCCTTATTTAGATGGCGGCACCGGTGTTATCCAGCCGGACGACAATGGTTTTGACGGATTTTCTGAATACGCGGTGCAGGGATACTTTTACAGGTTCAACTACGCATATAAAGGAAAGTATTTACTGGAGACCACGGGAAGGTATGATGGCTCCTCCAAATTCCCCGAAGGAAGAAGATGGGGATTTTTCCCTTCCGTATCAGCCGGCTGGCGGGTATCAGACGAAATATTTATGAAGGCGCTCAAACCCGTGCTGTCTGATCTGAAAGTCAGGGCAAGCTATGGTAATGTAGGCAACCAGTCCATTGGTAATTATCTGTTTTATTCGGGAATGAAAACCCGGCCCACTTCCAACTGGGCTGATGTATCCGGGGTGAGGTACCTCACGCTGGATGCTCCGGGACTGATCAGCGGCGATTTTACATGGGAAAAAGTAACCACCCGGAATCTCGGCATTGATCTTGGGCTGTTCAACAACAGGTTTACCGGCAGTTTCGACCTGTTTAAGCGCACCACAACAGGCATGCTGATCCCCGGTGCACAACTGCCTGCTGTATTGGGTGCCAGTGCTCCGCTTCAAAATACCGCCGATTTAAAATCTATGGGCTGGGGATTGCAGGCTGCCTGGAAAGACCAGATAGGTAAAGTGAATTATCAATTCGGATTTACGCTTTCCGATAACAAAGCCTTCATTACCAAATACGATATTAATACAACCCGTCTCCTCACACAATATTATGTAGGTCAGCAAATAGGAGAGATTTGGGGTTATGAAACTGATGGGTTCTATACCGTGGAGGACTTTGTTGACGGCAGTTTGAACAGCAATCTGCTGGGAGGAAAATTACGTGACGGAGTGATCAACTACCAGGGCGAAAATCCCAACCCGGGGGATATTAAATTCAAAGATCTTGATAAAGACGGGAAAATATTTACGGGAGACAATACAGTAGATAATCCCGGCGACAGAAGGATCATCGGCAATACCAATCGCCGCTACCAGTATGGCTTTTCAGCACGTACCGCCTGGCATGGCTTTGATGTTTCGGTCTTTATACAAGGGGTAGGCAAAAGAGATTTGTTTGTTGTAAATGATCTTACATATCCCTATTCCTCCAACTATGGCACGTTGTATAGTAACCTGCTCAATTATTGGACCATTAACAATACCGATGCCTACTATGGACGTATTTATAATTTGGGAGGCGGCAACAGCAGCTATAATAAATACGTACAGACACGGCTTTTGCAAAACGGGGCTTATATGCGTGTAAAAAATATTACGCTGGGTTACAGTGTCCCTATGCAATGGCTGTCAAGAGTTAAAATAAATTCCATGAGACTTTTTGTGAGCGGGGACGACCTGCTTACCAAAAAGCATTTGCCTACAGGAGTAGATCCTGAGCTCAAAGATCAGGGGTATGGTGCGCAATATCCCATTATGCAGAAAATGAGCATTGGGCTCAACCTCAACTTTTGATTTTTTAAAGCTTAACATTATGCAACAAAACCGTTTTTATATATTATTGCTCATTGTAGTACTGGTGGCTTCCTGCAACAAAGATTTTTTGAACAAGATACCATTAGATCAGCAAACAGAAGCCACATCATTTAAAACGTATGAGAATTTCAAAACATACGCATGGGGGTTGTACGATCTGTTTGATGGTTACGGGCAGGGGCCTATATTGAATACCGCTACTTCTCTTTTTGAGGAAGCCAATTCAGATAATCTTTGCAATACAGCTTCTCTCAATTCAAACCCATGGGCTTACCAACTCGTAACAATACCCTCTTCAGGGGGAGACTGGGACTTTTCTTTCATAAGACGGGTGAATATCATGCTTGACAATATAGAGCAGTCTTCCATGTCGCCGGCAGAAAAAGATCACTGGAAAAGTGTAGGATATGCTTTCCGGAGCGCCAGGTATATGCAGTTGCTTTCCAAATTCGGCGATGTGCCCTGGCTGGAGCATGTAGTAAAAGACAATGATAAAGATATATTATACGGGCAGCGTGCTCCGAGAGATGCAGTGGCTCAAAACATTCTCGACAATCTTTTATGGGCAGAATCGCATATCAATCCAAAGGGAGATGGCGCCAATACCGTTAACGTGCATGTGGTACGGATGCTGATCTCCCGGTTTGGATTATTTGAAGGTACCTGGAGAAAATATCACGGACTGGGTAATGCAGAGCAGTACTTGGAGGCCTGCCGTACCGCCTCTGCAAAGCTTGCCGCCGATTTTCCAACATTGTTAGCGGACTATGACCAGATTTTTAATTCGGAAGATTTAGCCGGCAAAGCAGGGGTAATTTTGTACCGGTCTTATGCGGCAGGACAAAACCTTCATGGAATACAACGTTACCTGCGCACGTCAGAATGGTATTTTGATCTATCGAAGGATGCTGTTGAAAGCTATTTGTGCCAGGATGGCAAACCTGTGAGTACCAGTACTGTATATGATGGAGATCATTCCACGTATGATGAATTCAGGCATCGCGACAGAAGGTTGTATCTTACCGTTCTTCCACCATATAAAGTGTTTACTACCACGGATGCCACCGGCAACTTGGTTACCTCCCAAAACACTATCTTTTGGAAGCACACCGGCATAGCAGCAGACAGGGAATACATGGATACCATGACTACAATTTCATCACCCGGGTATAAAAGGCTTCCTTATCTGCAATGGGCCGGTAATGTAATGAGAAAATCACCTCATTTCAGAAAATTTAATGAAGGGCAGGGATTCGCCGTATCACAGTTAGGCTACTATTTTTATAAATTTTACAATGCCACCACTGATGCTACCGGCTTTGTAAATACTACGGATGCCCCGATATTCCGGATAGAGGAAGCCTTGCTCAACTATGCTGAAGCAAGCTATGAGCTGGGACAATTTGACCAGACATTGGCCGACCAAACCATCAACAAGCTTCGCCGAAGAGTGAAGATGCCGGATATGATCATTGCCGATATAGATGGCGCTTTTGATGTAAACCGGGATACAGATGTAGCTCCTGTTTTATGGGAAATACGCCGCGAACGGCGAGTAGAGCTGATGGGAGAAGGATTTCGCTTCAATGACCTGCGCAGGTGGAAAAAGGGCGATTACCTGAATAAGCAACAAACAGGTTTATGGGTAGATAATACACAGTACGGAAATGCGCTAAACATTGCCGGGGGAGGCGCAGAAGGATATGTGGTGTATAACACAATGCCGTTAGGCTGGCTGGAATACTATTATTTATACCCGCTGCCTAATGATCAGCTTGTGCTAAATAAAAGCCTGGTACAAAACCCGGGTTGGAAATAGTTTCGTTACCGTATTTTCACGCAGAGGCGCAAAGAAAATCGCAAAGAGCGTAGAGGATATCTTTGTGCTCTTTGCGTAACCTTAGTGTTCTTTGTGATTAAAAAAATGTAATTGACTCAGGCAGATTTTAATTTTTAACCACCTTTATATTTAAACCACCTGAAATGAGATTGAACCTGCTGATAAGCTGTTTGCTTCATTTAATAACTACAGCAAAACTATATGCCGGGATAGCAGATACAACACAAATACCCATTTTTGCCTGGGGTGGAGTACCGCCCTATGAGGCTAGCATAGCCCGTTATGAGGAAATGAAGAACGCGGGAATCACCATCAGCCTTACACGCAGCACTACAATAGATTCTATGGGCATGATGCTGGACATAGCAGCAAAAGCCGGTGTTCAATTGATCGTACGCTGCCCGGAATTGCAAACAGATCCCGAAAACACGGTAAAGCGTTTTATGAATCATCCCGCCACAGCAGGATATTTTCTTAAAGACGAACCATCCGCTTCCGAGTTTGAAGCGTTAGGCATTTGGGCGGGTCGTATAAGAGCTATAGACAGTCAACGTTTCAGTTACCTGAATTTGCTTCCTAATTACGCTGTCCCTGCTCAACTGGGTACCGCTTCCTATCAGCAACATGTGAGAGCGTACCTAAACAGTGTTCCCGTTCCCTTCCTGTCCTTCGATCACTACCCCGTAATTGAAGATAATGGTCAGCGATCTTTGCGGAAAGAATGGTTTGAGAACCTGGAAATCATCGCAGAGGAATCAAAAAAAGCAAACAAACCTTTTTGGGCTTTTGCGCTCAGCGTGGCACATGGCTCATACCCGGTTCCAACACTTGCAGAAATAAGATTGCAGGTATTTGCCAACCTTGCGTATGGCGCACAAGGAATACAATACTTCACCTACTGGACCCCCAAAAACAAGTCTCAATATAATTATCACCATGGCCCTGTAGATGATGATAACAAAAGAACAGATGTGTATGAAATGATCAGTACAGTGAACAGGGAAATTCAAAACCTTTCCGGTGTATTTCTGTCGGCTAAAGTAATTTCCGTTGCGCACATTGGTAAAAACATTCCGGTTGGCACGCAACGCCTTCCTAAATTGCCTGAAGGCGTTAAAAAGATCAGTATACAAGGAGAAGGGGCAATCGTATCCGTACTCGAAAAAGGGGACGACCGTTTTATTGTAATAGTCAACAAAGACTTCGTCAATCCTATGAAGTTAAAGATCAAAAGCAGCAGCACGCTTGAAAAAGTATCAAAAAACGGTACTATTCTGAATACGCACAAGCATTCCTCATCTGTAGCAATTGGTCCCGGGGATATTGCGGTATACAGGTTGAACCATATAAATGAACCATCGTTTAAATAACAACCCTAGGCTACAAAAAACACATAGCGCTTAACGGCTCAGCAGATCGACCGGTAAAATAAATTCCCACAGGTTAGAACTATTAGCACCGGCGATATCCTTATCAAGGAGCCTGCTATACCTTATGCCAAAAGTAACCGGTTGCTGGTTCCACCATTTGGTATCAAAAAAAACTTCAGTTCCGGTACTCCTGAATGAAAAAACATCACCGGTGCGTAAACTTTTGGCCCGGGCATAATCAAAAAACAGGTTGGCTCTTATGCGGGAGCAATATGCCAGTTGCGCAAAGCCCCAGTCCGGGTAAGCTAAAGGCAAATGATAATTGACACTCCCCTTCCACATGCGTGGCGCATCAACACTATTATAACCACGGGCAAAAGGGAAATTATTGGAAAAGCGGTATTGATCTGCCGTATCGCGTACCTGAAAAGCACCGCTGAGCACGAGACTGTGATTGACTCCTATACCGGGGAAGTACAATGATGCTGATGTGAGCAATTGATGAGCGGTATAATCATTAATAACAGTGCGGTACCGTAGTAAAAATCTTTGTGCAAAATGCGGGTTGATGTGCTGTACCGCCTGCTGGGTTTGACTACCCCAGTTAACTGAAAACTGCAGGTAGTTGAATAATGGTCCGGCAATACTGTCTTTGTACTTTCCCGTTATATTCAGTTGCTCCACATTAAAAGAAGAAGCCAGCGTAAGATTTTTATACCATCGGCCTTTCGTAAGATCAAGCGGCAGGCTCACACCTATATTAGCATTCAGCTCATCCCAGCGTATCGTTCTCATGCTGTCGCTCACCTTCCTGTTGAATGTATAAGACACCCCTCCGGTTACCCATGGAAACCATGCGCCGTAAACGCCGGTAAAGCCGGTTTTATGACTTCCTTCATTTTCGTTATAGGTATAATACAATTGCGATTGAAAAGTATTGAGGATGTTTTGTCCGTATACCGTAAAACTCCATTCCGGTTGCTCATAATAAGGGCGCCAGCTATGAAAATTGAATGGAGCCGATAATTTTCCGTATGTGGAAACCGGATACTGACCGTGCGGAATGCTGTCTAAAATATTACCGCCTGTTTGCTGCAACGCCCCGGGCAAATACAAATCAGGAGCATTTATTGTGGCAATCTGCATTAATGGCTGCCAGTCTTCCGCTTTTAACTGTTTTTCCTTTAGTTGCAAACCGTTTGCCGTAAAGCTGCTCCATACTAACCGTCCCGCATTATTTACGGCGGGCTGGTATGCGCCTAAGGGTTCATTGGTAAGTTTAAAAAGATTTCTTGTTTTGATATCTACTGCAAAAATATCATCCTGGTAGCCGCTGCTTGCCGAAAAATATACCGTATCTCCTTTTAAGAATGGGAATCCTTTTACTTCATAGCTCCAGGGCAACAGGTTATCCGTTGCTCCGGTTTGCAGGTTAACCATCGCCAGGGTCATTAGTCCCTGTGCATTTCTTACAAAGGAAACCACATGATCCTTATCGTAAAATGCAGGATACGTATAGATCAGGCGCTCCGCCGGTTGTGGCACCCGGTGCAGCAGCGCCCCGGTGGCTGCATCCAGCACATGCAATTCCTGCTGCTGATCCGGCGTAAACTGCACAGCAACAATCACGGTACCGTCCTGGGAGATACCGGGCTGGAAGTATTTGCTTCTGTGCGTTAACTGCACCGCCTGTTTCGTTGCCATATCAAATACTTTTATTACGCTGTAATCTCTTTGTCCCCACCGCGCATCGGGCTCATAGGCGGTATAAATGATCTTACCGTTGCGGTAAGCATAATAATCATCGCGCGCAATATCTTTGATCCTTATCTTTTCTTCTCCCTTTGCTGTAACCAGCCACCATGCAGGCAGGCTGCGGTATGTTTTTTTCAGCACTACCAGCGAATCTTCCCCTGCAAAGTAAGGCAGCGAATAATCCGATACATACCTTTTATTACCTGCAGTAATAAAAGGATCACCGGCAGAAAGGGCAGATTGGTCTTTATAAAACTGCAGGGCATTTTTCACAAAATCTCCGTACGCTATCCCTGCATGTTTTTTTACCGCTTTTTGAAAAGGATAAAATAACCCTTTAAACCGTGCCGCATCATCCGTTACTGCGGTCCAAAACCGGTCTCCGTATTTTTCCCTGCCATAGCCCGTCAGTAAATAGCCCAGCGTGTAATGATCCGGAATATAATGGCGCAATGATCCATTACGGAGCTTCATAAAGCTGTATTTTTTATCTGCTTCCCATAGCGACCGGTAGCCATTAAAAAAACCGGGCAGCCTTCCCCTCCCCTGCCCGCTTACGGCTGTTTCCTGGAAAACAGCATCCCCTTCAAAAAACCAGTTAGGAATAGCCGCGCTGTTGGCAACCGCCTGTCCTTCTTCACCCAGAATGATATACGCCAGTTTTGATAACCCTTTCCTGTAATTCATATACTGCTGCACATGCCTGTATTCGTGGATAGCTAAATTTTCTGCCCATGGCAGGCTGCCCAAATCAAAGCTGCTGAACCGGGGTGTAAGAAAGAATTCGCTGCGCCACGGGGCCAGTCCAACATAACCATTGGCCAGCGTGGTTTGGTTTTGCAACACGATATTGATCTTACGTTGAGCGGTACCCGCAGTAGCACCGGTATGCCGGTTAAGATAATGAACAATACCCGCTATACGCTGTGCCGTTGTATCGAGTCCGCGGGGATAGATAACCCGGCCCTCGGGCATATTTACCTGCTGCCATTTAACCGAAGGCGGATTAGCGCCAAATTCCTGGGAAGAAGCCGTAAATCCGGAAAAAAACAATAGCCATAACAGGTAATATATTCGCATGCTCAACAATTGCAGCCTAAATATACA
>CAYVEI010000085.1:7562-18006 GCA_964450515.1 uncultured Terrimonas sp. | reverse complement strand
TTAATTTTTATACTTTTTCTGCCACTCCAGCATCCCGCCTGCAAGGTTCAGGGTATTGGTAAAGCCCAGGGTATCCAAAATAAGGCAGGCCTGTCCGCTCCGGTTGCCGCTCCGGCAATAACATATTACTTCCTCTCCTTTCAGCGCTTCAATTTCATCAATCTTCATATTGCGGATATCCCCAACAGGCAAAAGGATACCGCCAATATTGAATTCCGCGTTTTCATGCGGTTCGCGAACATCTACCAGGTGAAGCTGTTCACCCGCGTCTATCCTTGCTTTTAATTGTTCTGCGGTTATAATTTGCATATTTATATTTCCCCGGGTTTTAACTATTAATTAATATTCGTTTAAAGATGGCTCAGCGTTGGGTGCAGAAGCTCCCGTGCTGTCTGTTTTTTTAACCGGTCTGCTGGCCGATATCCAAACATCTATCATTTGCCCCCTGCGTATCCGGTTAAGGCTGCCATTTTCATTATACCGCTCCGGCTGCTGTCTGAATACAAAAGAGGAACGGGTGTCTTCTATTGATCCGTCGGGTATAACACTCCCGGGTATAATACCATTGGCTTCTAATAAAGTAATGGCTTCTTCATAATTCATTCCAAACAGGTCGGGTACCGGCATTTCGGCACTGCCTATGCCGGCTCCTAAAACCAATGCTATTACAGACCCCATTGTAATTTTGGTACCGGGCTTTATTGTTTTGCTGTTTAAAGACTGCTCTAAAACCGCGTTTTTGGCTATATCCGGCTTATAGGATGTGTCTCCTAATTTCAGTCCTCTTGCCTTTAGTTCGAGCTCTGCATTCCTGAAGCTCATTCCCACCAGGTTAGGCATTTCGATTACGGGAGGAACTGCCCGGTTTACCGTTAAATACACGATCCGGTTTACTTTTACGGAAGCGTCTGGTTCAGGAAATTGTTTTACCACGGCAAGCGGCGCAAGCGTATCATAATAAACAGAATCCTGCACCCATACATCAAAGCCCTGCTCGTTTAACAAAGCCGTAGCTTCTTTAATACTTTTATTGCCCACATCCGGAACCTTAAGATAGGCGCCATGGTGGGTAAAATACTGCAGCGACTGAAAGAACAGAAAGATAAGCAGGAAGAGGATCACAACTGCAGCCAGTACATTGACCCAAAACGGACGTTGAGTTATTATTTTAAACATATTTTTCTATAAAATCTAAAAATTGGAGTCCTGCATCCGGGCACGTTTATCAGCGCCATCCTTTATTTTCCGTGCAGCAGGGCTTCATCAATCAGTGCCGAATAAAATGCCTTCAGTGTCCAGTTGAACGCCCTTACCTGTTGCGGAACAATACTGGCTTCGCTCTGACCCGGAACCGTATTAATTTCGAGTAAATAAGGAAACTCATTTTCTTCATTATAAATAAAATCCATCCTTACAATACCACGGCAATTGAACAGTTCATATACCTTCCTGGCATTTTGCCTTACCTTTTCCGCAACGATTTCCGAAACTTCGGCAGGTGTAATTTCGGTTGACATACCTGCTGTATATTTTGCTTCATAATCAAAAAAATCTTTTTTAGTGCTTACTTCCGTAATAGGCAATGTAATGATCTTTCCGCCAGTTTTAAACACACCTATCGTAAATTCTTTTCCTTTTATGAATTCTTCCACCAATACCTGTTCATCTTCTTTAAAAGCTTTTTCCAGTGCCGCCGGCAGTTCCTCCGGTGCATTAACCTTGCTCATGCCAATACTGGATCCCCCGTTATTGGGCTTTACAAATACAGGCAGCTTTAATTGTTTCAATATGCTGTCTGGAAGCATAGCGTTGTTTTTGAAAAGATGTACCGACCGGGCCACCTTAATTCCGGAAAAAGCGGCAACAGCCACCGTATACCGTTTATTAAAGGTAAGCGCCGAAGTGGCCGCGTCACATGAGGTGTAGGGCAGGTTCAGCAGGTCAAAATACCCCTGCAGCTTACCGTCTTCTCCCGGTGTGCCGTGTATACCAATCAAAACAGCATCGAATTTTGTAACCATTCCGTTATTATTCACGGAAAAGTCATTTTTATCTACCGGTATGCTGTGATCACCTGTTCTGTAAAACCAGCCGGAAGGAGTAATATCTATAGTATACACATTGTATTTATCCTTATCAATATTATGCTCAATGGTAATAGCGCTTTTATAAGATACAACCGATTCGCCTGAATAGCCGCCGGTAACGAAAGCAATATTGGGTTTCATGTATTATAGCCGGTTTGCGTGCAAAGAAAACGATTTTTGATATTAATTATGATAATTGAAAAGCTAAATTTCATTGTCCTTTTAATTCTGCTTTATCTGCAGATCATCCTCCTCTTCCTTTCCTATTCCTTCATTACCGGAATCCAATACAAATTTCCACCTGCCATCTGCCTGTTTTTTCCATATAGTAACATAAGTGCCGTGGCGTATTGAATCTCCCGCTGCCATGCTATACACGCCGTAGGTATAGCCCATATCGGCAGCGGCAGCCACATCGGCGCCCCTGGGCTGCCAGGTAAGTATAAACGAAGAATCAGGTAAGGAAGTGATCCATTCTACGGCATCGGCTCCTGCTACCGGCATGCTGTTTGCCCTTAATAATATACCATCTGCTTCAATATATTCCAGCATGGCTTTTTTGAACCCCGCTTCTTTTGAACGGTTGGAAAAGTCTGCGTCGGTTTGCTGCATTTCATTTAACGCGTTCATACGCTCCGTATTTTCCCGGAAATGAAAATTGCAGGAAATATTCATTACGAAAAAAAATACAATCACAAAAGAAATCAGCATTTTTTTCATACTGTTCTATTAAAAAGGGTGAAGAACCATCTTTCATGTCTTCACCCCGAAACGGGAAATATCACCCGCTTGTATTATGACGCAAGGCATCATTGATTAAGAATGTACGCCGGCCGGTTAGATATGCATTTTGTCTTTTTTGGCCATCAGTTCTTCTACGGTTTCCTGGTACATTTCATCCGGTACGCAGCAGTCAACCGGGCATACTGAAGCGCATTGCGGCTCTTCATGAAATCCCTGGCATTCGGTGCATTTGTCCGGTACAATATAATAAATGTCTACACTTATCGGGGGGTTACGCCGGTTAACATCCATAATACTACCGTCCATCATCGTATATGATCCTTTTATAGTAGTACCATCGGCAATTGCCCATTCCACCCCACCTTCATAAATGGCATTGTTCGGACATTCAGGTTCGCAGGCTCCGCAATTAATACATTCGTCTGTTATTTTAATCGCCATACTAATTTACAATTTTTCGGATAACTTTTAGCAATAGATTTGCACATCAAAGGTAATCACACTGAATTGAATATCCATGTTGAATTTACAGCAGCGCATTCATATACTTACCCTCCTTCAAAAATACATGACCGGTGAAGATACCTCCTGGCTGCAGTCCAAAACCCTGGCGGCTGAAAGCAACCCGTGGTTTATACCGGAATTCATTGATACCGCTGTTCAAAATATTGCCGCCCGGTTCCTTGAACCACCGGCGCTGCATACATGGGCTGCCACCTATAACATTCCCGCGCAAACTTCCCGTTCTGCAAATATAGGCATTACCATGGCGGGTAATATTCCCCTGGCAGGCTTCCATGATTTTTTATGCTGCTTTATATGGGGTCATAAACAAACCATAAGGCTGTCTTCCAAAGACCATGTGCTGTTAAAACACCTGGCTGAAAAGATGATCTTGTGGAATGCCGGGGTAGCTGAATATATCAGTTTCGCGGATATACTCAGGGGATGCGATGCTTACATAGCTACCGGCTCCAACAATACCGCCAGGTATTTTGAATATTATTTCAGGAAATACCCTCATATTATCAGGAAGAACCGCACTTCAGTGGCTATATTGAATGGTAACGAGGATACTAAAGAGCTTGAAAAGCTGGCGGATGATGTTTACCTGTATTTTGGATTAGGATGCAGAAATGTTACCAAAATATTTGTACCGGCCGGCTATGATTTTTTACCGCTGTTAGCCGTATTTAAGAAATACAACAGGCTGACCGAAAATCATAAATACAGGCACAATTATGATTTTAACCTTACGGTGCAGCTATTGAACCAGCAGCTTTATATGACCAACGGATCCATTATCTTATCTGAAAACACTTCCGTTTTTTCGCCGATAAGCCAGTTGCATTATGCATTTTATACCAACCGGGAAGATATATACAAAGACCTGAACCCGGAAGAAATTCAATGCATTGCCGGATCCGGGAAAACGGCTTTGGGAACAGCCCAAAGCCCCGGCTTAACCGATTACCCCGACGGGGTTGATACGATGCTGTTTTTGCAACAGCTTACCGGAAAATGCTGAGGTATGTATCTCTTTTGCTTTTGCAACCGTCTAACATTCCTTAACATTTTTATTACGTATTCCTTCGTAATTTCACATCCATTCTTTGAAAATACGAAGCATTTTTTAACCATTTGTTAAGCCTGCCGCGACGAAATGTCATTTAGCGGTTGCTTATTTATCTCAAATTACTAAAGGCACAGCATTTGATGGTTAACTGAATGTGTATTTTAGGGAATTCATTACGCATAAAATTCAAATACAGATGAAACTTAAACAAATTGTATTTACCGTGCTAATAAGCGCTGCTACCGCCCTGGGGGTAATGTATGCTTATAACACTTTTGTTCCGAAGCCAGTGGCTATCCAGGAGGGGGTAAAGATCCCTGCTAATTATGCAGGTTTATTTAATGGTGATAATATACCCGGTCCTGTAGACTTTGAACAACCTTCCAAAATAGCGGTGCCCGCGGTAGTGCATATTACCACGGTGATCGGTAAGGCCGAAGCCAGCAATAACCTGCCACGTAAAAGTAATCCCTTCAGGGGGCTTGTACCGGATGACTTTTTTGATGATTTTTTTGGTAACGGCCCTAATATGCGGAGCATTCCGCAGCGGGCTTCCGGATCGGGCGTTATTGTAAGCCAGGACGGCTATATTATTACCAACAACCACGTAATTGACGGCGCCAGTGAAATTAAAGTAGGTTTGAACAATAAAACCAGCTATACGGCAAAAGTAATAGGTGCAGATGCAAGCAGCGACCTTGCCGTATTAAAGATTGACGCAAAGAACCTGCCTTTTTTGTTATACGGCAATTCCGATAACGTTCAGATAGGGCAATGGGTACTGGCTATCGGATACCCATTGAACTTAGAAACTACCGTAACCGCTGGTATTATAAGCGCCAAAGGCAGAACGTTGGGGTTAAACGCCCGCCGGAGCCAAACGCCGATAGAATCTTTTTTACAAACAGACGCCGCCGTTAACCAGGGAAACAGTGGTGGGGCGCTTGTTAATACCAACGGCGAACTGGTAGGCATTAACTCTGCTATAGCCTCCCCTACCGGATCATACGCCGGCTATTCTTATGCCATACCGGTGAATATTGTTAAAAAAATAGTAAACGACCTCATCCAGTTTGGCACGGTGCAGAGAGCATATTTGGGCATTAGCTATTTGCCCGATGAAGCGCCTGATTCGGAAAAAGAAAAGGTAGGTTATAAATCAGGACAAGGCGTATACGTAAGAGAAGCGGCTAAAGACGGCGCCGCAGCGGCTGCCGGCATTAAATCGGGCGATTATATCAGCAAGCTCGACGGTGTTCCTATAACATCAGGTAATGATATGGTAGAAAAGATCGCAAGGCTGAAACCCGGCGATAAAGTTTCCGTTACCTATTTGAGAAACGGAAAAGAAACCACTACCACCCTTACCCTGAAAAATAAAACCGGCACTTACGATATTGTTAGAACTTCGGTATTAGATGATTTTGGAGTTGAATTTTCAGCGCTTGATAAGAAGAAGGCTTCCGAATACGGGCAAACCGGCGGTGTGATCGTAAAGAAAATAAACCCCGGTGGTTTGATAGACGCGCAAACAAGGATGCGTGACGGCTTTATTATTCTGCGGGTAAATGATAAAGCGGTAGCTTCCGTTGACGAATTGTCGGATGCCGTTCAGAAAGCAGGAGATAATATAAAGCTGGATGGCTTTTACCCTGGTTTTGAAGGACTGTATACCTATAATATCAGTAAACAAGCCCAGTAAGATAATAGCAATTTGTACAAGGCAAACTGTTCCGGAAAGAATATCCCGGAACAGTTTTTTTATTAAGGGTAACCCATTAAGAGAAAAGCATTACTGGTGATTTTGCCGCAAAGGCACAAGCTCACGGGAAATCGCTTTGTGCTGGAAACTCAGGAAAAAAAGATACTTTCGCAGGAATGAAAAGGGACTTGCCAAACAGCAGGAAAAGAAATTTTTTTTTACAGGAATTATCTCTCCGGAAACGTATCCCCTTACTGATCTGCCTTTTATTGTGCGGTGTAATAGCCATCTTCAGTCTTATTTCCTATATCAGCTTCAGGAACCTCGAAATGAAAGCGGGCAAACTACGGCTTATCAGTCTTGCTTCGCAGGCCGGCGCCATGATAGAGGAATCGCTGAAAGAAGTGATCACCGATACACAGGAAGCCATCCCCGAAAAAACAGTGCAACGGTATTTGAAGCATCGTACAGCAGATTCAAAAAGCGCCACACTCACATTATTGCAACGCCTTGGTAACGACGGTTCATCGGTTTGCGCGGAGCTGCGCGACAGCAGTTTTCATATTTTACTGGTGGCCGGGAGGGCTATAGACCACCGTTCGCATAAGCTGAGCCTGTTAACAGACCCATCGTTGAGCAAATCCGGCAACAGGGCCGGTAATATTTACCAGATCAATGATACTATTTATTATCCGGTTATTGCGCCCGTTACAGATGATAAAAAGGTGATCGGGTATATTACCCGGTATCGCTTAGTGAAAATTACTTCTAAACTGATAGAGCAGTTTTCGAAGCTTGCCGGCAAAGGAGCGGCACTGTATATAGGTAATAAAGACGGAACCCTTTGGACCAACCTGGTGCACCCGGTTCCCTACGAACTTCCGGTAAGCCCGTTCAGCAAGGAGAACACTTTTGAGTATACGAAAAGCAGCAATAACAAATTTATAGGCGCCGCACAGTATATACCGGGCACGCCCTGGGTGGTTGTGCTGGAATTTCCGCGCCAGGCCTTTTCACAATCTTCAAAGCAGTTTTTTAACTGGCTTATTATTGCAGGACTTATCCTTATCGGGGGTGGCATTGCGGCAGCCTGGATAATGAGCCGCCATCTTACCCGGCCGCTGAATACCTTAACCGCCGCTGCCGGAGCTATTGCCGAAGGTAATTACGTATCGAATGTAGTAGTTCGGGGCGACGATGAAGTGGGCAAATTAGAACATGCATTTAATGTGATGTCTGCCAGGCTGAAAGCCGCCCAGGATACGATGGAACAGCAGATCGTTGAGGCGAAGCAGATGAATGAGCAGTTGCGCGGTCTTTCTGCCCACATGGAAAATGTACGCGAAGAAGAACGGCTGCATATTGCACGGGAAATGCACGATGAACTGGGCCAGTTGCTTACAGGTTTTAAAATGGAGGTATACCTTTTAAAAAGAAAGTTAGCGGGTTATAACAACGAAGGCATAGCGGAAAAAATCCGTTCCTTAGAAAATACGGCAGGCGAGGCCATACAGTTTGTGCGCAGGCTGTCGTCTGAATTGCGGCTGGGACCGTTGGAAGACCTGGGGCTGATTGCGGCATTAGAATGGTATTGCGGGGAGTTTACAAAACGCTACCATATTCCTGTTGCCTTTAAAAGCTCCGTTACTAACCTGCAGACTCCCGCACTGATCAAAACCGGATTATTCCGCATTTACCAGGAATCGCTTACTAATATAGCCCGTCACGCCAATGCCACACAGGTAGAAGTTCGTTTTGATGTGATCAATGACCATTTGTTTCTTATTATTAACGATAACGGCAGCGGGTTTAACACCAGGGTTCCCGGGAAAAGAAAAACGCTTGGTTTGCTGGGGATGAATGAAAGAGCCATGATGATCGGAGGTACACTGAAAATTACCTCCGTTAAAGGCAATGGTACTGTTGTTGAAATAACTGTTCCGGTTACCAAAGAAACAGCACCTGTATAAGCAACAGGAATACTTCCGGTTACCATGCTTTTTGGCCGGGCGCCGTTGCTCCTTTCTATTTCAGGCACCAGGTTTGTAGCTCATCAAGTAAAATTACTCTTTATGAAATTTTTTATCTTCTCTCTCCTCCTTGCCATTGCCCTGCCATCTGTTGCGCAGGAGAAAAATGATCATCCCTTCCACAACAGGGAAAAGATGGCGCGTTATCTTCCTTCGTTTACCCGTAGCTTAGGCGGCAGCTTCCAGCAGTTCAAGGGATTGAATGCCCGTGTGGAAAATTTACCCCAGTATGAACAGTTAAAAGGCTATACGGCAACGCTTGGATTAGGCTGGATGAAAGAAAAGAACCGGTTTATTTCAGATATGGGGCTTACGTTAGGCAGCAGCATGAGCGGTAACAGAGATGAAAAAAGCAGCACCATACGCTATATTGGCTTTAACGCCGGTGCAGGGTATGATGTATTGAAAAATGAAAGGATAACATTATATCCTTTGGCGGGTATTGGATTCCAGGCATACCAGGCTGTTTTTTATAAAGACAATTCGGATGTAGATTTTGATGATGTTTTATCATTGCCTGCCATTCAAAACAGCATCAACCCGGCGAAATTCAATAATCATTTCTGGGTGTACCGTGCGGGAGCAGGCGTATCCTTTACCTCTCCCAAATATCCATCAGGTTCCATAGGCCTGCAGGCAGGCTATACCGGAAGCTTTCAGAAAAGCGCATGGCGAAGCAGGGATAACCAATCGTTGCGTAACGCGCCCAAAGACAGGATATCGCAGTTCTACATCAGCCTTATTCTTACCAGTAAACCCTGGATGATGAGGTAATTAAATGCCTGCAGTTCATATTTTATTAGTGGGTGGTTTTGCCACAAAAAGTCGTAAGGGAAAACGCTTTATGGAAGTTCATATATTATTTTGAAGGCCTCACCCCCACCCCCTTCATTACCTGCTTCACAGCGCCCTGTATCCTTTCTTCCACATTATCGGCAAAAGGACCGGGCAGCACATAGTAGATCATACTGCTGCTGGCTTCGTACCCGCCTTCACCCAATATTCTTTTAGTGGGAATATAGCACATCACTTCATTGCTGTACCCGGCTACAAATAAATTTTCATTCTTAAAGGTTTGCTTCGCCCATAAGGCGTAATCCACCACCACTTCCCCTGCCATAGCTAAAATTGTAAGGTCTTTGCCGAAGCGTATACACTGAACGGGATAGCTGTACCTGCTTACATCCCAGCCTTTGTTATAAGCCTGCAGCATCAGCTTCGCTCTTCTTTGAACATATTCATCACCGGTTACCATATCGTTTTGATACAGCTGCAGATCAAACGGGCGGAATGCTAATTCCACCGTTTCATAACGGGTGGTAACAGGCGCACGAACAGGTTGCATGGTTGATGTGATCACTTTTTGTACCGACTCAGCTAATGTTTTTCCATGTTGCATGGCGTGCTCTATAGTACCCCGCGGATTGGGATTAATGTCGCCGCAACAACCCTGGAAAAACAAAGCTGTAATGCCGGGGTACATTTTCTCCAGTTCAATTTGTGCATACCCCGCGTAATCGCCGTTCACTTCGGTGTAATCGCCGGGTAGGGTTGTATTGTGACAGGTATAGCCAAATAATACGGCTTTCAGCTGACCACCCGGCGTAGCAATTTTAAGCACGGGCACATCAAAATCTACCGGACGGATCGTTAATACCGGGTTGCGCCGGTTGAAGGCAAAGTTAGCTTCACCATGCCCGCTCCATACCTGCATGGACGCAAGATCAGCCATCGCCATATCTACAGCCGCAACAATATCATCCACCAGTCTGCGGGTATAGTTGTATACCGTTTGCATATCATCTGGCTTATAATAAAACATACCGGCTGCAGGCCAAACCATGGGAGCCGAATGGGTATGCGATGAATTCAATAATAACTGCGAACGTTGGATGCCATATTTATCGTTCAGCTTTTTAGCAATATCCACCGATATTTCGTGCGATAAGCCGAGCAGATCCGTTGTAACGATCACCACCCTGCTGGTGGGCGATTCTTCAAAAACAAGCGCTTTGGCCCAAAGATCATGCGCAATCCCTGTAGCAGGTTTTAACCTGGCGGGATTGGCGTAGCCGTTTAACCAGGCATCTCCCTGGGGGGTAATGGCTTTTCGGCCGATGCCTACTTTCATATCGCCGGCCTGCAACTCTGTCGTTATTAATACAATGGCTATGGTAAGTACAGGGATGAATACTTTTCTCATGTGCGCATTTTTTCTTAAATCTAACACAATTTCCTTTTATATGGTATGTGTTTGCTGAGATGATCAAATGCCAAATCCGAAAAAGAAAACCCGAAATCCGAA
>CAYVEI010000085.1:3394-7462 GCA_964450515.1 uncultured Terrimonas sp. | reverse complement strand
ATCTCAAATTTCAAATCCAGATCTCACCCTTCACCATCATTACAACTTCCCCAACACCGCCGCGTTCTTTTGTATTTTCCGGATAGCAGCAGCAATCTGATCCATATCCGTTTTACTGCCCAGCAACATATACTGGAAAAACCATACCGCCTGCCCGGTGCTCAGTATATCGTTTTGCGGACATTGATTGCGTTCTAACCATTCCTGCATGGTTTTTTCGCCATATATTTTAAGGTAGTGCCTGTTTTTGGCAAGCCCGGTAACATAGCTGTCTTTGTTGATCATGCCATAGCCACCGGAACAGGGTATACCTTCGGCACTCAGCGCTTCGAGGAATTTTGCACGGCTCAAGCCCGCGAAATGATTTTTATTATAGCGGAACATATACAGATGATACGCGCTTGCCGTAGTGCCTTCATACAATTTCGCCGGGGTAATGCCCGGAATATCGTTCAATAATTTGCTGAGGTAATTTGCGTTTTCCGTCCTGCGCTTCGACTGCTCCGCAAGACGCGTCATCTGCGCCAGCAAAATACTGCCCTGGAATTCGGTAAGCCGCATATTGGTTCCGCGGGTACCCACGCCCGGATTGTATGCGGCGCGTTGGCCTCCCTGCCCCTGGTTATGAAAAGAATAGCAGGTTTTAGCAAATGACTCGTCATTGGTAACAATAGCCCCGCCTTCGGCACAGTTTAAATTCTTTGACGACTGAAAGCTAAAGCCGCCCGCCAATCCGTATGTGCCAACTTTCTTTCCCCGCCATTCTGCAAGGTGCGCCTGGCAGGTATCTTCTATTACAGGAATTTTTTTGCGGTCAGCAATCTCCATGATCATATCTATATTGGCCGGTGAGCCGCCGATATGAACAGGCATGATGACCCTGGTTTGAGCGGTGATGGCTGCTTCTATTTTACCGGCATCAACCTGGAAGCTTTCTATATCGGTATCCACAAATATGGGTAAAGCATAATTGAGCACTATCACATTGTAAGTGGCAATAAAGGTATACACGGGAATGATTACTTCATCACCGGGGCCTATATCAAGGGCGCCCAGCATGGTATACAGCGCGCTGGTGCCGCTCGATACGCCAAGACAATGCTTTGCGCCTAACTGTTTCGCGTACGCGCTTTCGAAAGCAGGCATCACATTGCCGTCTAACCGTCCCCACTTTTTACTTTTCAGCACCTCCATTAATCCTTTTTCTTCGGGCTGCCCATATACCGGCCAACCCGGGAATACCGGAGGAAATGTTCCCGGCCCACCCAAAAGCACGGGCTTTGCGTTATCAGGATTTGCAGTTACGATATGCGGCATTCCCATAGACAACCCCGCTCCCGCTATAGAAAGGGTATTGATAAATTTCCGGCGGTTAAATCTTTTTTGCATGCGTATCTGTTTAGAATGAGTATTTAATGAGCTGGGGGGTGAAGCCTCGCCCCAACCCCTCTCCGCCCGGAGAGGGGCTAATAGATTTACACTCGTCAGCATTTCCCTATTTACCCGCCAGTAAATACCCGGCTACATCGGCCAGTTCCTGTTCAGATATGCCCGCAACACCCGGTTCCGGCATGAGGCTTTTGCTTTGCTTTTGTTTGGTACTGATCTTATCTGTTGCAATGGTATGCTGCTGACCGGTTACATCTTTTATAATTACAGCCTGCTTATTTTCGCTGATCAGAAAACCAAAAAAGGAGCCGCCATCTTTGGTATTGATGAGCCAGGGTTCATAACCCAGTAGTATTGCCGCACTGGGATTAATGATGGCGTCTAATAAACCGGTCTTATCAAATTTTTTACCAATGCTGGTCAACTCCGGTCCAATGGTGCTGCCGGTTTTCCCTACCTTATGACAGGAAGCGCAATGACCGGCAAAAACGGTTTTACCATTTTGCGCATCACCCTTCAGCACGGCAATATCAGCTATGGAATAATTTTTTTGCACACCGGCCTGCTTAAAATATTTTCCAGCCTGCACTCTTACCATAAGATCGGGATTTTTGAAAATGCTTTCTTCCATGGCGGGGATCAATGCTTTTGGAAATTTATTTTCCGAAGCAAGACCGATCAGTAATTGCCCGCCCAATGAATCCATCGCCATTTGCTCTAACCGCCATTTCCTGGCGCCTAATGAAAGATGCTCATCCTGCACCGCCAGCAGCTTTACTTTTGTGGCAGCCAGCTTTTTTTCATAAGCGGAATTGATATGCAGCTTTTTCCAGTCTAACAACGCGTACCAGTCGTTACCCTGGCGGAAGGAAAGCCAGTAGGAAGCCTGTTCCGCCACATCGGGTAATGTATTTTTACTGAGCGCCAGCATGGCTTCGGCCGCTCCTTTATCTTTCATAAACGCGATGGCGGTAATAGCAGCCCTTCTTTCTTTAGCATCTAACGTTGACTCAGCGGCACGCAGCAAAAGATCGGGTAAAGCCGCTGCCGGGTGTAAACGCCATGCAAACAGGCTCATTTTTTTATCCCACTCAACAGGCGTTTTATCACCGGCCAATAATTGTTTTATTTGGGGATATACTTCCGTTTCATGGCCGGCCATGGCATCGCCCAGCGCATTCAGGTACCACCGGTCTTCTCCATTGTATTGCTTTGCCAGCTCCATCAGTACAGGCTGGGTTTGTTCAAAAGGCAGATCCCGGAGCGCAACAGCAACTTCCCTGCGCACAAACGCGGAAGGATCGTTTTGCAGTTGGATGGCGTAGGGCAGTATACCGGCAACGGATACACGCAATGCACGGAAAGCTGTAGCCCGTATTATTTCATCGTCGCTTTTTAATAAAGCCGCGGTAGCCTCTATACCTTTCTCACCTAATTGTGCCAGCAGCCAGATCGCCCTTGCCTGTATATATGGATTCTTCTCTTTCAATAATGCCTGAACGGGTTCCATAACCGCTTCGCCCTGTTGCTTCAACTGGAGGAACCCGAGATGGCGTACATTAATAGCGGGATTGCGGAATGCCGCTATTTGCCCTGCTGTTGTAGTAAGATCAATTTTGGGAGAACGCAGGGTTTTATTTTTAGGCGTGATGCGGTAAATCCTGCCGAAGCCTTTCTTATCCTGCATCTGGTGCCCGCCCACAACCGGGTCGTACCAGTCGGCTATATAAATAGCGCCATCTGTGCCTATAGCCACGTCGCTGGGACGAAACCATTTTTCTTTATGCACATTGGCGGCACTGTCGTTCCAAACATATAAAGCGTTATCCTCGCTTAAAGAGGTGATAAAGTTTTTTCTTTCGCCGGGTATCATCCCCGATTTTTCCTTATGCGGATAATAACTGAAGATCACGTTTCTCCCGGCATCGGCACTTAATAACAGTCCGCGATATTTTTCTCCCAGCGCATCGCCTTCATTTAATACTATACCTGTAGGCGCTCCCGCTCCGCTCCTGTCACCCACCGGCATCACGCCGGGATCTTCCTGGTGCCAGTGCGCGGTAAATATCTCCTGGTCGGGCCGCTGATCGGCCTGCCATGTTCTGGTTCCATCCGTACTGAAATAGCCCGCATTCCCCCCTTCCTGCAGCCACGATACACGGCAGGCTGCTACTTCATCGTCGTTATCGTTCTGCCAGAAATTGCCATACGAATCGGCGGTGAGCTCATACGCGTTCCTGAAATTATGTCCCATCACCTTTAATCCCGTACCATCCGGATGAATCCGCAGGGCCAGTCCGCCTACCCATACTTTCCCGTCGTCACTTTTTAAATTCCCTTCATTTTTGGTATTATAGGGGGTGCCGCCTGTATATATGCTGCCCGAACGCAGGCTCCAGCCGCTTTTATCGGTTACGGTATGCGGACCCGCATTGCCTGTATTGAAATACCAGTTGCCATCGGCGCCGGCCAATACCGCATGCAGCGAATGATCGTGATCCTTTCCGCCAAAACCTGTAAGAAAAATTTCTTTTTTATCGGGCTTGTCATCGCCATCTTCATCCGTATATATAATAAGGTTAGGAGCGCAGGAAACGATCACTTTATTCCCAATAACGGCTATGCCTAAGGGTGATACCAGGCTGGTATCCTGCACAAATAATTTTGACGAATCGGCAA
>CAYVEI010000085.1:0-3294 GCA_964450515.1 uncultured Terrimonas sp. | reverse complement strand
GGTTTGATGGCTGGCAGGCCGCAAGAAAAAGAATAGAAAAAGAAATGCCTGCAAAAGCGCCTGTTAGTTTCATCCGTATATTTTTACGTATTATTTTATTGTGTTCGCGAATACTTCGCATTTTCCTCCCGCTTTGCAGGATGAAAAAATTAAGCGGTGTTTCATTTGTTAAACAACTTGCGCAGGTAGGCAAGATTATGACGGTAGCTTTCAACAGTATCCCCGCCTTCCGGTATGGCGCCTTCTATCTGCATCCAGCCATTGCCTCTATATCCTGTTTGATAAATGGCTTCGCTTACGCCTTTCCAGTTTACCGTTCCTTTATCTAATAAAAATCCGTTTTCTTTCATGTGCAGTTCGCATACCTCATCTTTTCCCAGCTTTTTAAATTCGGCAATAGGGTCGTGACCGGCATCGGCGGTATTGCGGAAATCAAAATATACTTTCAGATTTTTTGATCCCACTTTATCAATGATCTCCATGTGTTCTTTTGCATCAAGGTAAGATTCGATGCCAAGTATAATCCCTTTAGCTTCCGCATAGGGCATTAGGGCCTGTAAATGCTTTACAGCGGCTGCTTTCCGGGCATTGTCATTGCGCAGGTCGCTGGCATTAAAAAAAGCCAGCAGCAATACTTTTACTTTTAGATTTTTAGCCGCGTCAATGGAACCTTTCACCCATTCCTGCACCCGGTCATCGGAGTGGAATGGTACACGGTTATATATACCCATCGCCAAACTCGAAATAGCAATTCCTGTTTGAGCCGAAGTTTTAAGATAAGCGTCCTGGATTTCTTTTTGCCTGATGTGCAGGTTGTTTTCCACGCTGCCCATATCTACCATAATACCATCCACACCAATAGCTTTTGCTACTTCAAAAGCACCGATATTACTTCCTTTTCCTATAGACCAGTCGCAGGCGCCGATTTTGAAAGGGCCTGCACGCCGCTCTGCCATCAGTTCTTTAAACACACCGGCCTGCAGTAATGAAGTAAGTACTAAAGATTTTTTGATGAGCGATCGTCTGGTTATCATAGCGGTTTTTTTGGAAAACTAAATATATTGATTTTTTAGGGGTTTTGTAAACTTGCATAAATTTAGATAATGGCTACTGAAATAAAATGTCCGAATTGCGGTCATCCATTCCCCATGGAAGATGCGGTTTCTGAAGATTATAAAAGGGAATTGCGTGAAAAGATGGCTGCCTATATAAAGCAAAAAGACGAAGAACTGCTTAAAAAGCAGGAGATTTTTTTACGTAAAGAACAAGTGCTGCTACAGCAGGTACAGCAGAAAGAAGCGGAATATGCCGGTAAGTTAGCCGATGAAAAAGCAAAGCTGCAAAAATCGCTGGAAGAGAACATACGGAAAAGTATAAGCGCAGATTTTGAAAACCAGGTGAGCCTGCTGCAACAGGCCAACAAGGATAATGAAATAAAACTGCAGGAAGCCCGCAGTAAACAATTAGAGTACCTCAAAAAAGAACAGGAGCTGCAAAACAGGGAGCAGGAGATGGAGATACAGATCCAGCAAACCCTGTTAAAGGAACGGCAAAAAATAGGGGAAGAGATCAGGAAGCTGGAAGAGCAGAGAACAAGCGCGAAAGAAACCGAATACCAGTTGAGGATGAAGGAGATGGAAAAGCAGTTGGAAGATCAGAAAAAGCTGGTGGATGAAATGAAGCGCAAAGCGGAGCAGGGCTCCATGCAAATGCAGGGCGAGGTACAGGAACTGTTGCTGGAAAACCTGCTGAGAGGCAGCTTTCCGTTTGACGTAATTACGGAAGTAAGTAAGGGAGCGAGAGGTGCAGATTGCATTCAAACCATACGTAACCAGTTTGGACAGGAATGCGGCAAGATCATTTATGAAAGCAAAAGAGCGCAGCACTTTGCCAACGACTGGATTGAAAAGCTGAAAGCGGAAATGCGAACACAGGGCGCCGACGTAGCCGTTATCGTTACCCAGGCTATGCCAAAAGACATGAACCAGTTCGGCGAAAAAAACGGGGTGTGGATCTGCAGCTTTGCCGAAGTGAGGGCTCTGGCTCATATTTTGCGGGATAGTATCATTAAAATATATAACGCTTCACAGTCGCAGGAAAATAAAGGCGATAAAATGCATTTGCTGTACGATTATTTAACCGGGCAGGAATTCGCCGAACAATGGAAAGCCATAAGAGAAGGATTTTTGTCTATGCGGATGTCCATTCAAAAAGAAAGGGATGCCATGGAGAAATTATGGAAAGCACGGGAGAAGCACTTAGAAAAGGTATTGTTAAATGCCGCGCATATACGCGGCTCTATTGAAGGTATTGCCGGACAGGACTCCATTGACCTCAATTTGCTGGAAGATGATGATAAGGATAATTTATTGGGGGGGTAAGACGTTATATATTGTCCCCAAGCAAAGAAAATGTTTACCTGGATAGTAATAATCATATTAGTTATTGCAGTAATCTGGCGGCTAACACGGTCTGCCAGGCATACCCTTACGGACTCAACCGATCAGCAGGGGCACGATAAAGTTGCCCAGGACGAAGCGCATATTAAATGCCCTTTGGTATATAATGGCAATGAACTGGAGTTCCCCGATGAAGTATTGCACACGGTGCTTACCAAGCATTTTTCCTATTATAACCGCCTGCTTGATGTTGACCGTGAAAAATTCATCAGCCGGCTTAAAAAATTCATTGATACCAAAGTATTCATCATCCACGATAAAAAAGGATATCGTGAGATGCCTATCCTCATCAGCGCGGCTGCCATTCAGCTCACTTTTGGCTTAAGGAAATACCTGCTGTCGCACTTCAATATCATACAGATCTTCCCGGAGGCTTTTGTTGGTCTGGAACCTTTCAGAATACTGATCGGTAATGTAACGGGCAACACCATTAATATTGCCTGGAAACAGTTCCTGGAAGGATATAAGAATAAATATGACCTGCAGAATGTTGGGTTGCATGAAATGGCGCATGCGCTGTATTACCAGAACTTTGAAACAGCAATAAGCATTGACAAGGATTTTAAAGATTCTTTCCGTGAGTTCAATTCTATTGGCGATAAGATCTACCATGTAGAAAAGATCCTTACGATCGGCTTATATTCCGAATACGCGATCAAGGATTTCCAGGAGTTCTGGGCAGAAAGCATAGAGATCTATTTTAAAAGTCCTGATCGTTTGCAACTGCATTACCCTGAATTGTATAAAGTGCTGTGCGACCTGCTCAACCAGGATCCGTTGAATTATCCCAATCATTTATTTGAGAAGGTATAGGGTCAAACTTCCCTCCTTCTCC
>CAYVEI010000084.1:0-18049 GCA_964450515.1 uncultured Terrimonas sp. | reverse complement strand
TTTAGCTAAACTTTAGACGTTTTTTAGACAAGAAAAATAGATTATGCCCGATTTAGTAAGAGTAAAATACAGCCAAACCGGCAAAACCCAAATATCAAGTAATAAATGAAGCTGTTCAACTTATCTTAAATGGAGAAATTATCAAATATAAATATGATGTAGAACATGGAGTGATTGTTGAAAAATAGCCCACTAGCAGATTTTAAGGTAGTGCAAGAACATAATGTTTTTTTTTATCATTTCCCAGGCTCCACTGCAGGAAACTCTCCCATCGCTTTTATGGCCTCCTCGTGCAAATAATCCTTGCGTTTCAATTCAAAATTCCTTCCTAAGTAAAGCCGCCGCACCTGGTCGTCTTCGGCCAGTTCTTCAGCAGTGCCATGTTTAAATATCTTTCCGTCAATAAGCAAATAGGCCCGGTCGCAAATAGAAAGGGTTTCATTTACATTGTGGTCGGTGATCAAAATACCAATGTTCTTGTATTTCAGCCGGGCAACCACCGCCTGTATATCTTCCACGGCTATCGGGTCAACGCCGGCAAAGGGTTCATCTAATAAAATAAACTTGGGGTCAACGGCAAGGGCGCGGGCTATTTCCGTTCTGCGTCTTTCTCCGCCGCTGAGGGAGTCGCCGTTGTTTTTACGCACGTGATGCAGGTGAAATTCATCTAACAGGTCTTCCAGTTTCCTCTTTTGTTCGGCTTTGCTCAGTTTTGTTATTTCCAGCACAGCGGCAATATTATCTTCCACGCTTAGCTTGCGAAACACCGATGCTTCCTGCGGCAGGTAGCCAATACCCATCTGCGCTCTTTTATACATGGGCAGCCTGGTAATATTCCTGTCTTCCAGGAACACCTCTCCTTCATCCGGCTTTATTAAGCCCACCACCATATAAAAAGTAGTGGTTTTTCCGGCGCCGTTGGGACCCAGCAGCCCTACTATTTCACCCTGCTTTACTTCTACCGACACCTGGTTTACCACTGTGCGGCTGCCATACTGTTTTACTAAATTGCTGGTATGTATAGTTAAGCTCAAGTTGCAAACATTTGCGGCAAAAATACAGGATAGCGGTTAATTGATGTGTATTCCGGGGTATTCTTTAACAGGTATTTGGAAGGAAGGGTTTTTACCCCTGCAGGAGATACATTGCTTTCCGGATTTTACAAGGCTGTTTTCTGAATGCCTCCTTTAAACTATGTTTGCAAATTATTTTGATCATGCACAGTTAGAACAATGAAAGTTACAGAACACCTGCGCCAGGCTAAAGGAACATTGGTATCTTTTGAAATATTACCCCCCTTAAAGGGCAAAACCATTAATTCTATTTACGATCACTTAGATCCGTTAATGGAATTCAAGCCTTCTTTTATTAATGTAACCTATCACCGGGCAGAGCATATTTTTAAGAAAAAGGCCGACAGCAGCTTTGAAAAAGTGGAGATCAGGAAGCGGCCGGGCACCGTAGGCATTTGCGCCGCCATTATGAATCACTATAAGGTAGACGCGGTTCCACACCTCATTTGCGGAGGCTTTACCGTTCGTGAAACGGAAGACGCACTGATTGACCTTTATTTTCTGGGGATAGATAATGTGCTGGTATTGCGCGGTGATGCCGCAAAGAACGAAACCTTTTTTGAGCCGGAGCCCGAAGGGCACAAATACGCTATTGAACTGCTGAAGCAAACGGTAAACCTTAACAACGGCATTTACTTAGAAGAAAGCATCCGCAATGGCTTTCGCACCAATTTTTGCATTGGTGTGGCAGGCTACCCCGAAAAACATTTTGAATCACCAAATGCTTCAACCGATATGCTTTACCTGAAAGCCAAGGTAGATGCAGGAGCTGAATATATTGTAACGCAAATGTTTTTTGATAACCAGAAATATTTTGACTTCGTTAAAAACTGCCGGGAGAACGGCATTGATGTTCCCATCATTCCCGGGCTAAAGCCCATTTCCTCTATTAAGCAACTAAATGTGCTGCCCCGTACTTTTCATGTGGATATACCTACCGACCTGAGCACAGAAATACTGAAATGCAAAACAGATGCCGATGTGGAGCTGGTAGGTACGGAATGGCTAAAGCAACAATCCATTGAACTCAAAAAAGCCGGGGTACCTGTATTGCACTATTATACCTTAGGCAGGCCAAAGATCATTGAGAACGTGGTAAGCGCAATTTTGTAAAAACGAAGCCGGTTCGCACAATGAACCACGGAGGCACAGTGACACAGAGCGGTTCACAGAGGAATACAGGAACTGCATTTTATCGGATAAAATTAAAATTTTAAATTCAAAGCAGGCTGTTAGCGGTGAGCAGATCTGCTCACCTGATAGCCGAGGCCTAATTGCTCATAGCCCCAACAGAGTTTCCTGCCCCCTGAGACCTGTACCCTCTGCATCAGCCTCAACTCAATCATCATCCCCGCCGCCCCCGCGGTTATTGCGGTTCAGCAGGGAAAAATCGGCTTTGCCGAATTTGTAGCTGAAAGTAATGCGGAAGTTTCTCACATTCCATCTCCGGTATGAATCCTGGTAAAAGTTTTCGGTATCGTAAATGGTGCCCCAGCGCCTGGTATTGAATACATCGTTGATGCCGAAAGTAATGGTGCCCCTGTTGTTCTTTAAAAGGTCTTTGCGTATGGCAAAATCAACGCTGAACTCAGAAAGCCTTTTCCCCTGGGGGATCACCCGGGGCGATTCATAATTGCCCATTACCTGGAAAGCCAGGTTATTGAATACCGGCTTTTCCTCCGTTTTAATTTTATAGTTGGCCGTAAGCCTGGCATCCCAGTTGAAGCCTTTGTTGCTCAGGTCAATATCATTAATACGGGCATTTACTTTCCTGTACTGCATATTAATGCTGGGCGTAATGTCGAAGTTGGTGCCTGCTTTATATTGCAGCGTAAACTCGGCGCCATACCTGTTGGTGGTGCTGGCATTTACCCAGGTATTCAGAATAGCATTGGGGTCTACCGCGGCATTTTGCAGTTGCTCGTACTGAACGGCGGTTATGGTATCGCTGTATTGCGTAATATCTTTTGGATTATTTCTCCAGTACAAAACGCCTAAAAGATTACCGCCTGTAAAGCCCTTGCTGTAGTTGAACTCAAACGAATTAATGAACTCCGGCTGCAATTGCGGGTTACCCTGCCGCAGGTTAACCGGGTCATTGATCTCTATATAGGGATTCAACTGCCAGAAATTGGGGCGCCTGATCCTCCTTGAAAAATTAACCTGTATCTCATCATCTTCCCCAATTTGCTGGGTAAGAAAAAGGCTTGGGAACAAGGCATTCCATATATTACCGAGCGATTTGGGATACTGGTACCCGAATTTGAAGGCACTGTCAATGAGCAGCCCGTCAAATTTAGAATACTCAGCCCTTAGTCCTGCCTGAAAAGAGAAGGTTCCCATCTTTTGCGAATAGGTACCGTATACGGCATTTACATTTTCGGTGTATTCATAGTTATTGCTTAATGGCAGCTTGGTTTCCTGTCCGTTATCGTATCCAAAAACATTGAAAAAGCTTTCGTAATTGTTAAAATAGGCTCTTAATCCTGTTTCAAATTTGGCATGCTCTCCTATAGGGTGAACATAATCTGTTTCAACAGTAAGCTGGTTGCTGTTGTTTCTTCCGTCATTATTAACCGTGGCGGGTGATTTATATTCCTGTCCATCGGGATAAAAATAACGGTTAAGGATAGTTGAATTAGAGCTGCCTTTACCATAGTTATAGGTAATATCGGCGGTAAGTTCCCGGCCTTCCTGCGGAAAAGTGTGCTTGAAGCTGGCGCGGGTGCTGTTGCGGTTAAATCCCCAGCGGCTGTCGCCCAGGCGGTTACCATAATATTCCACCACCTTACTGTTGTTGAGGTACTCCTGTTCCTGTACTTCGTCATTTTCTGAGTTTCCCCCGCCAAAACGCTGAGTAATGGAAAGCGTATTGCGGTTATCCATAAAATAATCTAACCCGAAATTGATGGAGCTGAATTTCCGGAAACGGGTGTTAACGGAATATTGATTGAAATAATCTCTGGTAATACCCCCCGGCTTATTTTCTCTCAGGGTTTTTCCCTTTGCTTTACCGCCAGACTGGTTGTAACCGCCGCTCATGAAAAAATTTAATTTGCCCTGGCGCAGATTCAGGCTGAGGTTTCCGTTGAGTACACGGGGTACGCCAACGGAGGCGCTCACAATTCCATTTAACCCGAAGCGCTTTTCTTTTTTCAATACCACGTTAATGATCCCTCCCGAAGTGGAAGCGTCGAATTTTGCCGATGGGTTAGTGATCAGCTCCACTTTTTCAATATGATCGGCAGGTATCTGGTCTAAGGTAAGAATGGTGGGTCTGCCGTCTACAAATATCTGGGGGGTACTGTTACGCAACTCCACATTACCATCAATATCAACAGAAACCGAAGGAATGTTTTTCATTACATCAACAGCCGTACCGCCCGTAGCGGTTAAGCTCCTGGCCACATTAAATACTTTGCGGTCTATATTCATTTCCAGCGCCGGCCGGGTGGCCGTTATCGTTACACCTTCCAGTTGTTTGATAGCCGGAAGCAGTGTAATATTACCCAGGTCTTTCTCAAACCGGCCTTTTCCGCCCGATGAAGCGGAAATGATCTGTTCAAAGGGCTCATATCCTAATGCGGAAATAACCAGCTTGTAATCATATGCGGTTGAAATATTGGAGAAGCTGAAATTGCCATTGGATTTGGTAAGCATTCCGCCATACAGGCTGTCTTTATGTGCCAGGTATAATTGTACGGATGCGGCGTCTATACCTTTGCCCGAATTTTCATCTACCAGCTTACCGTATATCCTGTTCGATCTCATCCCCTGCAGGGTGGGCAGATGGTCGCCTGCTGACTGCTCAGGGTCCTGTGCATTGGCTTCAAAAGAAACAGCAATAAAAACCAGCAATGGTATAATAAATTTCATGCTTTATTTTTGGGTTGGTACATCAATACAAATACTTCTGATCACCGCTAAATCCATAGGTAGGCACAGGGGCTGTGTGCATACGGGTTCCTGGTTTAAGGCGATAAAAGGGATATATGAGAGATGCGGTAAAGATACAGTTTTATGCAGGAGGAGGAGGTAATTGATTGGTATTAAAACAAATCGTTAAATGATTTTAACTTTTTGTTGTGCCGGGAAATGTTTCGCTTACCGTGTTGCAGGTTTAACAAAACACCATTATTTTATTGTTTGCTCAGGGCTTCTCCTGCAGCAAAGCCGCTGCGGCCGTATCAACAAACCAGTGCAGTTCACCCGAAGCAGGCTGTATAATTTGTGAGGGATAAAGATCAGTATCAGGCCTGCCTTCCAGCACTTCAAATAAAGCTTTTGCCTTATTGGCCCCAAAAGTTAAAAACACAACCGATGATGCCCGGTTCACTATAGGAGCAGTAAGCGTGATCCGGTACATTTGCTGGGCAGCTAAATAAAATGCTTTCACCCAGGCTGCTTTTTCATAAATCACTTCCGTGCCGGGGAAAAGAGAGAGCGTGTGCCCGTCGTCGCCCATACCCGATAATACCAGGTCGAAACTATTTCCTTCCGCCCCAAAATACCCCTGCAGTAATTTTTCATATTCCGCCGCCGATTGTTCAGGCTTGATATCGGTTCGCATTACATGTACCTGCCCGGGAATAACGGGAACCTTATTCAGCAAATGCGTATAGGTCATGTTTGCATTATTGCGGTCATCGCTGAATGGTACGGCACGTTCATCACCCCAAAAAATATGCAGCTTATCCCAGGCAATGCGTTCTTTATACGGACTGGTAGCCAAAAGCGCATACAGGGCTTTGGGCGAATTGCCCCCTGTAAGCACCCAGGTAAACCTGTTCTGCTTTTGCAAAACAGTTTCAATGGTATGCGTTATCCATTCCGCTAATGCAGCAGTAAGGGCGGAAGGATTTTTTTGTATATGAAGCATGGAGATTTGAAATTTATAATTTGAGATGCATTGCGCTTCGGTTTTCGCACTTCCGGCTTCGGACTTAATAATTTTATTTGGTTAATGGTGCTTCCGTGCAACTTGTAACCGGTACCCACCCCCCATTTTCAAATTAGCACATTTCCACATTTCTCACATTATCTTACTCCTCATGCGGTGGCGGCAGCGTTACCCAGTTAAACCCATCCCTGGCAATCAGCGCTTCGGCGTCTTCCGGTCCCCAGGAATCGGGAGCATAATTGGGGAAGTCAACCGGCGGGCGGGCCTCCCATGTTTCTAATATCGGCATAATAATCTTCCACGCGGCTTCCACCTGGTCTACCCGCATAAATAAAGTGGCGTTGCCTTCCATTACATCTAATAAAAGCGTTTCATACGCTTCGGGCTCATGCTCGTCGTAAGCCTCATCATAGTTGAAGATCATATCCACAGGGCTCAGGGTCATATCCTGCCCCGGCCGCTTGGCCTGGAAGCGGATACGGATATCCATTTCAGGTTGTATGCTAATGGTAAGCCTGTTGGGCCGCCAGGTATTGGCTGCTTCAGGCGGAAAAGCAAAGTTAGGCGCCGGGCGAAATTGCAAGGTAATGATAGTACTCTTGTTGTGCATACGCTTGCCTGTACGCACGTAAAAAGGAACATCCTGCCAGCGCCAGTTATCAATATAAAACTTTAAGGCAGCAAAGGTTTCCACATCCGACTGCGGGTTCACATTTTTTTCCTGCCGGTAGCCTGCTACTTTCTCTCCCTTCATCCATCCTTCACCATATTGCCCCCTTGCTGCGTAATCCTGCACACTGGCATGATCTATTTTACGAATAGCATTCAGCACATCTACCTTTTTATTACGGATCTCATTGGCGTCAAAGGAAACCGGCGCTTCCATGGCCACCATACACATCAGTTGCAGCATGTGGTTTTGCACCATGTCGCGCAGGGCGCCCGATTTTTCATAATAGGCGCCCCTGCTTTCGGCTCCCACTGTTTCGGCAGCGGTGATCTGCACATTTTCAATATAGTTGCGGTTCCATATCGGTTCAAACAGGGCGTTGGCAAAACGCAGGGCCAAAATATTCTGTACCGTTTCCTTACCTAAGTAATGATCAATACGGAATATCTGGTCTTCATCAAACATAGTGCTTAGCAAATGGTTCAGCTCCCTGGCGCTTTGCAGGTTGTGACCAAAAGGCTTTTCAATAACAATACGGGTACACCTGGTATCGGCACAAATATTCAATGGCCCCAGTTTGGCGGCAATGTCGGGCACCAGTTGGGGTGCCACGGCCAGGTAAAAAATAACGTTCGGGTGTTCGCCGAAAGTCGCCTCCCTTTCTTTTACTATATCGGATATCCTGGTGTACGCTGCTTCGTCTTCAGCATCCATTTGCAGGTAGCTGATATGCGCTGCAAAATTTTGCCAGTCGCCGTTTTCCTCTCCCTTGCGGCGGGAGAATTTTTTAATGCCTTCCAGCAAATGTGTCCTGTACTTGTCATCGTTGTATTCACTTCTTCCAATGCCCACGATGCCAAACTTTTCGGGCATCCATTCATCTAAGAACAGGTTATATAATGCCGGGGTAAGCTTACGGAGGTTAAGATCGCCGCTTCCCCCAAAAATAAAGATCAGTGAAGAAGGCGGGCGCTTATGATTTTGCGTGCCTGAAATAGTTGATTGCATGTAATTGTAATATGAGTAACCGCTTAACAATAAATAAAAAACACCGGAGCCCGGAATCCGGGATTTCGTTTCTTTATTTTTTTAAACACCGGTGCGTTATTGCCAGTTAGTATGAAATATCCCTTCTTCGTCAATACGCTGATAGGTATGAGCGCCAAAAAAATCGCGCTGGGCCTGGATCAGGTTGGTAGGCATTACAGCACTGCGGTAGGCATCAAAATAACCTAAGGATACCGCCAGCGCGGCAACAGGAATACCTGCCTGCGCAGCCGTGCCAATAAGCTTACGGGTATTGGCTGTTCTGCTTTCCAGTAAGGCGGCAATATGACTATCTAATAAAATATTGGAAAGTTCGGGGTTGCCGGCATAAGCCTGGTAAAATACTTCCAGCAGGGTAGAGCGGATGATACAGCCCCCCCTCCAAATTTTTACTACCTCCGGAAGCGGGATATCCATATCATATTCTTTAGAAGCCACAAATAACAGCGCCAGCCCCTGGGCATAGCTGATCATGGTTCCAAAAAACAGGGCTTCCCTTGCCTGCTGAATAATGTCTTCTTTAGACACTCCCGTTATTTTAATGCGGGAAGGATATACGGCAGCAGCGGTTACCCTTTCGTGTTTGAGCGCAGAAAGATTACGCATACTCACGGCAATGTCAATGGTAGGAATGGCTATGCCCAGGTCCATTGCATCCTGCGACGTCCATTTACCTGTTCCCTTGGAGCCGGCCTTATCCAGGATCACATCTACCAGGCGCTTACCGGTCTTATCGTCACTCTTCAAAAATATATCACGCGTAATTTCCACCAGGAAAGACTGCAGTTCGCCGTCATTCCATTGTTTAAATACTTCATGCAGCTCGTCATTGCTCAATCCATAGCCGCGGTGCAGCACATCGTATACTTCGCTTATGAGCTGCATAATACCGTATTCAATGCCGTTGTGCACCATTTTTACATAATGTCCTGCCGCGCCTTTACCCAGGTGCGCTACGCAGGGCTCACCGTTTACCTTGGCCGAAACAGCTTCCAGCATAGGTTTTACATGCTGGTAGGCTTCGGGGTCGCCGCCGGGCATAATGCTGGGGCCTCTTCTTGCGCCTTCTTCGCCTCCTGAAACACCCATTCCCATAAAATGAAAGCCTTTTTCCTGCATATATTGTACACGGCGCAGGGTATCGGTATAATGCGAGTTGCCGCCATCTATTACAATATCGCCTTTATCAAGCAGGGGGATCAGCTCATTAAGCACATCGTCTACCGGTTTGCCGGCCTGTACCAGCAGCGTTATCCTCCGGGGCAGTTTAAGGGCATTTACCATTACTTTAAGATCGGAGGTACCCTTTACGGTAGTACCCGGAACAATTTCGCTCTCTAATTCCGTAACCTTTTGCGGGCTCCTGTTGTATCCTATTACCGCAAAGCCGTGATCGGCCATATTTAATAACAGGTTGCGTCCCATAACGCCTAACCCAATTAATCCAAAATCGAATAATTGATTTGCCATTGTAGTTTGAATAAAAATGAAAAGGATGGCAAATTTAGGCTATTTCATCTGTTTAACGTCCGGGAGTTAATAATTTGAGATTTAATACCTTTAGACTTTAATACATCTCTCTTTATGGAAATAACATTGCAGCAGGCCCAGCAACAGGTAGATGAATGGATTAAAACAACGGGCGTACGCTATTTTGGCGAACTCACCAACCTGGGAATCTTAATGGAAGAGGTAGGAGAACTATCAAGATTGATGGTGCGCTCATACGGAGAACAGTCGTTTAAGGAAAGCGATAAAGGAAAGGACCTGGGTGATGAAATGGCCGATGTATTATGGGTTTTGCTCTGCCTGGCCAACCAAACAGGGGTGAACTTAACCGCAGCCCTGCAAAAGAATTTCGAAAAGAAAACGCTCCGCGATGCGCAAAGGCATAAACAAAATGATAAGCTGAACACCCGGTAGCAGCCTCCCTTTACCATTCAGCGCTTTTTTCTGTAACTTACGCATACGCAGCATATATACCGGGTATCTTGTCATTTGGGTATAATGCTTTATCATTGTTTGCCTCATTCAGGGGATTGCTTTTATGGATAGCCGTAGTGATATTACAAGTGTACCTGTGCAGTTAATGCACCAGATTGCTGCCGGCAATGAGCAGTCATTTAAAAAACTGTACGACTGCTTCTATAAGAAACTGTATTATTTTGCTTTTGCTATTGTAAAAACCAAAGAAGCTGCGGAAGAAGTTGTAGAAGACGTGTTTATAAAAATATGGAAAACCCGGAAAAATTTTACTGATATACGTAATATTAAAGTGTATTTATATACGGCTACGAAAAACACGTCACTCAATTTCCTCGCTACAAAGTCCAAAGAAAACATTACACAGCCTTTTGATCATATTGATATTGAAGTAGCGGAAATCAACTCTCCTGAAACATTGATGATCACTGCTGAGCTATATAAAAAGATTCAGCATGCCGTGGAAGCGCTCCCTCCCCGTTGTAAAATAATTTTTAAGCTGGTAAGAGAAGATAAACTCAAATACAGGGAAGTGGCCGATATCCTTAATATTTCTATCAATACAATTGATGCGCAGATGGCAATTGCCGTTAAAAAAATAATGACCCGGCTTCGCTCAGATATTGATTTCCCCATTGCTTCCTTCGGGGGATTGAAATTTAAAGAATAATCCCGCAGGGATAGTCCGCCATTTTGCTTCCCGGAAAATTTATTTTGTTCCTTTAGTAGATGTACTTTATTTACCTGTCTTATTTATTAACCACAGCTATTATTTCATGCAACAAAACGACCGCATATACTTATTGATAGCACGTAAACTGGCAGGAGAGGCGACTGACGATGAATTGCGTGACCTTCATGAGCTTTTAGGAGAACATTTTAATGACGTATATATATATGATATGCTTGCTGCATACTGGGAACAGGGGGCAGCAGAGTTTCCAATAAGTGATAAAAGCTCACAGGAAATATTTAAACGCATTCTATATTCGTCCGCTCATCCGGGCGAAAATACAGACAAGCAGGGGGTGATGCAGGAAGCATGCCGCTATGAAACCCCGCGCAAACAATGGAAACGATGGATATACGCTGCCGCCGCGGCGCTCATTATTGGCGGGCTAACGTGGATATATGCTTTTTACCTGAAAGAAGATATAAAAACCGGTACCCATGCCGCTATGATGAGTGAAGTAGTGGCTAAAAAAGGCAGCAGGAAAACCATGATGCTGCCGGACGGAACCAAAGTGTGGCTGAATGCGGATAGCAGGCTTACTTACAAAAGCAACTTTAAAAGCAGCAGTCGTGAAGTGCTGCTGGAAGGGGAAGCTTTTTTTGACGTGGTAAAAGACAGCAGCCGGCCGTTTATAGTACATACTTCAGGAATTGATGTTAAGGTGCTGGGCACTTCTTTCAATGTAAAATCGTACCCCGCGGATGCTACAATTGAAGCCACCCTGATCAGGGGTATGATTGAAGTAATGCGTAAAAATGATCCTTCATCTCCCGGCATCATTCTTCATCCCAACGAAAAGCTGGTGTTCAGCAAAGAAGTAAAAAATACACTGCCGCAGCCGGGCGCTGCCAATAGCAGGGATAAAAAGAAAGCGTATACAGCAGAGCGTGATATTGCTGTAGCCCCATTGCCCCAAAACAAGGCCGATAGCCTGATAGCTGAAACTTCGTGGATCTATAACAAGCTCATTTTTGAGGGCGACACCTTCAGGCAACTGGCCGATAAAATGGAAAGATGGTACGATGTAAAGATCAATATCCTGGATGAAAATTTACTGCATTACCGGTTTAAGGGCATTTTTGAGCACGAAACCATACAACAGGCCTTACTGGCGTTGCAGCTCACCAATAATTTTCAATTTAAAATCAATCACAATGAAATAGAAATATACAGGAACTGATCTTTTAAAAAAAAGAACGGGAAATGCGCTAACATTCCCCGCCCGGATAATACAGAAACACTTATACGCACTGGCATGTGGTAAGGTTTCTTATTTATTAACCTTAAAGCATAAATGTATGAAAAAAAACAAACTGCTGCGAAGCCATGCAACGGTTACCTCTTTTATTAAATTCCTGATCGTTATGAAGCTGTCTTTTTTGCTGATCATACTTAGCTTTAGCCAAATACAGGCTAAGGTGTACAGCCAGGGTAACATTACGCTTAACCTTCAACAAACAGCGATCAGCAAAGCCATTCACAAAATTGAAAAAGAAGGACAGTTCAGGTTCTTATACAATTATGACCTGGCAGACCTGAAGAAAAAAGTTAACATTCAGGTAGAGAATGCTTCCCTGGCGGAAACACTGGGCGTTTTATTTTCAAATACCGATCTTACGTACAGGCTGTTGGATAATAATCTTGTAGTGGTACTGGCGGGTAACAGGCCAAATCAGCCCATACGCATTACCGGAAAAGTAACCGGGGCCAGCGGGGAAGCATTGGCGGGTGTTACTGTTCAGGTAAAAAATACCACAACAGGAACGGCTACCGATAATAACGGCACATATGCTGTTACGGCTGAAGAAAATGCGGTGCTGGTGCTTTCCTATATCGGGTATAATGATATGGAAGTTGAGGTAAAAGGCAGGAATGTGGTTGATGTGCAGTTAACGCCTTCAGACAGGCAATTAGACCAGATTATAGTGGTGGGATATGGAAGCCAGAGCAAAAAAAATATAACGGGAGCGGTTTCTACCGTATCTGCCAAAGACATAGCCGACCGCCCTGTAATAAATGCCGCCCAGGCCATCCAGGGAAAGGCCGCGGGGGTGCAGGTAGTGCAGCCTTCGGGCAAACCCGGTGTGGGCATGACGGTTCGCATACGCGGCGCCAATTCCATTAGTGCCGGAAATGATCCTTTATATGTGGTAGATGGGGTACCCACTACCGACATCAGCTCCATCAACCCAACGGATATTGAAACCATGTCTATCCTCAAAGACGCTTCTTCGGCAGCAATCTATGGAGCAAGAGCAGCTAACGGGGTGGTATTGATTACTACTAAAAAGGGAAGCGGCAAAAAAATGAAGCTGGGACTAAATACGTATGTAGGCTTTTCCAAACCCACCAATACATTAGATGTATTAAACGGAAAGCAATACCAGGCGCTGATCAACGAAGCCTATGACGACAATATAATTACAGATGAGGTGGTAGCTGCCAATAATGTGAATTGGCCCGATGAGGTTTTTCGTACAGGTGTGGAACAAAATTACCAGTTGTCGCTTTCGGGTGGTACCGATAAGTTTAAGCAGTATTTCTCGCTGGGTTATATGGATCAAACCGGGATGATCAAACCCGCCTATTTTAAGCGGTTCACCGGCAGGGCCAATTTAACCCACAAAACAACTTCGTGGTTAACACTTTCCACCAACCTGAGCTTTTCCAACGCGGTAAGCAGGGATGTAACCGATAATGCCAGCTCCTCGAGAGGCGGTGTGGTATTATCTGCACTTACAACGCCATTCACCGTTCCCAAATATGCGCCCGACGGCACGATCGGTATTAACCCGAACTCGGGTTGGGAAAACCCACTGGGCGCTATTGAGGGATCAAAGTCGCGGAACAGGGATAACCGGTTCCTGGGAAACTTCAGCGCGGAAGTAAGACTGATGCCCGGGCTAACGTTCAAATCATTGCTTGGGCTGGATTATACAGATGGATATAGCTATAATATCCTCGATCCTTTTTTAACGATCTATGGCCGCCAGCAGGAAGGCACAGCCGGGCGTACCAAATCGAAGGAAACGGTTTGGCTTACGGAACAAACGCTTACCTATACCAAACGGCTGGGGCTGCATAACTTTTCGGCAATGGCAGGCTTTACCACGCAAACCTCCCGCTATGACCCTGCCGGCATTAATACAGGCAAGTTCGGCCGCGATACCGCCGCCAAAGGCATTGATTACATTCTGGAACATGCACGCAATAAGCCCGATACATCGGGGTATGCAACGGAATGGGGATTGGTGTCGGGCATTGCGCGTATAACCTATGAATACGACAACCGTTATCTTTTTACGGGTAATCTCCGTGCCGATGCTTCTTCAAAATTTCCTGAAAACAACAGAACAGGTATATTTCCCTCGTTCTCGGCAGGATGGCGCATATCTTCCGAAAATTTTTTTGAGAACGTAAACAATATCCAGGAGCTAAAATTGCGTGCAGGATGGGGTATGAATGGTAACCAGGAAGGTATTGGCAATTACGATTACATGAAACGGTATTATAAGAACCCGGTTACCGGCGATCTAACACTGGTAAATTTTGCTAACCCAAGCCTGACCTGGGAAAAAACAACTTCTGTAAACATAGGGCTGGATATAACATTCCTGGATTCCCGTATAGCGTTCACAGCAGACTGGTACCGGAAAAAAACCAAAGATGTGCTGGTGAGAATGCCTATTCCCAATACTTCAGGACTGGATTATATTTCCCTGAACGTGGGCGATATGGAGAACAAAGGTTTTGAATTTAATATCTCCACCCAAAATATAAAAGGTAAGAGCTGGAACTGGAATACGGATTTTAATATGGGCTTCAACCGCAATAAGGTGCTGAACCTGGGCGATGACCCGAATGTACAGATCCCTTCGGGTGATATTTACCAGCGGGGTAATGCTTCCTTAGTGAAAGCGGGTTACCCGCTCGGGTCTTTTTATGGATATGTGGCAACCGGCATTGATCCGCAAACCGGCAATGTACAGTATGAAGACAGGGATAAGAACGGCGAGATCAACCCCGGCGACCGTACTTTTATCGGGAACGCGCAGCCCGACTTTATTTATGGCATGACCAATACGGTAAGCTTTAAAAATATTGATCTGTCTGTTTTCTTCCAGGGCTCACAGGGTAACAGCATATTTAACGGGGCAAGGATAGAAACAGAGGGCATGTATGATTCGCGTAATCAAACAACAGTAACATTAAACAGGTGGCAAAAACCGGGCGATATCACGGATGTGCCCAGGGCTATCCGTAACGATGTGGCCAACACTTATATCTCAAGCCGTTTCTTGGAAGATGGTTCTTACCTGCGTTTGAAAGCCATTACACTGTCCTACCGGTTCAACAGTGATTTTCTCAGGCGAATGGCCATCAGTAATGCTTCGTTGTATGTAACGGGTCAGAATGTTTTAACCTTTACCAAATACACCGGCTTCGATCCGGAAGTAAGCACGTATGGAAATGACGGCAACAGCAATGTAAAGAATATTGCGCAGGGCATTGATTATGGCGCGTATCCGCAGTCTAAGGCATTTATTATAGGCCTGAATGTAACATTCTAACAGCATGATCCTATTCTTTAATAATAATTGTTTGCAGCAATTATTTAAAAAAATAACGATGAAAAAGAAATTAATAAATTGTAGCTGCCTGCTGGCAATAATGACTTTGTTCATTACCGGTTGCAGCAAAGTGCTTGACAAAAAACCCATTGGCGAAATTGACGCCTCAACCATTGAGGATCCCAATGCAGGGGGAAGCATTACCGCAACGGAAGCTGAACAGTTGTTAAGTGGAGCGTATAATGATATGTACTGGGATGGGGAAGAATACTGGGCTTTTGACCGCACGACCAACGGCGATGCCATGGCTGATAATGCCTATGCGGGCAGTGATAACCCTGCCAACCATGCCATAGATTTGTTTACTACTAATTCTTTAAATGGAAACGTTGAAAGGAACTGGAGCAGGTTATATACTTCCATTGGTAAGCTGAATGAAACCATTGATAAGGTATCCAAAGCTACCGATGCGGCCTTAACTACCGAAAGAAGAAACCAGATACTGGGAGAAGCGAGGGCATTAAGGGCCATTAATTATTTTGACCTGGTACGTTTGTGGGGAGATGTGCCGCTGATATTGCAACCCATTGTAACCACCAATACCAAAACCATTTTTGAATCGGTTGCCATACCACGGTCGCCTGTGGCTGTTGTGTACGACAGCATTATCGTTGACCTGGAATTTGCAGTTGCCAACGTGCGCCCTACCAGCCAAACGCCGCTTAAACAAATTATAGGCAAGGGAATTGTGAATACCATGCTGGCTAAAGTATATGCCACTGTTGAGCCGCACGACTGGGATAAAGTGAACCAGTATTGTGATGCTGTTATTGCAGACGGCTATGCTTTACTCCCTGATTACGATTATTTATTTGACGGGCAGCATAAAAATTCAGCGGAGTCTATCTGGGAAATCACCTATGAAGGCTGGGGAAGCGGAACCTACGGGCTATGGATCAAAGATATGTATATCGGTGGTGGCTGGCCGAAGTTCAACACGCCTTCACACGACCTGGTGAGGGCTTTTGAAGCGGAAGGCGATGATGTGCGGTTTAACAGCGCTATACAGTGGGTAGATTATTCGGGGCAATGGGTTGACCCGTATTGGCCGATGAATAACCTTCCCCTGATCAATAAAGTACGCGGCGGAGATGTAAGTAATTTTATAATTTACCGTTTTGCCGATATACTTTTGTTAAAAGCAGAGGCATTAACGGAACTTAACCAGTTGGATGATGCTTCCGGCGCACAGTTTTATTTGAATAAGATCCGGAACAGGGTGGGTTTAGCCAATACTACTGCCACCACGCAGGCCGATCTGCGGCTGGCTATTGAAAAAGAGCGCCAGTTAGAGCTGGCATTTGAAGGTTACCGCTGGTTCGATCTGCAGCGTACCGGCCGGACACTTGAAGTAATGCGAAATGCAAAGAAAGCAAACAACGAACCGCTCAATTACCCGATACAGGAATTCCGGTTGTTGTTTCCCGTGCCCCAGAATGAAATAGACCGTAACCCCAGGCTTACGCAAAACCCGGGCTACTAACCTGCCAGGTCTGCAGCAAGGTTCTGTGCCTGGCAGACCTGACAGATTTTAATAGTAAAATATTTGCCCATTTAAACGAATAGCTTTATTAAAAGATAAGATATGACCAAACCTCTTCTGCCTTGCATGCTGTTGTTAATAATGGCTTCAGGCTGCAAAACAAATCCTGGTGAACGTAACGAAGATGCAGGCACCTTAAAAGCTGAAGCCACCGTTTGGCTTACCGACCCCGATGCCGGTATCCTTTTTAAAGAACAGCCGGCGGCCTTGTTATTTGCAGATAACGTACCGGATGCAAACGCAGTTATTGATGTGGATGATTCAGCAACCTTTCAAACCGTTGACGGCTTCGGTTATACTTTAACGGGAGGTAGCGCCATGCATCTCCATAATATGGATGCCGCAGGCCGGGCTGCCCTGTTAAAAGAATTATTTGCAACGGGTGGCAATAATATTGGTGTGAGCTACCTGCGCGTAAGCATTGGCGCTTCCGATTTGGATGACCGGGTGTTTTCTTATGATGATCTGCCGGCAGGACAAACAGATGAGCAGATGGAAAAATTCAGCATTGCGCCCGACAAAGTGCATCTCATCCCGGTATTAAAAGAAATACTGGCCATCAATCCTGCTATTAAAATACTGGGCTCCCCCTGGTCGCCACCCACGTGGATGAAAACCAGTAATAATTCAATTGGCGGGAGCCTGAAACCGGCGTATTATAATGCTTACGCGAAATATTTTGTGAAATATATCGAGGCAATGAAGGCTGAGGGTATAACCATTGATGCCGTTACGGTACAGAATGAGCCGTTGCACCCGGGCAACAACCCCAGCCTGCTGATGCAGGCAGAAGAGCAGGCCGCTTTTATAAAGCAAAGCCTCGGTCCTGCATTTAAAGCGGCAGGTATCAATACTAAAATCATCGTGTACGACCACAATGCAGACCGGCCCGATTACCCGGTTACGATTTATAAGGATGCCGGTGCTGCGCAATATGTGGATGGCGCCGCCTTTCATTTGTACGGTGGTAATATTGATACTTTAGCGCAGTTACACAAAGCGTACCCGGATAAGCATCTTTATTTTACGGAGCAATGGATAGGCGCGCCGGGGAATATAAAAGGCGATCTCAACTGGCACATTAAAAATGTAATTATCGGCGCTATGCGCAACTGGTGCCGCGTGGCCTTGGAATGGAACCTGGCTGCCGATACTAACCTTGAACCCTACACGCCCGGTGGCTGCACCCAATGTTTGGGCGCGCTTACCATAGAAGGAAATATGGTTACACGAAATCCTGCTTATTATATTATTGCCCATGCGTCAAAATTCGTTCGGCCGGGTGCAGTCCGCGTTGCTTCCAACAATCTTAATGATTTACCTAATGCAGCTTTTAAAAATACAGATGGGAAAACAGTGCTGATCGTTTTAAATGAAACAGATCAGCCCCGGTCATTTAGTATAAAATATAACAGTAAATGGGTTTCCGCTACACTAAACGGAGGTGCAGTGGCAACGTATGTTTGGTA
>CAYVEI010000083.1:0-18661 GCA_964450515.1 uncultured Terrimonas sp. | reverse complement strand
CTGCCCGACTGAAGTCATTCAGGCGGGTGTTACTTTTTTCCGCAAAAAAGTAACAAAGAAAATAGTTCTCCCGGCGGGGTTTTTACAGCCGGCAACTACGTGGAAGATGAGACCCCGGCACGACTACAAAACTAACGTTCCATAATAAAAGAGGCTGTCCCCAAAAATTAGAGACAGCCTCCTTTTTATGATATTGAATCAAAATTAAAAATTAGGACCACCTGTATCCCACCACAGGCGGGTAGCGATATCATCTTTAGCTCCGGAACCCATTTTAGTTACAGCATCAGCAACAGCGGCGGCATTACTGGTTCTTTCGGCATCAACGAATGGCATTCTTTTGATCCACTGGTCTGCCGGTATAACTCCCCAATCGGGACTGCTGTCGTTTTTAGCAACATGCGGAATTTTGGGATAACCTGTTCTCCTGAAATCAACCCAGGCTTCCAGCGTATTAGTAAATGTATTCAGGTACTTTTGCGTAATTATCTTTTCCAATTTCAACTCATTATTATCTGCATCATTCCAGGCAATGGTTACTGTAGAAGGCTGTGTAAAATTATTCCTCGCATCTGCGGGATCAACATAATTCAATGGCTTGCTGGTATTATCGGCAAGGTAAGCGTCAACTCCACCTGCACCCCAGTCTGCAAAAGAAAGCCTTACGCCATTTTCATAATTTTCTTTCGCATCTCCGGCTCCCGCCCAGCCGCGGAGGGCTGCTTCTGCTTTAAGAAAGGCCACTTCAGAAGCGGTGAAAGCCCTTCGGCTTTGAACCGAATTAAAGTCATTGCTAACTTTTGAGTATTGAAGCATAAAGGGTTTGGTCGTACCGCAAAAAGCGCCATTACGAATCCCCTTAAATGGAAAAGAAGGGTGATTAGGGTCGGCGGGTAACGTATTGGGTGATATGCTGGCAGCGGGTTCAAACATTTTCGCAGCCCTTCCATCATTATAGCCAGCCATAAAAGATTCAATTACCCCTCCCATGCGGGTGTCATCCCACTGGTAACAAATTTGTGCCACTGGCATTATATTGCCTAACAATGAAACCCAAAAATTGTCCGCATTAGATTCGATTAACCCTGCCGGATCATTCAGCGCTTTCTCACCCTGTTCTTTAGCAAGATCAGGCGCTATTTTTGATAAGCGTATAGCCAGTCTTAACCGAAGAGAATTTACCACTTTCATCCATTGGGGAATACTACCTGAATAGCTTGGGTCAAAGGCGAAAAATTGGTTTTCATCTTTATTTGCTGCAAAATTATTTTGAATGACATCCAACTGTGCAAAAAAGGTATTATACAAATCTGATTCTTTATCGTAAAGAATAGAATTTTCTGTTGAGCCATAATTGGAGTAGATCACCGGGCCATGAACAGCAGTAAGTTTTGACATACCAAGTATCTGCATCAATTTTGCCCAGTCCGCGAATAATGCTTTATCGTATGTTTCTGAATATTGGATCACTGTCCTTGTTGGAGCCATTACGCTTCCATAGATACGACTCCAATAAGAATTCCAACGAATATAGTAGGTAGTATTATTTACATTTCCAACGAAATCGGTTGGTGTATTCATATATCCCATCCAGGAATCATAACAAAGATCTTCCTCAATCTGGTGCCCGAATAAATTGAACATAATGTTCTTGAATGACGCTCCCAGCAGATTATTATCCTGGAGTAACCCTTCTTTTGAAATCTGATTCGGATTCTGATTTATGCTTTCGAAATCTTTGGTACAAGACCCGAAGACACTCAGGATCAGTATCGTAATAATTATTTTTTTCATACCAATTATTTTATAAAATTATAAAGTAGCTTTTAAGGTTATGCCATACGATCTTGTTGCTGGAACATTAAACACCTCGTTCGACTGGCTTGCGTTGTTTGTACTCATTACCTGTTCTGGATCGTAGGGAGCCTTTTTATAGAAGAAGAAAAGGTTTCTTCCAATCAAAGAAACCGATGCATCTTTAAGGAATGTATTTGGGCGTACCGGTATATTATACCCCAATACAAACTGTGCTAGCCTTACATTCGTCCTGGAAAAAATGTACGGTTCCATGATCTTATTCCTGTCGCCAATAGTAGAATAATAAAGAACAGGGTCAATAGAAGTCACTTTATTAGTTCCTTGTACAGCATCAATAGGTATGGTGCCGGAAGCCCTGGCATCTGCGCTTCTTTGGCTTACGCCATAAGAATCGAGGAATGCTTCGGTTTTTGAAAAAGCTACTCCTCCAAACTTACCATTAACAAGTATATTTAGGAAGAAGCTTCTATAATTGAAATTATTATTCCATCCTAAAAGAAAATCGGGATTCGCATTACCCACCTTCATGCGGGTACCTGCCTTTGTTGGCACTCCATTGCCATCAAGGATGATTTGCCCGGCCTCATTCCTGTTGAATCCATATATCCATACATCATTAAAAGACCCGCCTGCCTTGATCAGGGAAGTGAACCCCTCATCATCATTATTGTTGTAGTAGATATAATCAGGATTGTCGGTGACAAGGTCTATGATCTTGTTCTTGTTCTGCGACAAGTTAACCGACGTATTCCATTGGAAATTGGCATATCTCACCGGTTGGGCATTTACTGTAAGTTCAAAACCCTTGTTGGTGATCTTTCCGGCATTAATATATCTGATTGTATATCCGGAGCCCGCAAGAGCAGGCACGGTAAGAAATTGGTTGGTGCTAACATCACTGTAATAAGTGAAATCTAGCCCGAGCCTTCCATTGAAGAACTTCATTTCTGTACCGAATTCGTTACTCGTAATTTTTTCGGGTTTTAAATCTGTAAATGGCGTTTGAGAGTTATAGTTAATACCACCAATTCCCTGTGGAAAAGGAGGGCCACCGGCTCCGCCAATAACATTCAGGGGGTTTACTACATTAAAAGGTACTTCATTGGCTGTTTGTGTTAACGAAGCCCTTAGTTTTAAGAAGGAAATAACTTCCGGCATTTTAACCATATCGCTGATAATAGCGGTAATACCTACCGCCGGATAGAAATAAGACTGGTTACCTGTAAGTGCCAGGGTGGAAGCCCAGTCATTACGCCCGGATAGGTCTAAAAAAAGCATATCCTTGTATCCCAGTTGAATGTTGCCTAAAGCTCCTTGCTTCACAACTCTTCCCCCGTAGGTCTGGGGTGTTACCAGATTATATGGTAAGTTGGCAAAAGTAAAAAAGTTGGGATATTGTAAAGGAATGGTACCATTTGAGAAACTCATGCCATCCCTAAATATAGTTTCCTGATAAACGAGACCGGCAAGCGCTGTAAGACTCAGGTCGCCAAATGTGTTGTTGTAAGAGAGTATCCCATCTGTATAAAGCGACTGATCAGTATATTTTAAATAGTTCCAGGACCCTGTAGAACTAACACTTACAGAGTTTCCGCCTGCAGCATACCGGTTATCAAACAGTTTATTGGCATAATCAATATTTGCCTTTGCTTCAAATCTTAGATGATTCGCAATGTCATAAGACGCCTTTACACTGGCTATTAAACGGTTTGTTTTAGCCAGCTTTGGGTCTTTATAGATTTCCCAATACGGATTGTTCTGTTTTTCTTCTGTAGAGTACCAGTTCATTTTATACAAATTCCTGGAGCTGTCATATACCTGGTAGTTATTTTTATAATAATCAAAATCCAATTGACGCGAGAAAAGATATAATCCGGTAAGCGGATTATTATAATATCCTGCACCGGGACGGTTATGTGATACTTCACTTAAGAGCATCACATTAGAGCTTATTGTTACTTTATCATTGAATAACTTGGTAGACTGATTAAAAGAGATATTATTTCTATTATAGGTATTCGTAGGCATTATCCCTTTGGCATAAGTGTTAGTATAGGAGAAATAAGCCGTTGTTTTATCATTACCCCCGGCTATTGAAACCGAATTGGCAGCGGTAATACCGGTTTGAAAGAAATCTTTGATATAGCCATTCTGGTAGTTTCCTTTTGTAGTAGCCCAATTATATACGGAGGCCCCTTCAGCGCCATATTCATATTGAAAATCAGGAAGGTTAGACGCCTGGTCAAAAACAGTGCTGGAACTAAGGTTAACAATTGCTCTTCCTGCTTTCCCTTTTTTCGTAGTGATCAAAATTACACCATTAGCGCCCAGGCTGCCGTACAATATAGATGCATTAGCACCCCGAAGAATGTTAACACTCTCAATATCTTCCGGGTTCACTGCAGAAAGCCCGTCCCCCTGGTCTACACCCCCATATGATCCCGGTTGTCCTCCTTTATTATTCACCATCGGGATACCATCAATCACATATAGTGCTTCGCTGAGCCCCGTAATAGATTTATTCCCTCTTAATACAGCCTTGGTAGAACCTCCTGCCCCGGAGGCACTTATTTTAATATCTATACCGGCAGCTTTACCACTCAAAGCATCCATAAAGTTGATGTTGGATGCTTTCCTGATCTCATCGCCGCCAACCGTTTGCGAAGCATAAGTCAACGCTTTTTTCTCCCGCTTGATGCCTAATGCTGTTACCACAATTTCATCTAAACCGCTAACAGATTGCTTTAAGCTGATATTCACAACAGAACCATTAGCTGTTGATTGCTCAACTGTTTCATAACCCACCGAGCTAAATACCAAAATAGCATTGGATTTTGTAACCGTAATAGAAAAATTTCCCTCTTCATTGGTTAGCACAACCTGGTTGGTTCCTTTTTCAGCCACGGTTACATTGGCAACAGGAGCGCCGGCATCATCAGTAACCTTTCCGGTAACTACCCGGCTCTGTGAAAATAATTGAGGTGAAATAAAACAAATGAATAAAAGTGAAAAAAAACTTCTTTTAATAGCCTGGCAAGGGCTTCTGAGTATGGCCGTTTGCCATCCCAATAAACAGGATACTCCCATAAAACAGTAGTTTTAGTAATAAAATAATAGTGTGTAGTAGATCATATAAAGTTATTGCAAATATTTAGTGATTTATAAAATAATGTTAAATACTTTGAAAAAAATATGTTAATGCTCTAATACATACAGTTATTTATGATAAACCTCAGATAAATATTGTTTTAAAATAAAAAGGAATTATGGAGTTATCCCACTCCGGTTACGTAATTAATTACTGCAGTAAGATAAATGTAATCTTATACTCCTTATTAGTTTAAATGCTGAAGAATGATGCGATAATTTGGGGAAGAAAGCATAATTTTGAATTAGTTGCATAACTAACTATATGTCCGGCAACCAATTTAAAAGAGGCGAATTATACAGTTTTATAACAGGCGTGGCTTCGACGGCTATTGCAAGGCGGCTGCAAAAAAATTTTAAACAGCACGGCATAGATATTACTATTGAGCAATGGAGCGTTCTATATCATTTGTGGAAGCAGGACGGGCTCAGCCAGCAGGAATTATGCAGTGCCACGTTCAGGGATAAGCCCAGCATTACGCGGCTGGTAGATAATTTGGAAAAACAGCAATTGGTAAAACGGGTTGCTTCACAGGAAGACCGGCGCATCAATCGTATCTATTTAAGTGAAACCGCTGCCGTGCTCAGGGATCAAACGATGGATATGGCCAATCAAACCCTTAATGAAGCGCTTATTGCTGTATCTGCCGAAGAGATAGAAACATGCAAGTCTGTTTTACAAAGAGTGTATGATAATCTGAAATAAGAAAATATTCATTATTGCTTAACATAAAAAAATTAACGTATGAGCACTGTAGCGCCAGCCCCTGCTGTATTAAAAGGTGGTGAATGGATCATCAGGGAAAGCCAGCCGGGAGACATTTTTACACCTGAAGATTTCAGCGAGGAACAAAAGATGATCATGGAAATGTGTACCTCTTTTGTTTCCACCGAAGTGCTTCCCATTATTGAGCGTATTGATGATCTGGAACCGGGCTTAATGCCTTCCCTGTTAGACAAAGCAGGCGAACAGGGCTTGCTGGGTGTATCCATACCTGAGGCGTATGGCGGACTGGGTAAAGACTTTGTAACCTCCACCCTTGTCAACGAAGGGCTGGGCAGCGGTTTCTCGTTTTCTGTAGCCATTGCCGCACATACAGGTATCGGCACTTTGCCTATATTATATTTTGGAACACCCGCACAAAAAGAAAAATACATCCCTAAATTAACAAGCGGCGAATGGAAAGGATCTTACGGGCTAACGGAGCCCAATAGCGGCAGCGATGCGCTTAGCGCCAAAACTTCGGCCAGGCTGAGCGGCGACGGTAAATATTATTTACTCAACGGACAGAAATGCTGGATCACCAACGGCGGCTTCGCCGATGTGTATACGGTATTTGCTAAAGTGGATGGCGATAAATTTACGGCGTTTATAGTAGACCGTAATACCGAAGGATTTACACAGGGACCCGAGGAGCATAAAATGGGCATCAAAGGTTCTTCAACCGTTCAGCTTTATTTCCAGGATGCGAAAGTACCGGTAGAAAATGTACTGGGCGAAATTGGCAAAGGGCATATCATTGCTTTTAATATCCTCAATATCGGCCGCTTAAAACTATGTGCTGCTGCCTTAGGCGGGGCAAAGGGGGCCGCAACTACCGCCATACAATACGCTAATACCCGCGAGCAGTTTAAGCAACCTATAGCACAGTTTGGCGCCATGAAGCACAAAATGGCGGAAATGGCCATACGCATATGGGTAGCCGAAAGCGCTTTGTACAGAACAGCAAAGTGGATTGACGATAAAGAACAGGAATTAGTGCAGGAAGGAAAACCTTCCAGCGAGGCCCTGCTGGCGGGCGCAGAGGAGTATGCCATAGAATGCGCGATGCTTAAGGTGTTTGGCAGTGAAGTGCTCGATTTTGTAGTGGATGAAGGCGTTCAGATACATGGCGGTAACGGATTCAGCGCTGAATACATTATATCAAGGGCTTACCGCGACAGCCGCATCAACCGCATTTTTGAAGGAACAAATGAAATAAACCGTTTACTCACGGTGGATATGGTATTGAAGCGGGCAATGAAGGGAAGGCTGGATTTAATGGGGCCGGCAACTGCCGTTCAGAAGGAGCTGATGAGCATTCCTGATTTTGGAAGCGGCGATGATAAACCCTTTGCAAAAGAGCTGAAGCTCATTGCCGGTATGAAAAAGGCTATTTTAATGGTAGCAGGCGCAGCGGTACAAAAGCTGATGATGAAGATAGAAAGCGAGCAGGAAATACTGATGCATATTGCCGATATGGCAATTAACGTTTTTCATGCCGAGAGCGCATTGTTAAGAGCGATCAAAATAGCAGATCAGCAGGGTGAGCCGGCTGCTGCACTGTACCTTGACATGGCCCGTACCTATTTATACGATACAGCCGACCGTGTGAATAAAAGCGGCCGCGATGCAATTAATGCATTTGCGGGAGGAGATGAGCAGCGTATGATGCTGCTGGGCGTAAAACGCTTTACCAAAGCCGAACCGTTTAACAGCAAAGATGCCAGGAGACGCATAGCGGATAAGCTGATTGCAGATAATAAATACGCTTTGTCCTGAGTAATTTAACAATGAATATCAGCAGAAGAAGAGGAAATACGTTTTTGCAATTTGTTTACTTCAAAGGGAATAGCTGTTATTTTCAGCTTTCGGAAATTGACCATTGCACCTAAACCAGGGTATTTATGACAAACGCGGGAAAGGCGATCCGTAAAAAAAAGGCAATCCACATTTTATTACCAGTTATTGTACTGGCAACGGTAATACTATTATGGTCTCTTGCCTCTTATTTTGATCTTTTCCCGGCATATGCCATGCCATCGCCCGTAGCCGTAATAAAAAGCTTTAAAGAAGAGTTCCTGGCCGGGCGTTTAATAAATGATATCATTGCTTCTTTGTGGCGGGTGGCAATTGGTTTTGTACTGTCTGCTGCATTGGGTATTCCTTTGGGGCTATGGCTGGGCCAACATTTGTATGCCAGGAAGGCTTTTGTACCCATGCTGAATTTCTTCCGTTTCTTATCTCCCCTTGCATGGATACCCTTTGCCATACTCTGGTTTCATATCGGCGATAAGCCGGCAGTATTCCTGATATTTATGGCCACGTTTTTCCCGCTGGCACTGGCTACCATGTCTGCCGTAGCCACTATACCAAGTATTTATTTCAGGGTAGCTAAAGATTATAATTATACCGGCCGCAATTTGCTCACAAAAGTTATCTTTCCTTCTGTTCTGCCGCAGGTAATAACCGCACTGCGCGTGAGCTACGGCATTTCGTGGATAGTAATTGTAGCAGCGGAAATGGTGGGCTGCCAGGATGGTCTGGGCTATGGTATCTGGGAAGCCAGGAACGGATTGCGGCTTGACTCGGCGGTATGTTATATGATAGTGATTGGCGTACTGGGTATGGGTATAGACAGGTTGCTGTACCAATTTACTAAACTTCCAAACGTAAGATGGGGATATGAGCGGTAAAAACAATGTAAGCCTGGTATTACAAAATGTGTCGCACAGCTATGGCGCTACCGGTGTATTGAATCAACTGAGTTTACAGGTGAATGCCGGTGAGGTGGTTATGCTGGTAGGCCCTTCCGGTTGTGGCAAAACAACAATATTGAACCTGCTCTCCGGTTATATACAACCGGTTTCCGGAACGGTGCACAGAACAGGCATTATACGAACGGTATACCAGCAGGACGGGCTTTTTCCCTGGCTCACCGTGGCGGAGAATATAGAGATGGGGTTACAAACGATTGATGATATTTCACAGCGCAAAAAGGAAAAGAAAGAACTGGTTGAATTGATTCACCTGGAGGGTTTTGAAGGTCACTACCCGCATGAACTATCGGGAGGAATGCGGCAGCGCGTGGAGCTGGCGAGAGCCCTGGCCGGTCAGTCGGATATTTTATTAATGGATGAACCTTTTTCTGCCCTGGATTATCAAACAAGGCTGCGGATGCGCTCGGAGCTGGTAAGAATTTTAAAGCAGCGTCCGCGTACCGTTGTTTTTGTAACCCACGACATTGAAGAAGCCGCACAACTGGCAGACAGGGTTCTGGTATTGTCCAGCCGCCCGGCAACCATTTGCAGGGAATTGCTGATCCATACAGCACGCCCGAGAGCTCTTACAGACAGCTCAGTTATTGAAGCCATGAAGGAAATATTACACGTATTGGGGCTGTAGCAATACAATACGCCTCCTTTACACATGAACGGCGTTGCGGAATAGAAAACAAAAACTGCTGTAAGGTACCCATCCCGGTACGGAGCAGCAAATTGCCATTGGCCAAAAGAATAATTAAACTAAATTTGAGTTCATAAAAAACCGGATGGGGAATAAATTTACTTTTACCAAACTGATACTGGGTGTAGTGGTTGTTTTAACAACCCTGGCTTTGCTGCGTTATAAACCCTGGAAAAAAAACGGTGCAGCTTCGGCAAGAGATGTTATACATGAAGGAATTAACAAAAAAGCTACGCGCGAGCTAACGGTGGGTTACCTGCCGGTTACCTGTCATCTTACCTGCCCGGTTACAGATTTTGCTTCCAAAACCACACAAACCAACACCAATTTCAATTCAAGAGTTTTTTCTGATTTTCCCACAGTAGTAAGTGCGCTGGAAGCCAGGCAGGTACAGGCTACTTTTATGATCGTTCCGCTGGCCATGAAACTCAGGGAGCAGGGCGTGCCGGTGAAAATTTGCTACCTCGGACACAGAGATGGTACAGAGCTGATCGTAGCAAAAAACAGTAAGGCAAGAAGCCTGAAAGATCTGAAAGGAAAGAAATTGGCAATACCAAGCCTCTACAGCAACCAGCATTTTGTAATACACAAGCTGATGGAAGACTTTGGCATGCAGCCCAACGATATTGAATTTATCATATTGCCGCCACCCGATATGCCAACTTCACTTGCTTCAGGCGCCATTGACGCCTTTATTGTAGGCGAGCCGTTTTGTGCCAAAGCCGAATTAGATGGAATAGGAAGGGTTTTATACTATGCCCGCGACATTTGGCCCAACTTCATTTCCTGCGCGCTGGTAGTGCACGAAGACCTGATACGGCAAAACCCGGGTGTGGTAGAAGATCTGGTAAGAGGTATAGCAGAATCGGGCGCATGGGCCGAAACACACCGGGCCGAAGCCGCCAAACTTGCGTCTCCCTATTTCAGGCAGGATGAAAAGGTGTTGAACTATGTATTAACCTCCGACCCCAGGCGGGTAAGCTACCTGGAACTTACACCTACAGATGAAGACCTGCAGCAAATACAGGACCAGGGGATAAAGTTAAAACTGCTCACAAAAAATATCCCGATGGATGAGCTGATAGACCGCGAATTTGTGCCGCGGGTAATAACGCCCGCCCCCATTGACGAAGCATGGATACCTGATCCTTCAAAGCATTAAACGATACGGCATCATTTGCTGCTTATAATTTTCCTGCTTTAATACCATCTACCACCGCCGGGTCAAGCAGGGTGGAAGTATCGCCTACTTTATCGGGCTCGCCTTCTGCTATTTTCCGTAAAATACGCCGCATGATCTTGCCGCTGCGTGTTTTGGGCAGGCCCGTTACAAATTGTATTTTATCGGGTTTGGCAATTGGGCCAATAAGCCGCGAAACGGTTTGAACAATATCCTGCCGCGTTCTTTCCTCGTCTCCGTGAAAACCGGTTACGATCACATAGGCGTAAATGCCAAGGCCTTTGATAGGATGCGGGTAACCCACCACCGCACTTTCTACCACGCTGGCATGCATATTAATGGCGTTTTCCACTTCAGCGGTTCCAATACGGTGGCCGCTAACATTCAGCACATCATCTACCCTCCCGGTTATACGATAATTGCCTTCTTCATCTTTTAAAGCGCCATCGCCGGTGAAATATAAATCGGGATAAGCCGCAAAATAAGTGGTGCGGCAGCGTTCATGATCGCCATAGGTTGTTCTGAGCATTCCCGGCCAGGGGGCTTTCATGCATAAATTCCCTTTATAAAAACCTTCTTCATCTTTTTGGGTTACTTCTTTTCCATTCTCATCAACCAGCACAGGCTGCACACCCGGCAATGGCAGGGTAGCCCAGGAAGGCCGGGCGGGCGTTACTCCGGCGAGATTGGAAATTAATATGCCGCCATTTTCGGTTTGCCACCAGGTATCTACAATAGGGCAGCTTTTTTTTCCTACATGCTCATTATACCAGTTCCAGGCCTCTTCATTAATGGGTTCGCCAACCGACCCCAGTACTTTTAATGAAGAAAGGTCTTTGTCTTTTAACGGGTCTAGCCCAAAGCCCATTAAACTACGGATAGCCGTAGGCGCAGTATATAAAATATCTACCTTGTATTTATCAACAATATCCCAGAACCTGCCGGCATCGGGCCAGGTGGGTATGCCTTCAAACATTATACTGGTGGCGCCGGCGCTTAACGGGCCGTAAAGAATATAGCTATGCCCGGTAATCCAGCCAATATCAGCCGTACAAAAATGCACCTGCCCGGGCTGGTACTGGAAAGTATTTACAAAAGTGTAGTTGGTCCATACCATATAGCCGGCGGTAGTATGCACCACGCCTTTGGGTTTGCCGGTGCTGCCGGAAGTATACAAAATGAACAGGGGGTCTTCCGCATCCATCACTTCAGCATCGCCAAAGCCTTCTACCGGAAGCGTATCTGTAACTTTCAGCATTTCATCTTCCCACCATACATCGCGGCCTTTGATCATGCTCACAGGTATTCTTGTACGGGTATATACAATTACTTTTTTTACGAGGTTGTTTCCTACCAATGCGTCATCAATCACGCTTTTTAACGGTATATCTTTTCCGCCCCGGTAAGCGCCGTCGCAGGTAACGATGCATTCAGATTTGGTATCCTCCAGCCTGTCGGCAATGCTGCGGGCAGAAAAGCCGCCGAAGATCACGCTATGGATAGCGCCGATCCTTGCACAGGCCAATACCGCATAAGCCAGCTCGGGGATCATACCCATATAAATACAAACCCGGTCGCCTTTTTTTATGCCGTTGTTTTTAAGCACCTGGGCAAACTGGCACACCCTTTTGTGGAGCCTTTCATAAGTAACCACCCTGGTTCTCTCTTCCGGATCGTTAGATTCCCAGATAATGGCGGGCTTATCGCCGAGCGTTTCTAAGTGGCGGTCTAAACAGTTTTCCGTGATATTTAATTTACCACCCGCAAACCATTCTATTTTGGGGTCTTTAAAATTCCAGTTCAGTACTTTGTCCCACTTTTTTCTCCATGTAAAATTTTCAGCAATTTCTGCCCAGAAAGCTTCCGGGTTTTCTACGCTTTTTTTGTAGGCAGCCTTGTATGCGTCAATACTTTTTAACTGATAGGGGTAAGACATATAGCATTGCAATTTTGTTTCGTATTGGAAAGGCTAAATTAGCCACATTCGGTTGAATATAAATGGCCGGCAATAAATTTTCTCTTTCATTACTGCTATTCCGGAGCACCGGCCTGCGTTTTCGTGTGCAAATTTCTCATTATAGGACATCCGTTACCGGTAGTGCCGCTGCAGCTAACAACCGTTATTAAAAGTATGCGCTCAATTTTCCTTTTGTCCGCAACTTCAGGTTTAGTATATTCATTCCCTAATTTGCCTGCGTATAATGTCAACATCCCCCAAAGGTATCTGGAAAGTTATCGGCGCTTCTTCGGTTGGAACGCTCATTGAATGGTACGATTTTTATATTTTTGGCAGCCTGGCTACGGTAATTGCCACGCAGTTTTTTCCGCAAACCAACCCAACGGCCGCGTTACTATCTACCCTGGCTACCTTTGCGGCGGGCTTTATTGTACGGCCTTTCGGCGCTTTGGTATTTGGTAGGCTGGGCGACCTCGTGGGGCGCAAATACACCTTTTTGCTTACGCTTATCATAATGGGCGGCTCTACTTTTGCTATAGGGCTGGTACCCTCTTATGAAAGCATTGGCTTTGCCGCTCCGGTTATTGTGCTGTTGCTCCGCCTGCTGCAGGGGCTGGCCTTAGGCGGTGAATATGGCGGAGCGGCTACTTACGTTGCCGAACATGCGCCGCCCGGCAAACGGGGTTATTATACATCATGGATACAAACCACGGCTACATTAGGGCTCTTTGTTTCGCTGGGTGTAATACTGCTGGTGCGGCACGGGTTAGACAGCGATATCAATGTTTCTATTCAAAAATTTAATGACTGGGGCTGGCGTATACCATTTTTGGTTTCCATCATTCTCGTGGGGGTTTCCATTTATATCCGTTTAAAGATGAATGAATCACCCCTGTTTTCCCGGCTCAAATCGGAAGGCAAGGTGTCGGTTAACCCGCTTAAGGAAAGTTTTGGACACAAAACCAATCTTAAAATGGTTTTACTGGCCTTGTTTGGCGCCACTATGGGGCAGGGTGTGGTGTGGTATACCGGCCAGTTTTATGCGCAAAGTTTTATTGAAACCGTTTGTAAAGTTGATTTTGAGCAATCGCGTACCATGCTCATATGGGCTATACTTTTCGCTACTCCTTTTTTTGTGGTGTTTGGCTCATGGAGCGATAAGGTGGGAAGAAAATGGATCATGATGGCGGGAATGTTCCTGGCCATTATCTTTTACCGGCCCATTTACCAGCAATTCCTTGATCTTTCCGATATTACCACCTATGAAATGCAGGCGCCTGTAAGCGTAAGCGAACCTGTTATTCATACGGATGAGATCAACGAACAAACCATTACCACTACCAGCATAGTAAAAACTTTTGCCGACGGCTTTGCTTACACGCAAAAAAACAGGCATACGGTTTTTGCAAACGCATCAGAACCCGCGGTGGACGCTGCGCCTGTTTATACGGAGAAGAAACTGTCAACAATGGTTTACTGGAAATTTGTGTTCCTGATATTTGTGCAGGTTATTTTTGTTACCATGGTGTATGGACCTATTGCCGCATTTTTGGTGGAGATGTTTCCCACGCGTATCCGCTATACCTCCATGTCGCTGCCTTATCATATAGGCAATGGTGTGTTTGGCGGACTAACACCTTTCATTGCTTTATTGTTAACTACTATTAATACGGGCGACAAACTGGTAGGATTGATGTATCCCATCATTATTTCTTTTGTGTGCCTTATTATCGGGATGGTGTATATCAGTAATAAAGCGGATCCTGATGTAAGTGACTAAACAAACAAAACCATTATATATAAAATACCTTCACAACTTAAGCAACTAACATGATGATGAACCGGTTACGGAAATGGATGGGGCTTATATGGATACTGATGGCTCCTTTGTCTATGTTTTACCTGATTAAAACAGCCCTGCATCAAATTGCTCTGCATCCTGTTACAGATACCAAAATACAATGGGGCGTGTTTGTTATTGTATTTATACCTATTGCCATTGGTTTATGCATATTTGGCTGGTATGCCTGGAAAGAAGAGTATAAAAGACAAATGTAAAAAGGAGTGCTTATTTTTGTTGCATGTCAATCCGGGTAAAAAAGCTGCATAAAGTTTACGGTGAGCAAAAGGCGGTGAATGATATCTCGTTTTCTGTAAACAAGGGAGAGATCGTTGGTTTTTTAGGACCCAATGGCGCGGGTAAATCTACCACAATGAAGATGCTGACCGGCTATCTTAAGCCAACCTCCGGTGAAGCTATAGTTTGCGATCTTAACGTTGCCAGCCATCCTTTGGAAGTAAAAAGGAAGATCGGCTACCTGCCCGAATCCAATCCTTTATATTATGATATGTATGTGAAAGAATACCTCGGGTTCATTGCCGGAGTGCACCGGCTTAGCAATAAAAAAACAGCCATCAGCCATGTTATTGAAATGGTAGGGTTAGGCCCTGAGCAGCAAAAAAAAATCGGGCAGCTTTCAAAAGGATATAAGCAAAGAGTAGGGCTAGCCGCTGCATTGATCTATGAGCCGGAAGTGCTTATCCTGGATGAGCCTACCACCGGCCTTGATCCGAACCAGATTGTTGAAATAAGGGAAGTAATAAAGCAGCAGGGTGAAAATAAAACGGTTCTTTTTTCATCACATATCTTACAGGAAGTAGAAGCCGTGTGCAGCAGGGTTATTATTATTAACAAGGGAGAACTGGTGGCAGACGATACCGTGGCCGCACTGCAGGCAGGTAAAGGAAATATGCAGCATATACAGGTTGAGTTTGCCCATCATGTGCGCTCCGGGTTATTTACTCCCGCTTTTGAGCCCGCACAGGTGCAAATGCTGTCGGATACAAAATACCGGTTCTCTTCAGCCAACCCCGAACTCCTTCGCAGGCAGTTAAGAGAATTGGCCCTGCAGCACGACCTTGATATCATTGCTATGCAAAGCGAAAATCAAAGCTTAGAAACGGTATTTAAGGAATTAACGGGCAAAAATGAACAATAACCGCACTTTGTTTTGCAACCAAAACTGAAAACCGTTTCTTTGCAAAAAAACAACCACACGTAAATCATTTTCTATGTCTTTCATATCAGATATTCATGCCCGACAAATTTTAGACAGCCGCGGAAACCCTACTGTTGAAGTAGATGTAATTACTGAAAATGGTTTGGTAGGAAGGGCTGCCGTTCCTTCCGGCGCTTCCACAGGTAAACACGAAGCGGTAGAACTGAGAGATGGCGATAAAAGCATATACCAGGGCAAAGGGGTTTTAAAAGCGGTAAAAAATGTAAATGACATTATAGCGGATCAGTTGATCGGTATTGATGTAACCAAACAGGCGCATATAGACAATCTTTTAATAAAAATTGACGGCACAGACAATAAAGCGAGATTAGGCGCTAACGCCACCCTTGCCGTTTCCATGGCCGTTGCCAAAGCGGCTGCACAGGAATGCAGCCTGCCCTTATACCGCTATTTGGGTGGTGTAAATGCTACGGTACTTCCTATGCCTTTAATGAATATTCTGAATGGCGGTGTGCACGCCGACAATAAAATAGATTTCCAGGAATTTATGATCGTTCCGGTAGGCGCGCCTTCCTTTAGCGAGGGATTACGCTGGGGGGTGGAAGTATTTCATAACCTTAAATCGGTATTAAAGAAAAAAGGATACAGCACCAATGTGGGAGATGAAGGCGGCTTTGCACCCGATATTCAAAGTAATGATGAAGCTATTGAAACCGTATTGCAGGCCATTGAGGCGGCAGGGTATAAGGCTGGCGATCAGATAGCTATTGCGATGGATGCGGCTAGTACCGAAATGTTCGACGAAGGCAGCCAGTCCTATAAATTTTACAAAAGCAGCGGCAAAACCATCAGCAGCGATGAAATGGTGGCCTACTGGAGCAATTGGGTTAATAAATATCCCATTGTATCCATTGAAGATGGCATGGCTGAAGATGACTGGAACGGATGGAAAAAGCTAACAAACGAAATTGGCAGCAAATGCCAGTTAGTAGGGGATGATCTGTTTGTAACCAATGTTAAACGTTTACAGGAAGGTATTGACAAAGGTATTGCCAACAGCATATTGATTAAAGTTAACCAGATAGGTACGATCACGGAAACCATAAATGCCGTGCAACTGGCCCAGGCAAGCGGGTATACTACTATCATGAGCCACAGAAGCGGTGAAACGGAAGATACCACTATTGCCGACCTGGCTGTTGCTTTGAATTGCGGTCAGATCAAAACCGGCAGCGCCTCCAGAACCGACCGGCTGGCTAAATACAATCAACTGATCCGGATTGAAGAGGCCCTTGCAGAAAACGCGGTTTATCCGAACGGAAAGATTATTTTTGGAAAATGAGGTAAAGGCGTACCTTATACCTCGTAGCAGACACCTCTTATATGAAGTACATCAGGCACATACCCGCGTGGTTAAAAAACAAGTACGCACTTACCCTGCTGGTGTTTGCGGTATGGCTGGTTTTCTTCGACCACAATGACTTGTTTGTGCAAATGGAAAGAACAGGCGAACTGAAACAGTTGGAAAAGGGAAAGGCATATTATACAGAGCAGATTGAAGCCATGCGGAAGGAACTTTCTGAGCTGGATAATAACCCCGCCTCTTTAGAAAAAGCGGCAAGAGAAAAATATTTGATGAAAAGAGATAACGAAGATGTATTTATTATAGACGAAAAATAATTTTTACTAAACCTTTACGCTTTTTCACAATATCTTTTCTCCGGCCCCGTTTAATAAGGAACAACTTTATTCCCACCCGTTGACAAACACCTGTGAACACCATTAATCCGTATTGATATCTGAATATCCTAAGAACCGTATAATTGAGATTATTGTGAATTCAAAAATGAATGGCGCATGGATATTTATACACCTGAAAACATGATACGATTCCTTTACAAAGAAACCTCAGCCGAAGAAACTGCTGCTATACAGCTTGCTTTGGAGACAGACTGGACCCTGCGCGAGAAGTTTGAGGTGCTTAAAAGGGCTATAGAAGGCCTCAATACGATCCACCAGTCTCCACGTCCTTCAGTAATACAGTCACTGCTCCGCTATGCCGGCATTAGTAAAGAAGTTGAACAACATTAATTTGTTTTTCAGCCACTTAGCTTATTTTTGGGTGATCAGGAAAATTTCCAATGACACAAAAAGAAAGGTATGCGTATACGCTGAACTGGTTCCGCCGGCATACGCCCGATGCAGAAACAGAATTGATATATGATAACCCTTACCAGCTTCTGGTAGCGGTAATCTTATCGGCCCAATGTACCGACAAAAGAGTTAACCTTACTACTCCTGCCCTTTTCGAAAAATACCCCGGACCTCAGCAGCTTGCAAAGGCGGATTTCGATGAACTCTTTCCTTATATTAAAAGCATTTCTTATCCCAACAATAAAACCAGGCACCTCATTGGCATGGCCAATATGTTAATGGAAAAATATGCCGGTGAAGTGCCTTTAACCGTTGGGGAGCTAATACAATTACCCGGTGTTGGAAGAAAAACAGCCAATGTAATTACTTCCGTTATAGACCAGCAGCCCAATATGGCGGTGGATACGCATGTTTTCAGGGTGGCTGCACGGATCGGGCTAACCCACAATGCAAAAACACCCCTGGCTGCAGAAAAACAGCTCATCAAAAACATTCCAACCGAAATGATCTATAAAGCGCACCATTGGCTTATACTGCATGGCCGGTATATTTGTGTTGCCCGTAACCCTAAATGCGGTATCTGCGGGTTGCGGCCGGTTTGTAAGTATTATCAGAAGCATATAGCGCCAAAGGCCGGGCCGGGCGCACTAAATACCAAAGCCTGAGAACCAGGTGAAAGGTGAAAGAAGGAACATTACGCTGTTGTTAGTTGCTGACCGCCTTAATACTTTAATAGAATGCTGATACGTTTACCCAGAGAGAAAAGTTAATACCAGTGATAAAAAAATTACTCATTCTGATTGCGCTGCTTTCCCCGGGAACATATCTTTCCGCGCAAACCCTCTTTACCTATGGGAAACATAAAGTGGATAAAGAAGAATTTTTAAGGGCGTTTAATAAAAACAATACAGCCGGTGAAGACAAACAGGCTGTACGGGATTATCTTGACCTTTTCATTGCCTTTAAGTTAAAAGTGCAGGCGGCTAAAGACAGTAAAATGGATACGCTGCCCGGACAAAAAAATGATCTCCTTAATTTCCGCCGGCAAATTGAAGCAAATTACATGGCAGATAACGATATGATTCGCACCCTAACGGCAGAGGCTTTTAAACGCAGCCAGGAAGATATCCGGTTGTCACATATATTTATTCCTTTTGATG
>CAYVEI010000082.1:1622-19623 GCA_964450515.1 uncultured Terrimonas sp. | reverse complement strand
ATAACTGCAGTTTTATATTAAGCCTGTTCAGTCCTTTTACGATATACATTACCGCAACGGCGTAAAACACCGCCCACAAAAAGCCCGGTGCCCCATAACGCAGGCTGTAAGGGAAGATGCTGATGTGCAACACCCCAAATAAAGCATATAATATTCCGGGAATAATATAAGTAAGCAGGGGATTAACGGCAGCCGGCCTGAGGAAACGCGTCCAGTTGCTCATTTTTTTTATATCAATTAACCAGTACAGCACACTAAAAACGATACAACAAATACCTGCGCTGTAGAGGCACCAGGTTGGCGTAGCATAAATTTTTGAAATGCCAAAATAAGGCCGCAACAGGTATCCTGCCACAAATAGCAGCAACGTAAAAATTCCGGCTTCTATAAACCGGCGGCCGGCAGCTTTAGTTTTGTTCTGATTAAAATAAATAAGCGACAATACTATTCCGCAGAGTACAACGGAGGTATGCGCGGCATTACCCGCCTGGCTGCTTATCCAGCGCAACAATTCGTTTTCCTGCACGAAAGCGCTTTTGCCGGCAATATACCATGCTATGCAAAAACAGATCATCACCAGCATCATTACTATGTTTTTCCTGAACAGTTGAAAAAAGATGCAGGCAAATAAATAGGCCCAGCCAATCAACCCCAGTATGCCCCACCACCGGGGTGTTATGGAAGTACTCCCGTCCGCTCCTCCGCGGTAAATAGCGGCAAGCATCAGTAAACCGGCTATACCTGCGGTTCTTAACAGGTATACCCATACCCGCTTTTGATTACGATATACATTCCAGATCAGCACAGCACATACATAAAACAACAGCAGCCACAGGTGTATAGACATGCCCATTGCCTCTTCATTATATCCTCCTTCACCATTTACCATAAACACACCCAGCACCAGCAAACCAAGTGTGCGCCAAACAATATGCCATTGCAACTGAAGGAAACGGTCTCCTTTTTGTATCCGGTTGTTTAAAGCAAAAGGTACCGACATGCCTACAATAAATAAAAAAGCAGGGAACACCACATCTACAAAGGTCATGGTATCTGCATTGGCAGGCACATGTTTCATCCACAGGGGAATGTCTCTTATACCTGCCAGCTCATTTACAAAAACCATTACCAGGATCGTAATGCCGCGAAAGGCATCTATGGAAAGGATGCGTTGGGGTTTGAGTGATGGATGCATGCGCTAAAAAGGTTTGTGGTACAAGTTACTTAAGGAATAATAAAACCGCTTCACCTATTTACCTCCTTAACATAAAAAGGCGGTAAGGGCAACAGGAGCGGCTTAAACAATTTATTGATTTTCAGGTTATTTTATCAACAATAATAATAACAATCATTAATAATGGATAATATATTTCATTAGTAATGAATAATATTGTTCATTAGTAAACAATAATTATTATATTTACGGCAATAAAAAACGACTATGATCCGGCAGGAAGAAATCAGTAAAATAATAGACGAACAAAAGAATTCGTTTCTAAAAAAGGATCAAAAGCTGGTAAGGCATAGCCTGGGAACAGTTCCTATTGCTGAAAATTTTGTAACCATCATCACAGGAATAAGACGTTGCGGAAAGAGCGTTCTATTGCTGCAATTACTTGAAAAAAAGTATAAAGACGCGCTGTATCTCAATTTTGAAGACATCCGTTTGTCAGGATTTGAAGCTGATGATTTTGTTCGTCTACAGCGGGAAATCGTTCAGAGAAAATTAAATATTTTGTTTTTTGATGAAATTCAAATAGTAGAGAAATGGGAAATATTTGTTCATCAACTACTGAATGAAGGCTATAAAGTTTTTGTTACAGGTTCAAACGCATTTTTATTGAGCAAAGAAATGGGAACGCACCTTACAGGACGGCATCTTTCCATGGAGCTATTCCCATTTTCGTATCTGGAGTTTCTTGATTTTAAGCATAAAACACCCAATAAAGCATCATTTTTAGATTATCTGAAGACCGGTGGAATGCCGGAGTATGTCAAAACCAACATACCCCTGGTTTTGCGCAGTTTGATTGACGACATTCTGGTCAGAGACATTGTTGTTCGTTATGGAATCCGGGAGGTTAATGCATTAAAGGAATTAGCCGTGTATCTGATATCAAATGTTGGAGCACCTGTGTCGGCCAATAAACTAACCGGTTTATTCGGTATAAAATCAACCACAACCATTTTGGAATTTTTCAACTATTTCAAAGATGCGTATCTAATTGAGTTTACGCCGCAATTTAGTTATTCCTTAAAAGCGCAAATACGCAATCCCAAAAAGGTGTATGCTATGGATACCGGATTTATTGATATAGCATCTTTGTCCTTTACTGAAGACAATGGAAGGAAATTGGAAAATATAGTTTATTTGCACCTTCGCAGGCAATTCAAAGAAATTTTCTTCTTTAAAGATAAAGGAGAATGTGATTTCGTGGCTTTTGATAACGGGCGGGTAAAACAGCTCATACAGGTATGTTATGAAGTAAATGATGAAAATTTCCATCGAGAAATAAATGGTTTAACAGAAGCCATGCGATTTTTCAATAAAAAACAAGGCTTAATCCTGACTTTAGATCAAAAAGACAGCTTTAAAAAAGACGGACTTACAATAGAAATGGTACCTGTATTCACCTTTTTTAAGGAAAATAAAAAACTTATTTAAATGCTTCAGTAACCGCCTTTCCACGCCAGCTTTGCGGTGGTTTAAGCTTCAGCAGCCACGCGATGGTAGCCCCGGTATCGTAAGTAATAATGGTGCTATTTAGCTGGCGCCCGCGCTGAACGCCTTTACCATATACGATCCAGGGTACCTGCACTTCATTTAATGATTTGCCGCCATGGCCTTTGTCTTTGCCGCCATGATCTGCCGTTACCAGTATAACCGTGTGCTCCGCTATGCCCGCTTCCTGAACCGCATTCACAATTTTACCTATCCTTACGTCTGCCTTTTTTAACTCGGCAAAATATTCAGGCGTATGATGGCCAATATTATGGCCAACAACATCCGGTTGATGGAAATGGATAAATGTAAATACCGGCTTTTGCGATTTAATGATCGCCGCAGCCGTATCGGCACAGAAATCATCATTATCACCGGAGGACACACGTATGGTTGTGGCTTCTTTTTCTATCAAAGGGTTAATGCCCGGCCAGCTATAAATTAATGCAGATACCGCAGCGGGTTGCTGTTCTTTCAACAAACTAAAAACCGTGGGGAACAAGCCATACCGGGTGGTATCAACCGAAGGTATTTCAGGCACAGCGCTGCCCCATTCCGTATACCCGTGCATGGTAGGTCCCGAACCCATTAGCATAGACGCCCAGTTTACCGCGCTTGATGAAGGCAATACCGAACGGGCCTTTAAAGACCAGGCGCCTGCCGCCATCATTTTTTTTAAATGAGGCATATCAGCCTGCGGCAACGCATAACCGCCAAAACCATCGCAGCCTATTAATATAACATGCTTTATTTTTTTAGGCTGCGCATACAAACCTGCGGTCAGCAGCATGCAGCACAAAGTAAAAAGTAGTTTCTTTATTTTTTTCATATCCGGTGATATTGATTATTTCATTGCTTACTTGTTAACTCAACCTGTCTTGCGGCAGTTTTGCAACAACTAAGATAGTTTATAGTTTATCCGCACTGCATTCCCACACCTGCCGGCAGGCAGGTTTCCAAATTTTCCACATTCAAACCTTATTCCCTCTCAGGAACGCATCTACCGGCATCCGCTTCTTTCCTTCCAACTGCAGTTCCAGTATTTCAATATATCCATCCCTGCCTGCAAACCGCAACAGTTGTTTCCCGTTTGACTCATACCTGCCCGGGGGAATGAGCGGGGTGGTGATATCTTTTTTTGCCCGGAATATCTTTAACGTTTTATCACCCAGCAAAGTAAACGCACCGGGGAAAGGCGACAAGCCGCGGATTAAATTATAAATTTCATTTAACGGCCTGTCCCAGTTTATCCGGCAGGTTTCGGTAAATATTTTGGGAGCGTGTTTAAGCGGGTGAGTGGTAAGTGGTGAGTGGTGCTGCACCGTTTCTTCAATGGTTCCGTTTAGGAGTCCGTCTATGGTTTGCACCAAAAGCTTTGCTCCAATTTCTTTCATCCTGTCGTGCACTTCGCCGGCGGTTTCATCGTCGCCAATATTAAAACGTTGCTGCAATAAAATATTGCCGGTATCTATTTCGTGCTGCAGCTTAAAAGTGGTTACCCCGGTTTCTTTTTCGCCATTGATCACCGCCCAGTTAATAGGCGCCGCACCGCGGTATTGGGGAAGTAATGATCCGTGTACATTTATAGTACCCATCGCCGGCATATTCCACACCACTTCGGGCAGCATGCGAAAGGCAACCACAATTTGTATATCCGCTTTCAACGATCTTAATTCATCAACAAATAAGGGATATTTCAGCTTCACTGGTTGAAGGATCTTTAATCCCTGTTCCAAAGCATATTTTTTTACCGCGCTTTCGGTAAGCTTCATGCCCCTTCCGGCCGGCTTGTCGGGTGCGGTAATTACGGCTACTATAGTGTATCCTGCTTTCACCAATGCATTTAAAGAAGCAACAGCAAATTCGGGCGTACCCATAAATACAATGCGAAGGTCTTTTTTAGCAGGAGGAACTGTTTGTTGTGCAGGCATGGATACAAAATTACTAAACCGTTTTACAAAGCCATATTATTCGTAAATAGCGGGCTGGAGTGAGACGTGATACGTGAGGGGTAAAATTCACTATTCACCATTGCCTGTTCACCTTTATCCGTTCCGTTAAAAATCTTCATACAGCAAATACTTCTTCCTTATTTTTTTGAATGCAGTTAAGCCGGGCTCCCAGCTTTTACGGATATCCTGCTCCGGCACACCTTTTTTAATTTGCTGCCACAGTTCATTATTGCCTGCTAATTTATTAAAGAAAGACGCTTCCATTTTACCGGACCGGGGGAGGATGAAGAATTTTTCTTTTTCCGGGAACAGCCGGTAAGCTTCTATCAGCCATTTTAATTGTACTTTATTATCCACTTTTTTCAACACATCTTCTTTTGAACCGCTCAAATCCCATCCGTAGCAGCGCTGTCCGTATAGCTTTGAGCTCTTAGCCCCTTCGGTTGGATTGGGTGCAAAAGAAAATAAATTTTCAGGAAGGGAAGGATGTCCGAAAACCTGGAAGGGCTTCGTTGTTCCCCTGCCTTCGCTTAAAACGGTTCCTTCAAAAAAACAGGTAGAAGGATAAAGGTATACAGACTGAATATTGGGTAAATTGGGCGAAGGACGCACGGGCAGTATATATTTACTGCTATGCGTGTAATTACCGCAGGTAATAATAGTAAGACTGAATTTTGATGAACTTATATTTGTTCCGGGGCTGGGATCAATATGCACCAAAGGCTCCGCCGTTGTATTTACGGAAAGCCTGTTTTCTTTCAGCAGCATGTAAGCATATTCGCCAATGGTCATTCCATATACCACGGGTACGGGCTGCATACCAACAAATGATTTGTATTGCATATCCAGCACAGGCCCGTCTACATAAAACCCATTGGGATTGGGCCGGTCGAGAATGAGCAGCGGCTTATTATACGTTATTGCGGCTTCCATAAATTCCTGTAACGATGAAATATACGTATAGAACCTAACGCCTACATCCTGTATATCAAAAACCAGCACATCTACATCATTAACATCACCGGCTGCGGGTTTTCGTTTACTGCCGTATAAAGAGATCACGGGTATGCCTGTTTGCGCATCGGTGTAATTACCCACTTTTTCACCCGCATCGGCAGTACCGCGAAAACCATGCTCGGGAGAAAATATTTTTTTAATAACAACGCCACGGCTTTGAAGGGCATCTACCAAATGGGTATCGCTTACCATGGAGGTTTGATTGGCAAATACCGCTACCGATTTCCCCTTTAATAACTGAATATACTGACCGAAACGCTGAGCACCGGTAATAATATCATCGTTTTTGCCTGTATGGGATGCTGAACCAGGGAGAACGGGTTCTTCATTATTATTGGATTTAACCGGTGAGCAGTAGCACGCCATTCCGGTTACAAAAAAAACAGATAGCCCTATAATAAAATGGTTTGCCAGCATAATATTTAATTAAAATTAATACGCATTATACTATATGAAAGAAGATAGCACTCAAATATCCTTAAACTTTTGCAGAAAGAGCCGGAATCATTTACCTTTCCGGATTTTAAATACTCAAAAATTATATTTTATGCAACAGGCAAAAAAAGGAGATGTGGTACGTGTGCATTACACAGGCCGTTTAGCGGATGGCAACCAGTTTGATTCTTCTGCCGGTCGTGAACCATTAGAATTTACTTTAGGCGCCGGGCAAATGATCAAAGGGTTTGATACCGGTGTGGAAGGAATGGCTGTGGGAGAAAAAAAAATAATTCCCGTTGCACCTGAAGACGGGTATGGATTAAGAAACGAGGAAGCCATTATTGAGTTCCCTGTTGAGCATATTCCTGCCGATATGAAATTAGAACCCGGCATGCAGCTCACACTTCAAAACCAGGAGGGGCAGCCCGTTCCCGTAGTGGTTACCGAACTAAAGGAAAAAGTGGTGATCTTAGATGCCAACCATTTCCTGGCAGGTAAGGATATTGTATTTGATGTGGAACTGGTGGAAATTGTATAGTGAATAAATTGTAAGGCGGGAAGTGAAATGAGTGCTGTGTGAAACGTGAGAAGGGCTGAATAGAAAGATGAGATTCACTATTGCCTGTTCACCATTCACTTCCTGTTTATTGCCATTCAAAATTTTCGGCGCGTGGTATTTTATCAAATACCACGGCAAATAATGGCGGTGGTGTAGCCAGGCGTCTTCTTTCTGTATTCATCCAGGCGCCATCTACTGTAATTACTGCTGCCAGTGTGTTGCTGTTTGTGTAGATATGATGCTGCATGGTCCAGCGGGAGCCGTCTTTCCTGGCCTTTAGCATTATCAGGCTTATTTCAACCTGGTCGCCAAATTTTATTTCTCTTTTAAAAACGCATTCTTCCCTGAAAAGGATAGGTCCCATACGATGTTCCTGCATTACTGCCGGCGACAGACCATGTTCGGTTAAAAAACACATGCGTACATACGCCCCCAGATCGTAATACTTAGAATGAAGCATGTGAAAATTGGGATCAAGATCCGCCCATCTTACTTCAGGATTTTTTTTATACGCTTCCATGGCTTAACACTAAGCATTATAGAGTAACCTGTAATATTCATCCGCCATTCTCCCGGAATCAAACCTGAAACGGGTATCATCCATACCATTTTTCATAACCTGCCGCCACAGATCCGGATTGTCATAATACAGCGGGAGAATTTCCTGCTCTAATATCTGGTATATTTTTTCAAGATCGTAGGTATCCTGCTCCTGCACCGTCATGCGTGCATAATCTGCTTTGGGCACCACAAAACCGTTATGCCCGTGCTGAACAAATTCGGGGATCCAGCCATCATCAGTTGAAAAATTTACGGCGCCGTTCATAGCAGCCGTCATGCCACTGGTACCCGATGCTTCACGGGGTACGCGCGGATTATTCAGCCACAGGTCTGCAGCCTGTTTTAGCCGTTTACTCAGTGTTAGTTCATAGCCTATACAAACGGCCACATTTTTATAGGCCTTGCTCAGATTAACAAGGTAATTGAAATCACTTATCGCAGGATAATCAACCGGGTAAGGCTTCCCGGCCCAAATGATCTGCACAGGATATTTGGTGCTGGCAAGCAACGCCTCAAAGCGATGCTTGTCGCGGGTGATCAGTTCCGCTCTTTTATACCCTGCAAACCGCCTGGCCCATACAATGGTAAACACATTGGGGTCGAACAGCTTACCGCTTTGATCGGCCACCGTATCAAAAGCTCTTTTTTTCAAGAACCATTTACGGTCAATAAAATTATCTTCATTATTTTCTTCAGCCGCATAGTACAATTGCTTATCGGCCCAGTACCGCCAGTTTTGTGAATTGGTAATATGAATGATAGGACAAATGCCCGGGTATTTGCTCCACATGGCGCGGCTTACATGGCCGTGCAGCTCACTAACGCCGTTCGATAAACGCGCAAACCGCAATGCAGCCAGGGAATGATTAAACTGATCGTCTGTTATACCGGTAAGCCTGCGCACCTCATCAAGCGGCACACCACAGAAATAGCTCATCTTTTCGCATAGATGAATTTCATGCTTTTCATTTCCCGCTTCTTCCGGCGTATGCGTGGTAAATACCAGCCGCTTTTTTACATCTTCCTTATTCCCGAATTTTTTATAGAGGTAGAACGCCGCGGAAAGTCCGTGCGCTTCATTTAAATGATATACTTCGGGGTTGAAGCCCAGCTCATCCATAAGCTTCGCGCCTCCCACGCCCAGCAATATAAACTGCGCTACTTTGGTGGCCACATTGGCATCGTACAAACGGTGCGTAATGGTTTGTGAAATATAATCGTTCTCCGGCAGGTCGGTGCTCAGTAAAAACATCGGCGCACTCTTAAAGGTTTCCGGGTTCAGGTAATATGCCTTTACCCAAACCGGGTGATCGTGGATATTGATCTGAAATTTTATATTGTGATCCTCTAAGAAATTGTAGATCTTTTCATTCCACTGCACCTGCAGGGTTTGATCCTGGTTACGCGACTGATCGTAATAGCCGTATTTCCACAAAATACCTACGCCTACCAGGTTCTGTTTGAGTTCATAGGCACTTCGCATGTGGGAGCCCGCTAAAAAGCCCAAACCACCGCTGTAAATCTTCAGCGGCTGATGAATGGCGAATTCCATCGAAAAATAAGCAACGCGTTTGGTGTACCTTTCATCTATAGCAGCATAGGGTACCTTGAAATGGGTAAATGAAGTCATAATGTGAATCTTTCCTTAAAATTCGCCGCAATATAAAGGGATTTTTTTAAACGGGGGTGATTTATCCATAATGCAGTGCTGCCAGCCATATATTTTAATGCCGCCATGCAATACGCAACTCCCTTCATACAAAATATAAAATAGTGAAATATTTAACAAGGTTTAAGTGCTTATGGCATTGTTTTCTCTGCCAGATCGTTAACCGTAAACCACAAACGATAAACCATAAATTAAAAAATCCGAAACCGGAAAATTCGAAGAAGAAGAGAAAGGTTAGAAGTGAAAGGAGAAGTACCCGGTCTATCGTTAGTAGTAATTCGCCTTGTACCTGACTGCCACAAATCTTTTGTTCCTTAATACTTATAATTATAAGATAAAACGCTACACGGTATCATTTCTTACTTAAACCAAATTTACCGATGCGTTCTATTGCAAAAAAAACAGCATGGCTTATTCCATTGCTAATATGCAGTCATTTTATATACGCACAGTTTTATACCCACCGCTATGAAGCCGGTATCAGCGCAGGCAGCTTTATTTACCAGGGCGATCTTACACCTTCTGATATAGGGTCGTATCAAACGATAGCGCCAGGGATCGGTTTTTTTGCAAGCAGGATACTGAACAGGTCATTTTCAGTACGGGCTAATTTTTCTTTCGGCAAATTAAAAGGCAATGACGCCCTGTATGAAAAGCCGGAATACCGCAGGCAGCGAAATTTTAATTTTTCTACCCCCGTAACCGAGTTTTCAGGGGCGCTGGTATGGAATATCCTGGCAAAAAACGCGATGGAGCAACCTAAGGGATTTTCGCCTTACCTGTTTGCGGGAGCAGGCGTATCCTTATTGCATATCAGCCGTAACTGGAGTAATTATAATGCGGAATATTTTAACAGCGAATCCGTTTCGGCAGGACTGGCAGCAGATATAACGCACCGCACACCAGGCGCAGCCATAATATTACCTGCAGGTGCGGGTTTAAAATATGCGCTTACCCCAAACATTTCGCTTGCAGCGGAAACCGGCTACCGGTTTATGTTTACCGATTATTTAGATGGATTTAGCCAGGGCGCCAACCCCAATAAAAAAGACAGCTACCACAGCCATTCTATAGGGCTAATTTTTTCGCTGGGATATAAGAACAGGTACGATTGTCCTCCAGTAAGTAAACGATAAGCGCCCCTGAGCGCTTTGAAAATGATATGGGTATTACTGGCCGGGCGCCGGGGTTTGTGGTTTGTAGTTTACGGTTGCATTCGCTTCGGATTTAAACTTTACCTGGCTCCTGACGCTTTTATAGCCTTAGTTTTTCTGTTACTTTTTGTGGAAAAACTAACCAAAAGCCACCCGAAACCGATATACAGCCCGATTTCGGGAAGAAGCTCTGATCGGGCTTTCGCACTACTGTAACTTCAGCTTCATTTCGCTGCTGCTTTCTCATTTTTCAGTAGCATGCGGAATAGCTATTTTACTTGAGAGCAGAGATTGGATCCGGCTATAGCATTCCCTCTTTCACCGCTCACTTTTCTTCACTTTCGGATTTCGGACTTGCCTTTCGGATTTGAAATTTGAAATTTATTTGTTTTTTTGTGATTTGTTTTTTGATGCTTTGCATTTACATCGGGCTTCAGATTTAATCTTATGATCACTTCTTTTCCTTATCCGCTATTTTCATGTCGGGAAAAAGCGCTGCTACCAGCATAACCACCGATCCGGTCAGCACAAAATACAGTCCGTACATTCTTTCCGGGCAGGTACCCATCTCGCAGCGGGCATAGATCAAAAAATTGCGTACAGCCCAGGCCAAACCCATGGCGCAAAAAAACCAGTTTATCCTTTTCGCCCATACTAAGGGAAGCAGGAACAGTATAAATGCCGGTACGCAAAAAATAATATGCAGCTTACCGGGCTTACCCAGGTTGGTACCCTGCCCATCCATTCCCGTAAGTATGACTGATAAAGATTTGATTTCAATCCAGGGCAAATAACAGGCAATAACCACCGCTATGGTGGCAGCCAATCCTATCCGTTGAGAATATTTCATGTATACAGGGGGTTAAATACAACTACCATCAGGCTGCAAGTATACTATTTTTGGCGCAGGCCGGAGCGTTTTAATCTTTCATCAAATGTTTATCAAACCCTAATGCCACCAGCCTTTCATACGCTGTCCATATTTCCGGCGGTATTTCCTGGTAAATTTGAAACCCTCTCGCAGGATAATATTTAATGCGCTGCAAATCGCCGATCATAATATTGATCACCCGCTCTAATGGTATTTCACTTGTTGCGTATTCATCAAAAGCCAGTTGCGGAGAGGTTACCAGTACCTTTTTACCGGGCCAATGTTTTTTAAAAGTGGCATACGACCGTCTTTCCATATAAGGCTTTTGCACTACGATAAAATTATTGGGATATAATCCTTTTTCTTTCAATAACCGGGCGGTAAATAAAATGTTCTCACCCGTATTGGTTGACTTGTTTTCAATGAGTATCGCATCGGCCGGCACGCCTTTTTGTATGGCTATGGCTGCAAACTGATCGGCTTCCGTTTCCGTCCACATATCCTGTGTAAAATTACCCAAGCCACCCGACATGATCACCAGCGGCGCCCAACCTTCTATATACAGCTCTGCCGCGCGGTGTGCCACCCGCAGATCGTGGCTGCCCAGGGCCAATATGCAATCGCAGCTTGCAAGTGTATGGTTCATGTGGTGATAATCCCATAACCGGCGGGCAAGGATCAAAGCTTCTTCTGTGATCATACAGGTTGTATTAATAAATAATAAAAGAATAGCATTCCGGTTGTCAAAGATACCGGCGATGAACATCAAACAAACACCGGCATGGCGTTATAATACCCCAAAGTGGGTCTTTATGCGGTTCCTGTCCTGCCCTGTCCCGCTCCACCTCTGTTTCAAATACCAGCATACCTGTATAATACAGCATCCATCCGCTACCCGGATCCGTTTAAAAATAATTTGATTTCATATAAATTCAAAAGCGTGTGTTTTTTTATTATATTGCCTGAATGTTTGCGTTAATTTTTTGAAAAAAATTCCATAACTCACTAAACCAAATATTAATGAACGAGAACATTAACAAAAGTGCTCTATTTAACGGGAGTTGCTTTGCACTGATCACAACCGCCTTTACCTTCAGCATCAGGGCGGGTATTTTACCACAATTGGGTACTGAATTTAATCTTACTGCCGAACAGTTGGGGTTCATTAACCTCATGTTTTTCCTGGGGTTCCCCATTTCAATGATCCTCGGGGGATTGTTCTATCACACTTTCGGCGCAAGAAACATTATGAGAGTGGCTTTTGTTGCGCACACCCTGGGTATCATCTTTACCATTTATTCGGGGGGGTATGCGCTGTTGCTCATTTCAACGCTTTTCATCGGCTTTGGGAACGGTTGTACAGAAGCAGCCTGTAACCCAATGATTGCCGATATGTATTCGGGCAATAAAATGAGTAAGATGCTCAACAGGTTCCATATGTGGTTCCCGGGCGGCATTGTTCTCGGAAGTCTTATTTCCAAATTTATGACCGATGCAAACCTGGGCTGGCAGGCACAGATGTGGATTACGATGGTTCCTACCGTTATTTACGCCATTCTTTTTTACGGAAAAGCCTTTCCCAAATCAAAAGTGGAAGGCGCTACCCATCTTGGCAAAAACTTTAAGGCGATGGCTACACCAACCTTTATTTTCCTGTTTGTATGTATGTCGCTCACGGCCATTTCCGAATTCGGTCCGCAGCAATGGGTAGGACTGATCATGAGTAAAAGCGGGGCAAGCCCGATGCTGATCCTCGCGTTAGTTACGGGGTTGATGGCTTTTGGACGTTTTTTTGGAGGGCCGGTTACGCATGCTTTAGGTCAAACAGGTGTTTTGCTGGGGGGAGCTATCTTCGCGGCAATCGGAATATATATGTTTAGCACGGTTACCGGTTCTATGGCCTATGTAGCGGCTATATTTTTTGCGATAGGCGTTTGTTTCTTCTGGCCCACCATGGTAGGCGCAGTTGCACAGCGTGTTCCGTTAAGCGGCGCGCTGGGCATGTCAATTATCGGCGGCGTGGGCATGTTTTCCACCGCAATATGGCAACCCATTATCGGTAACTGGATTGATAATGACAAAGCTGCTGTTGCAGCCACCGGCTTAACCGGCGATCAACTGGAGCTGATTGCAGGACAGGCAACGCTGGCCAAAATGGTTGCTTTCCCTGGCATACTGATCGTACTGTTCATTATATTTTTCTTCTGGCAAAAAAAGGTAAATCCTAATAGTGCCGCTATTGCAGCGGCGGCTGCGCATTAAAGTGGTAAGTGATAAGTGGTGATTTCACTAAAAAATAGCAATAGCCATACAAAAGTGGTTGTCTTAATAGTAAAGACAACCATTTTTTTTATGCCACCGGATAGAATAAGTGTGGGAGGTGAGAAGAGAGAAGTGAGAGGAGAGTGGTAAGTAGTAAGTGGTAAGTAAGAGAAAGGGGCTGGCTCTCACTTTTCACAAAACCTGTAATTCATGAGCTGAACAGGCTCATAAGGGTAAGCGCCTTGTTCTCGTTATCGGCTTCTTCCAATATTTCACATAGCCGGAGGGCTTCATTTTTGGTAAGCAAAATAAATACCCCCTCCGCCGGGGTTCGCAGCACCACACTTTTACTATATTCGGTAAGCGCATCATCTGCCCCTTCGCATTTATACTTTACCAGTTCTCCAAACAACCGGAATTCATTTTCCGTAAGCGTTAGCATAACGCTGGCAAAAGCAAGCTGGTAATGCCCGCATTGCTTACAACGTACTACATAGCCGTCTTCGCCATTATATAAATACTGAAATCCGCACATGAGGTAAATAATTTTGCAACAATAATACGTTCCTCAAAAAAAGAAATACACTTCAATCAGGAAAATGATTTTCGAAATGAGGAAACTACGTTTGGGTAATGGTAATATATTACAATATTTATTGGTCCGTTGGAAATTATGTTTAGGGATACAAGGTTTATAAAAAACTATAGCGGAAGCCTTCGACCCCGAAGGGGTCGTACCATTTTGGTGTGACTCGGGTTATAGACCTATGACCCCTTCAGGGTCGTACAACAATGCCCATGCCCCAAACCTCTCAACATTGCTAAGCCAGACTATACCATGTCATTCTTCGAAGTGCTTAAATGCGCTTATTTCTTACTCATCTTTACAAATCGCCTTTAGCTAAGCAACAGAAGCTGTCATTAAGGTTTGCTTCACAAAAACAGCTTTCTTTTTCTTTTTTCGTCCCAGCCAGATATAAAAGCCCGTTACCGGTAAGCTGGCGGCAATAAGGCTGGCAAAAAAAGCCAGTATCTTTCCCGGAAGACCCAGTATAGCGCCCACATGCATATCGTAATTCATGCGCACTATTTTATCTGCCAGCGGTGCGTCTTCAAACTTCCCGGCATAGCTGCCGGTAGCAGGCAGTTCTTTGCCGGTATATTGATCGTAATGATAATAATCGGAATTGTAATAAGTACCGGGCTTATGATTAACAGCTATTTCAACCGGGTCGGTTGGAATAGCGGCGAAATATACACCAATGCTCTCATTTTCTTTTAACCCTGCGCGGTGCTCCTGCCATAAATGGTCGGCCATATTGGCAAACGATGCCGCTTTAGTGGTATCCGAAACCGGGTGGGTATGCTCAACCATTGTTTCTCCGCCACTGGTAATCCAGTATAATGATTTAGCGAACCATTGAAAACCGAATACCAGCCCCGTAATAGCCAGGAAGATGGCTATCCAGGTCATATAAAAACCCAGTACATTATGCAGATCATAATTTTTACGCCGCCATCTGGCACTCCATTTTATAGTGAATCGTTGTTTTTTGGCCGCTTTATTTTTCGGCCACCAAAGGATCAAACCACTGATCATCATCACCAAAAAAACAAGGGTGGCTGATGCTGCAATAGGCTGCCCGATATTATCCGGCAACCATAAATAATAATGACCATCCAATACAATGCGGAAAAAATCCCTGTTCATGTTTTTATGCTTCAGCACTTCACCGCTGTATGGATTCATGAAAAGCAGCTCGTATTCTTTTTCATCATAATAGGCGGCAATGGCTGCTTTATCTTTCCCGGGGTATTCAATGCCCAGCGCTTTTTTAGATACGAGGTGCTTTTCCGCAATGGCTTTCAATTCCGATGGTGGTAAAACATCTCTATTCTCCACCTTTACATTACGAAAGGACTCGGTCAAATTCCTGATCTCCAGTTCAAACGCCAGCATACAACCGGTAACGCCCAGTATTAACACCACCAGCCCGGAGCTGAGCCCGAGCCAGAGGTGAATTTTTCCTGTGAGTTTCTTAAATGTCATGCCTTATTACAGTAGCATTTTGGAATTAAAATCTGTACGATACGCTAAACCGCATATTCGTTCCCGGCTCTGTTTGCCAGTAAAAATAATCCTCATACGGCGCACCCGAATATAAATATTTATTCAGGATATTGTTCACCACCAGGTTAAAGCCAATCTTTTCTTTCTGGTAAGAAAGGCTTCCGTCTAAGCGAAAATAATCTGGCAGGCTGTTTTCCGAATTATCAAAAACATACCAGGGCGAACGTTTTACCTGGTATTGATAGCCTACCGAAATACCAAAACCGGTTAAGGCTCCCCTGTCCATCCTGTAGTTCAGCCACGCGTTCTGGATATGGCGGCTGGAGCCGGCAACCTGTGTGCCGATAACTTCTTTATCGGTGTCTTTGGTTACTTTGGCTTCCGTATATGCGTAGTTAATGATCACATCAAGCCCCCTAACGATCTGTCCTCTTATATCAACTTCTACTCCTTTTGTTTTTTGCTGGCCCGATTGACGGCTATAATAACCACCCGCAGGATTGGGATGATCCATATCGGCAGTCAGCACGTTATTCCTGGTGATCTGGTAAACCGAAACGGCGGAATTCCATTTACCGTTTACCCAGTCTTTTTTTATCCCGGCTTCAATATTTCCGCCGGTAATGGGATCAAAGCTCTTCCCCTGCCAGTCGGACCCAAAATTTTCTAAAAAGGATTCATCCTTTACAAAATAAACGGCTGTATTCTTATCTATCGAATAGCTAAGACCAATGCGCGGCGTAAACCGGCTGCTCTTAAAATCTCCGCTGTATACATCGCCGGTTTTAAGCGTAGTATAGCGTCCCGCTACAGTGAGGCGCAAAGCATCGTCTAAAAACCCCAGTTCATCCTGCACATATAAGCCCGTATACCCATCGTAATACCGCACGCCTCTTTCCCTGATGCTTTTGCTTCTGTCGAATAACGGCGGGGTGGCATTTCCATATTCGGGAGCGTAAATATTAAGCGCATCGCCTAATGCGCCACCCTGGTTCCAGTCGTGATAATATTCCTTATTGCTCATATCCAGACCTGCCAGTATTTTGTGCGATACGGCGCCTGTCTGCACTTCACCATTAACAAACATTTGTCCTATTTTACTTGTGCCCAGCACATCCCATATAGACATCCCCCTGTACAATATACTGTCATTCTGCGGATCAAAAGCTACCGGCCACTGCGGCCATAATGATGCTCCTTCCTGCCGGTAATTAAAATAAGCGGCCTGCGCGGTAATTTTCCAGTTGTTGCTAAGCTTATGATCAAGGATCACGAGCAGGCTTTTGTCATTCATTTTAGTGGGAGCCAGGTTGGCTTCGGCTGTAGTAAAGTTCCGGGGAAGGTCTGCATATCCTTTTTTGGAAAATATATAGTTAGACCCGATCACATTTACTTCAGAAAACTGGTGGGTATACTCTAAAGTAACAGATGTTTTATCGTCTATTAAATATTTCAATACGGGCACAACAGAGTAACGGTTATTATAGTCAAACTGGCGGTGCGAGCCTTTTAACTGGCCCATTACATTGATGCGATATAATAATTTTCCATCTTCCGAAAATTTCCCGTCAAGATCAAGGTTGGCGCGATACAGGTCAAAGCTGCCCATAGATATGCCCACCTCGCCTTTGTTACGGCCGCTGGGCTTTTTGGTTACTACGTTATAGAAACCACTGGGATCACCGTTGGCCAACATAAATCCCGCAGGACCTTTTACAAACTCAATCCTTTCCACCATGCTCATATCTTCCGTTAAAGGACCCCATGCCGTAGACACGTTCATGCCGTTCCTGAAAGCACCTACATTGCTTCCCCGCATGGTTATCCGCGCATAATTATCCCAGTGCTCCACCCTGCTGGCCCCGCTCACATTGCGGGTTACCCCTTCCAGCATATCAAAGATCTGCTGGTTACTGATCTGTTTGGCTGTTACTACCTGTATGTTCTGGGGCACTTCCAGGATAGGGCTTTGCAGCCGCAGGGAGTTAGAAGTGCGGTTGGTTTTAAAGCTGTTCCTGTTGGCTATTACCACCACTTCATTCAATTCCCTGTTGGATAATGCGAGCTGAAAAGATACGGTTGTTGCTTTGCCGTTTTCAACCGTTACTTCCTGCTCCTCGTCTTTATATCCCACAAGACTTACCGCAAGCGTATAATTTCCCGGCTGAATATTTTTAATCTCAAAATTGCCGCTATTGTCAGCAACCGCATTCTTCACCGTATTTTTTACAAGTATCGTTACCCCTTCGGCCGGTTTATTATCGGCTGTAGTAACTTTTCCTTTGATATAGCCGGTTGCAGGCTGCGCGGAAATACCTGTTAGCAATGCTAACATCGCAACAATAAGCATATTAGTTTTCTTCATTCGTTTTACTTTGGTTTGTTTGAAATAAAAGCAGGAGTGTGCTCCTGAAAAAATCTTCCACTACCCTGGTGAAAGAAAGAACCGGGACAGCCCTTTATTACAGGGTTTTCATAACTGCAAGCCGCCGGGTTATTAATTCAGTAGTCAGACAAAGCAAAAATATGTACAGAGAAAAAAAATGTGCTGCCCAATCGGGAAATCCTGTTGCGAAAAGAGGAAATCAGGGGATTAATGTAATAAAAGGCAAATAGCCGGCTACGGGAACATACCGGATGGGAAGTGAGATGTGAAAGGTGAAAAGTGAGAGAAGTAAACGAGGGAATTTTGTTTATCCTTTGCCTTCTCACCTCTCAAAAAAAT
>CAYVEI010000082.1:0-1522 GCA_964450515.1 uncultured Terrimonas sp. | reverse complement strand
AGAAGTAAACGAGGGAATTTTGTTTATCCTTTGCCTTCTCACCTCTCAAAAAAATATACAATATACCAGCCTCACCTCAAGGGGCTGTCTAAAAAGTAATTTTTTGCCACATAGCAGTCACTAAGCCACGAAGAAAATAAAACGGGAAGATCAGGACTTTGTGTCCCTGCCTGCCGGCAGGTTTGAGTCTTAGTGGCATATCTTCTATACCGGTCCTTTTGAGACAGCCTCCTATTCCGTTTGGTTAAGTAGCCGGGTAGGTTTTCGAAACATCAAAGTTAATGCGGTCTGACCCTCCTGTCGTCGGGTACCGACCGCATTAACTATCTTATTTACTTGCGGCAACGGTTGCCCCCTTTTCAATCCAGAACTTTTCCAGTACGGACTTAACCGATGCTTCAACATTTTTATCATTCAGCTTGCCAGTGCTATATTCCTTTGCCAGTGCAAACAAATAGTCATGGAGCACTTTATCATCAACCGAGCTTTTTAAGGCAACAGTGTTATGAGCAGCTAAATATTGCTCCCATGCCTGCCGCACTTTCGTCCAGTAAGGCTGCGTCTTTTTCCAGTAAGCTCTGCCGGCGTCACAGCTCTTATCGTCTACACGCACATAAGTGTTCTTTCCTTTTTCTTCCACTAATAGCTGATCAACGCCATCTTTACGAATGATCTTTTCATTATCCTGCTCATGCACATAGCCTTTATCGTTCAGCACAAGCCGGTTTGTTCTTTTCAGTATATTGTAATCGTTGCGGGTAGAATATTCTCTCCTTGGCAGCGGAGCGTCTGTTGTATTCTGCCAAAAGGTTTTTCCGTCGAGCGTTACCCATTCAGCCGCACCCTGGTAGCGGGGCGCATCGCTTACTTCCCATACCGACTGCGTCCATTTACCTTTTACCTCGCTTTCCGGAAGACGTTCTTTCTCCCATACATTGTTGCCTGTGAATTTCCATATCTCCGGGTTTTCATAGGTCCAGTCTTCCCGCCAGTGCTTAACGATCATCCCTTCCGAAACGATCAGCAGGTGCTGCATAACAATTTTATTGTCGCTTACTTCAACCGGGAAGGTAAGCTCCGTTCCGCCGTTGATGCCTTCGCGTTCGTGAAACTTATACTCCTCATCGGGTGCAAAAGTTTCGGCGTATTTAAATTCCACGTTAAAACATCCGCAAAGACTTTCAACATATTTTTTTGTTTCGGCAGATTGCGCCTGAACCAGTACTACTAACATTAAACCAATGACTGTTCCGGTTATTTTTTTATTCATATTTTACAATTTAATGACAAAGCAACAATATTAGCGGCAACAAGGTTTACAAAATCCGGAAAGTGATTTACGCAAAAAGGAAAACCATTCCTTTTAAACAGGAATGGTTTTCATATAACATTTTATCTCCAGTTATTATTCGCCGCTTTTTACCAAAGCATATTCAAAAGCAGGATAGCCTCTTTCCCCATCTTTGGTCATAGCTGTAAACCTGAGCTTATAATAATTATTATCCCCGTCTTTAATAATATA
>CAYVEI010000081.1:2747-19720 GCA_964450515.1 uncultured Terrimonas sp. | reverse complement strand
AACTCTCCATTGTAAATAATGTTGAGATTTGAAGATTGCTCTAAAAATCAAATTTTATGGCTGGTTTACCTTACCCTGATCTCTAAAAAGAAATCAAGTGCTGTTGCTTCCAAACTTTCAAAGATCTTAGAATCCCGTATTTTTACTACCGTTTTGAAACGGGTTGCAAAGGTAGGAGATTTATTATTTCTACCAAATTTATGAGCTGAAATTTTCAGCTTTTTTTGGTTGATAAAATATTACTAATCATAGAACTACATCCAAAAACTGTCACGGGCTGCAAAGTTACATTCTCACCGTGTCTAAAGCAAAATTTTCACTGCTTTCTTCTGCACATTTCCGGAAACGATCAGGGAGTATCTTTAGTGTTTTTTTGAACGGGGTGCAAAGGTAGGATGTTTTATGAAACCGCCAAATCTTTTTTCCCTTTTTCTATGCGTAATCGTCGTTTATTTTTTTAAGAACTACTGCTTTTTTCAAAAGCGGAGCGCAAAGATAGCCAGCTTTTGCTTGTCGCCAAATCTTTTTTGAAAAAGAAGCGCTTTTTTAAAAAAAAATAATGCGTTTTTGTGCCGGATACAGGTAAGCTTTATACGCTGTATGCCTTACTAACAGGAGGTTTGCACTGTATTTTAAACCATTGCGGATTGACTATGTCTGTTTAAAAAAAAATTGCGGGCCATTGTTATGCAACAACCCGCAATGCTATCGTAAAAGCAGCTAAATGCTTCCTATTTTTTCTTTTGCGCTTTGGAAGAACCGCCGTCTGACTTACTCAAATCCTTTATCCGGATATTCCGGAAAAACAAGGTATCGCCATGACCCAGGAACCCAATATGCCCCGATGTACGTTTCAGTCCCGGATGATCGCGGTGATCAATGGTACCATTCTTACTGGCTTCGGCAATATCGCCATCCAGTATAACGGTACCGTTTAAGGTTACTTTTATATGATTGCCCTTAATATATATCTCTTCTTCATTCCACTCTCCTACAGGCTTTAAATAGCCGCGCTTAGCCGCTATTACGCCGTATACCGAACCATGGTACTGATAAGGCTTCAGATCCTTATAAATATCTGCTTCATTATCGAGTACCTGTATTTCCATCCCTTCATAAGCGCCATCGCCGGTTAAAGGCGTACGGATGCCTATGCCATTATTGGCGCCGGGGGTGAGCTTAAACTCAAAGCGGTAAATGAAATCGCTGTACTCGTCTTTGGTATACAGGTTACCGTTTCCGCCTCTTTTGGGGTACACGGCTATATTACCATCTTCAATGATATAGGAGGTTTTATTGCCCACCCACTCGTGCAGGGCGGTGCCATCGAACAATATTTTGTATCCTTCTTTTTGCTCATCCGCAGTAAGCACATAAGGCCGGGGGCGGGGAATTTCACGCAGGTAAATATCCCTGTACGCCACATAAGTGCCATGCGCCTGCAGTTCTATCTGCTCTTCGGGGAAAATTGGCAGGTTGCGGTCCCAGTAGTTTTCAAGCGGCACTTTATCTACCACTAATTGCCCGTTCAGGTAAACCGTAACCTGGTCGCCCACCATGGTAATATGAAAGGTATTCCAGTCGCCAATGGCATTATCGGCCAGTTTGGAAGGCTTGCTCTCGTTTTTTTGATTATTATACAAGCCGCCGGAGCCTACCTGCGCGCCCACATCTACCCTGGAAGTGTCCCAAATCTGCACCTGGGGCGTTCCTCTCAGGTATATACCGGCATCGCCGTCTTTGGTTATCTTCCAGTCAACATACATCTCAAAATCGCCATATTGCTTCTCTGTACACAGGTTCTCTCCTTTTCCCGTAAAAACAAGCAGCCCGTCTTCTGCAACCCATCCCGTGCGCATGATCTCATCTGCTTTCACCTGTTCTTTGGCTAAGGTTGCGGCATCCATTTTGCCACGTTTAACAGGGTCGGCAACCAGTCCCTTCCATCCTGTAAGATCCTGCCCGTTAAATAAAGGAACAAAGCCCTTACCCTGTGGCATAGCCGCCAGGTGCTTTTGAATGGCCTCCTTCAGGTACTGGCTTTCATTTCCGTTACCCATTATTTGTATGGTTTTCCCGAGCAGGTCCCTCACATTGTCTCCATAAATAGTTTTGTTGGCTAAAGCAATATCTACTACCGCATTTCCGGCCTGCCGCTGCAGGGCAGGATCATCTAAAAAGGAACCGGCATATAATAAGGCGGGAAATGTGTTGCATTTTCCTACCTGCCCCAGTATTTTCTTTTTCTGATCCGCAGTGCCGGAAAAATCCATAGCATTACGCAGCAAAATCAATTTCTGATCACCGGTATTGTCTGAAACGCTGATCTGCTTAATAAAACCCTCCACCGCTTCGGGAGCAACAGCTCCTTTGCCTTCCTGCTGAAGTACCTGGTATAATTGCGTGGTAGCCAGCCCGCCCTTCCAGTTGGAAAGCGCGGCAATAACCGCTCCTTTGGTTTGCGCATTGCCTCCTGCATAAGCATCTAATACGGTGTTTAGTCCTTTTTTGCCGCCAATGCCGGCCAATACATTATAGAAAAGTGATTTCTTTTCAGCCGGTGCGCTTTTTTCCCTGGCAATAATTACAGCGCCTGCCTGGTCGGGGTTCTTCATCATGCTTAATGCCGAAACCAGTAACCCCTGCATATCACTTATATCCTTATCGTTTTTGGCAGAGAGCAGCAGCGTTGTTAACTGGGGCAACTGAACAGGAGAAACCATGCTTTTTAAAGCCGTGCGTGCCGACTGGCTCACCGCGGGGCTGGGATCGTTAACAAATGCCAGTACTTCTTTTGCTTTTCCGCGGGCGCCTCTTTCTCCCAGTATTTCTATTAATGCGGCTTTACCGGCAGGCGATGCGGTTGCCAGCGCTTCGCTTACGCCCTGCACCAGCTTATCGCCTTTGGTAGAGAGCAATGCGGTTTTAACCGTTGCTATTTCCTCCGCATTGCCGTTTTTTAATACATTCAGCAAAGCAGGCATAACTTCCTGCTGACCTATTTTTGCCGCCGCGGTAATTGCAGCAAGGCGCACACCGGCATCGCCGCTTTGCAGCGACTGAAGTGCCAGAGGCAAAGCTGTGGACATGGCTTTATCACCAAACAGGTTAAGTATTCCCGCCTTAGCGCTGTTATCTGCTTTATTGAACGTTGTTATCCATTGCGCGGAATTGGCTTCAGTAAGGTAAGGGCGGGCATATTTCAGCGCCGCTTCGCGGTATTCCGCATTTTTATCTTTCATGGCTTTGGTTAACAAACCCACGCTGTTTTCGCCCTGTATATCCGTTAATAATTTTAATGCCGCCGTGCGGGTATGTACCTGGCCGGAAGCTTTTTTCAATAAAGTGTTTGCCGCTTTTTCGGCTGCCTGGGCCTGCCCGGTTACTGCCAGTTGGTTAAGATATAACAGATAAGCCGATGTGGCATCTGTTACATCAAAACTGTAGCCGCTTTTAGCAGCGGCCGTTCTGAGCAGCTTTAAGGAAGATGGATCGGCAATACGGGCCAATGCATACAAAGCCACTTTGGTTAAGTTGGGATCGCTGCTTTTGGCCAGGGCGGTAACCTGGGGTACCGCTGCTGAAAACCGGGTATCTCCCAGCGCCTGCACAAGCGACAACTGCGCGTTGCCGGCAGCGCCCGGCAGGGCCTGCAATAATGCGTTATTGGATGCTTCGGTATGAATGGCGGCTAATGCCCGCGATGCCGCGTCGGAGAGTCTTTCATCATGCAGATAGCTTTTCAGATACGTTACTGCATCATCTTTACCCACATGTTCAAGTTGCGTGATAATGAACAGTTGCGCCTCTTTATCCGATAGTTTTTCAAGCGCCTGTCCGTATGCCTTTACAGCCATTGCACGCCAGCTTTCTTTACCCGGCTGGCTGGCAGAAAAGGAAAATCCATTAATGGCATAATGCAGTTTGGTATGATCTTCCGCTGTGTTTAAGCGGGCAACCAGCTCTGCCAGCCCGGCTTCTCCCAGTTTAGCCACAGCTTCGGCGTTGGCGTTGAGCTGATCCGCGTCATCTGCCGGCGTTTTGGCCAGCAGATCGGCTATTTTGGTAGTAACCGTACGGTTATCGTCGGTTTGCGCAGCAGCCATTTGCAGCACGGTAAAGCAAAAAAGAAACGTAATTAATATTTGTCGCATGTAAATGAAAATTGTCTTGTTTAAGATATTGTAATGCCTGCCTTGTCATGGCAGTTATCCGGAAAAAAAGGTTGAACCGTTTTGATATGCTTTCTAAAGCTGTTTGGTGAGCGCTGCTTACGCACGCCATCAGCCTTTATTTACATAAACCAGGGCTCCCGCAAAGGAGGGTTAAGCAAACGGTTGGCGCCTTCATCATTAACGAATTCCTGTTTCACCGGGTCAAATTTCAAAGAGCGGCCCAACTGCAGTGCTATTTTTCCCAGATTCACTATTGTAGCGGAACGGTGCCCGTTGGCTTCATTCAACGCGAACTTTTTCCGGTTCTTTACGGCATCCACAAAATCGGTTACCTGGGGCAGCGGATCGGGAAACGCGGCTAATTTTCTCTCTAAGTCGGGTATATCGGAGCGGAAACCGGGATATAGCTTTCCTTTAGGTCCCTCAATATAGGCGGCATTTTCTTCCGTACCTGCACCATCAAGAATGATCTGGCAGCCGTCTTCATAAGTATAGGTAATTTTTCTCCAGGTTCCCACGGCGTCATCATGCTGCTGCGGGGCTTCCACTTCTACCAATACCGGGCTGGTATCATCTTTGCCCAGGAAATACTGAACCGGATCTATATAATGCTGGCCCATATCGCCCAGCCCGCCGCCATCGTAATCCCAGTAGCCACGAAAAGTAGTATGCACGCGGTGTGCATTGTAAGGTTTATAAGGCGCCGGCCCGAGCCACATGTTATAATCCAGCTCTTTGGGAATGGATTCCGGCTCTAAGTGTGTTTTACCTACCCAGTAAAATTTCCAGTCGAAGCCTGTATGCCTGCTCACCGTAACTTTTAACGGCCAGCCCAGCAACCCGCTTTCCACCAATTTTTTAATGGGTTTTACCGTAGTGCCCATACCATAAAAATTATCGGAAAAGCGGAACCAGGTGTTCAGCCTGAATATGCGGCCGTGCTGCTGCACGGCTTCAACAAGGCGCTTGCCTTCGCCAATGGTACGGGTCATGGGCTTTTCGCACCAGATGTCTTTTCCGGCACGCGCCGCATCGGCGGCAATAATACCATGCCAGTGCGGAGGCGTGGCAATATGCACAATATCTACTTCGGGAAGGGTAATCAGCTCCCGGTAATCCCTGAAGGTTTTTACGCCATTTCCGCCGCCCAGCGCATCTAATGCCAATTGAATGTGCCGGGTATCTACATCGCAAACGGCTACCGTTTTTGTGCCCGCGTATTCAAAATGGCCGCGGCCCATGCCACCCACGCCTATTACGGCTTTGGTAAGCGTATCGCTGGGCGCAAGATAGCCGGAACCTCCCAGCACATGGCGGGGAACAATAGTAAATGCTGCCAGGGCGCCTATCGAGTTTTTCAGGAACAGGCGCCTTGAGTTTTTTTGTTTTGACTTCATATTGCTTGATGAAAAATTTTACTGAGGAAAGTTCTAAAGTACAAATTATTATGTAAAACGGGCGCAGAAACGTTTGCTTAAACAGGGGATCAGTGGTCAGTTAGTCAAATAGTCAGTGGTCAGCACCGGTACCTGGTACCTGCCCGTATATCCTTACTACCACAACTTACTACTTACCACTTTTTCTCTTACCCCTCACTCCCTTACCTTATACGCTTTTATTGCGTTTTGGTTAATACCAAATAACCAGGTATCGTTTACCTGTAATACGCTTCTAACGTCGCCCCATAACCGAAATCCGGACTGCCACTGCGGCACATACTCAAAGCTGCCTTTGCCATCGCCTTTCAGCAGCACGCCAAAGCTGGCATCATACTTACCGAAACGCAGGCGGGCCTGGTTCATATTTCCACCTAACAGTATATCCTGCTTTCCATCGTTATCATAATCAAGCACGGTTATAGTAAATACCGGCGAGGCCTGTGCAGGTAAAGGAAGCGGTTTGCCATGAAACTTACCGTCAGTTGCCATTTCAAAATATGCAGAGCTCAAATAACCGGCTTTTAAATGACCCGCTCCTTTCAGCTCGCCGGCAGTGAAAATATCAGTTAGGGTTTGATCGGCGAAGGATTTATAACTGGTATACCGGGTTCGCATGGTGCTGATCTGATCCAGCAGCTCATCCCTGGTAACATAAGGATAGCTTTTGTGCTGTATATAAAAACACAGCATAGGATCAACAGATCCGTTCTCGTCAAAATCTTTATAATACATTTCCGCCGGTTCCTTTTCGCTTACGCGGCACTGGGTATTTAACCCGTGGTTACCCGCAATAAGATCGGGCTTTCCATCGCCATTCATATCTGTTACCAGTAATTTGTTCCACCAACCATAGTATGGCTTCTCAAAATAATCACTGGTTCTGTCTTCCAGCTTCCCGTTATTATTTACAAATACCGTCAGCGGCATCCATTCTCCCGAAACAATCAGGTCCGGTTTGCCGTCGCCGTTCATATCTGTCCAGGCCGCATCCGTTATCATGCCCGCATGTTGCAATGCAGGAGCCACATTTTTTATCTGATCGGTGAAATGTCCTTTACCATCATTGATCAGTATATAACTCTCTGGTGTTTCGGGGTAGCGGCCTGGAATTACCCTGCCTCCCACAAAGGCGTCGGGGTATCCATCGCCATTTATATCGGCTATACGCACACAACTTTTACTGGCATGCATTAGCGGCAGGGCATCTTCCGCTCTTGTAAAGTTCCCTTTGCCATCATTAAGGTATAGCCTGTCCTGCAGTCGCGTATCGTTCGGGGCAAAGCTGTGATACCCTCCGCTGGCAATATAGAGGTCAGTGAATCCATCGCCGTTGGCATCAAAAAAAGCAGCATCCGCATCTTCACTCACCTTATCTGCTTCAAAAGCCGGTTGCGGCTGCATAACAAATTGCCCGCCTTTTTGCTGTATATATAATGCACCTGCCTGCCCCGTGGCGCCCCCGGCAAATACATCTTCCAGCCCGTCGCCATTCACATCGCCTTTAACCAGGCAGGGGCCAAAAAAAGACATTGGATTGATCATCAAAGGCTGCCGTTTAAAATCGTTAACGGTGTTCTGTGCATGTGCAAAAGGAACAGGTGACTTAACTTCTTTAAACAATGGTTCTTCCTTTGCCGGGATGTGCAAAGCGGGGGAAGCATCCTTTTCCTTTACCGTAATTTGCTGATCTGCTTTTACGTCGTGCATCACCTGCTGCCGGCCGCTCAGCCATACCACCCTGATGGAGTCTGCAGTAGCGGCATCGCCTAACCCAAAATGCAGCACAGGCGTAACAGACGACTGGTAGCCTCTTGCAGGCATCTGCTCCGCATATTGCATTTTCCCATTACTAAAGATAGTAACCTTTGTTCCCAGCCCCTGTGTATTTTGAGCCGCGCCCTCCAGGGCAACCTGCAGAAAATGATGCGCCGTTTTTTTTGCCGATTGGTTATGATAAATGAACGCGGGCTTATTGATGTTGCTGATAACCAGGTCCAGCGCACCATCGTTATCAAGGTCGGCATATACGCCACCGTTACTATTGGATGGTATATTAAAACCCCATTCAGCACTTACATTGCTGAAAGTAAGATCGCCGTTATTGCGAAACATATAGTTAATCAGATCCGAAGAAGGTATCTGATGCACCAGATTAAGCACATTCTGCCGCCTGATCTCTCCACTGTTATGCTGCATATAATCGTTCATATACTTTATAAAATCCATATCGGTGTAGTCTCTCATATAGCCATTCGTTACATACATATCCTTCCATCCGTCGTTATCAAAATCGGCAACAAGCGGCGCCCAGCTCCAGTCGGAATTAGAAATGCCCGACAATTGCCCTGTTTCGCTGAATGTGCCGTTGCCGTTGTTTATTTGCAGCATGTTGCGCATATACTGGTAATAAAACCCGCTGCGCAGCATAAGCTCAAATTTTCCGTAATTATCGGGCGACACCAGCATCTTTTGCCGGTGGTTATCTTCGGGCAGCATGTCGAGCGATATGATATCGGGATATGCGTCATTATTAATGTCACTGATATCGTTGCCCATACCAAAGTGTGTGGTATGCCCCAGCATGGTTTGCTTTACATCGGTAAAAGTGCCGTTCTGATTATTTATATACAGGTAATCGGGCACGCTATAGTCGTTGCAGATATAAATATCCTGCCATCCATCGCCGTTAATATCGGCAATGGCTGCCCCCAGTCCGTAGGTTAAGGCCGAGCTGTTTATTTTTGATGACGGTGTAACATCCCTGAATACATTTTTATCGTTCCTGAATAACTTTATGCCTATTTCCGGATCGGGTTGTTGCAATACATGGGCTGTGGCTACCTCATCCAAAACCGGTAATGAGCTGGGATTATGATTAAGCAGCAGCATATCCAGGTCGCCGTCTTTATCATAATCAAAAAAGTAGCCCTGGGTGCTGAATGAAGAATCTGCCAGTCCGTATTGTGCCGCCTGTTCGGCAAAAACCGGTATGCCGTCTTTATCATTTCCCTGGTTGATGAATAACTGGTTCAGGCGTTTTTGAGCAGGCAGTTTTCCGGAATAACAGGCATAAATATCTAATAACCCGTCGCCATTTACATCCGCCATCGTTACGCCGGTTTTCCAGGGGCCGGTTCTGCCGCCAACACCTGCCTTTGCCGTAATGTCTTCAAACTGCATATTGCCCCTGTTGAGGTACAGTTTGTTTTCTGCTGTATTACCGGAAAAATAGATATCCTGTAAGCCATCGCCATTTACGTCGCCCGCGGCTACGCCACCGCCATTATATAAATACTCATACATCAGCACGTTGAGGTTGAGATTTTCTTCAAGCGTATTATTAAAATAAATATTGGTGCGTTCGGGTGGTAGCAGCACAAACAGGGGGTCGGTGTTCTTCACTTCACTCTCCTTTTTATTTTCCGGCGAAGTGCAACTACCAACACTTAATACTCCATACGCTATTACGAGCAGTATATTAAATCGCAGCACGGTACAAGAATTTGAGATGAGGGATGTGCTTAAAAAAATCTATGCCGGCTTGGGGCCAGCATAGATTTAAAGATAAGCAATATCAAAATTTAAATAAATAACTATTCGTAACCGGGGTTTTGAACCAGTTTATTATTTCTATTCACTTCATCGCGGCTTAAAGGTCTGAAATACATTTTATCTAGCCACTGGCGGTCTTCAAGTCCAATATCAACAAACGGAGTATACGTATAGTTATATCTTGTTTCATCCTTCCAATAAGGTGAGGGAGCGGTTTGCCCCGGTTTAAGGGTGCCTTTAACACTAATAAAAACATTTTTTCTACCTAAAGTGGCCGGAGCAATCATCCAGCGCCTGGCATCAAAATAACGTTGCTCTTCATATGCCATTTCAATCCTGCGCTCGTTTCTGTAGTGATCACGCAATGCAGACCCACTTTCTGTAATAGCCGACATCCCGGCCCTGTAACGAATTTTATTCAACCAGTCCCTTGCTTCCGGTTCTTCTCCCAGTTCTATACAGGCTTCTATATAATTAAATACAGCTTCGGTATATCTGAAAAATGGCCAGGGAATAGATTGCCGAACATAATTGTCTACTACCACTGGATCAGGATCCGTAAATTTCCGCATATAATAACCTGTCCAGCTACCATTCCAGTCTTCAATAGATGACTGCCTGGTATCCAGGCCAAATATATTTCCAGTTCCTACCTGGTACTGACCTGTTTGCACCTGGTTTGCCGGGTCAACATTACCGGAAATTTTATCACGGGGTTTCCAATCTGCGCCATCATACAAAATAGTGGCATAAAAACGTGGCTCCCTGTCGGTATAAGGAGATGTTGCATGGGCAGGATTACTCCAGCTAAACTTTGTTCCATCCATCATTTCATAATCATCTACCATTTGCTGAATAGGTGTGTTACCCGCCCAATTGTGATAACCATTAGGTCCGTTTGCAAGTCCGACATACTGTCCTGCGTATTCATCTTTATCTGCGGTATACCCTCTTTCAAAGATTAATTCAACTTCGGCTGCCGCGTCTACATTAGCGTCTTTACTTCCTCCGCCCATTGCCATTGAGATGTAATTTTTCTTTGCTTCGTCAAAAGAAACAGGAGCAGACAAATCAAGTTTATATCCTGTGCCTTCATCAATAACAGCTTTTGCCGCATCCCTGGCTGCTGTCCACCTGGCAATACGATCTCCACTTGTATATCCAATTAGCTCCGGATTTGAATATGCCGCTAAAACCGAAGATTTGGATTTGGCAGTAGGCACATCATACAGGTCGCTCGCCGCATACAACAACACACGCGACTTTAAGGCCATCGCCGCAAGTTGGGAAGCACGGCCCCGTGGCAAACCTTTACCCTTTAAAAGAAAAATCGCACTATCACAATCACCTACAATAAAATTCACACATTCTTCAAAAGTATTTCTTGCAATAGTATAATCTTCATCTAACCCGTAAGGTTTTTCAATAATCGGGAAAGCGCCATAAAAACGAAGCAGTTGCTGGGAATAATACGCTCTCAAAAAATAAGATTCTCCCCGCAAACGATCATTTAAATCCCTGTTATCAAATGTAGCTGTTGCGAGGTTTGTTAAGGCCACATTAGCGCTGCGAATACCACTGAACATGCTTCCCCATTCATAAGTACCATTCGTCCATCCTAAATTTGATGGATTTAATACCCCTTCATTTACAATATCAATACCCCGCCCCGGGTGGGTAAAAACAGATTCATCTGTTAAGGAAGAAAGCATCTGTTCATCAAACCCACCCATGCCCAGCCGGCTGTACACCCCGGTAACAAAGGCCTCGGAAAGCGGACCATCCTTCCAAACATCTTCTGAAGATACTTCACCTAATGGTTTGGTATTCAAAAAATCTTTGTTGCAGGAAGCCAGGGCAATACCCCCTGCTATAAAAATGATTACTGAAATATTCTTTATCATATTACTCATTATGATTCGTTTTAAAAGGTTACACGAAAACCACCGTTAATAATTCTTGCCTGCGGGTAATACTGTCCACTGCTGCTGGTTGATTCGGGATCATATATTTTCATTTTGTCGAAAGTCAGCAGATTAAGCGCGTTAACATATACACGGAAATTATTAATGCCCGCTTTCTCTGTTAATTTAGCTGACAGGTTGTAGCCCAGCTCAATATTTTTTAAACGGAGATAATCACTGCTCCTCAACCAATAGGTATTAAGACCAGAGTAGTATTGATCGCCTCTGTTTGCACTTCGGGGATGTACGCTGCTCGGGTTTTCTATGCTCCAACGGTTCTTGTATGAATATTCAAGGTAGTTGCCAATACTGCCGGACTCTGTTCCAATGAATAATAAACCACCGGTAGCTCCCTGGAAAAGGATAGAAAGATCAAAATCTTTATACTGCAGGTTAATAGAAGCGCCCCCGGTAAACATAGGATCTCTGTTCTTCTTTAACCTTGTTCTGTCGTCCTGATCAATTTTATTATTGCCGTCAATATCTTTATACTTCATATCCCCAGGGCGAAGCGTACCCACAAGCGCGCTGTAATCCAGCGTATTTTTATCTATGTCTGCCTGATCAATAAATACGCCATCGTATTCATAGGCCAGGTAGTTTACACCACTACTGCCGAAAGAAGCTCCGGTAGATTTTTGCCAGTCGGGCGCCCCAGGTATTTCATCCCAGAAATCAATTTTATTTTTTGCATAACCACCGTTTACCCCTACACTGAACCGGAAATCGCCTATTTGGTCGGAATAGCCTAATTTAAATTCCCAGCCTTTATTACTCAACTTTCCAAGATTAACAGGAGGCAATAATGATCCGATACCAGCACTCGCCGGCGTAGACCCCTGTTTCTGAATAAGAATCTGATTGCGCTTATTTATAAAATATTCAAATTCAAAACTCAATCTTCTGTCCAATGCACTACCTTCTAACCCGATATTGCTGTTATTGGCTACCTCCCAGGTAAAGTCGGGATTAGGCACCCTGCGTTCAAACAAAGTTTTAGATAAATTTCTATCAATAATATAGCTATTAAATCCATAGGTAGAGAGGTATTGATATTCCTGTAATGCGCCGTTAAAATACACCTGGTCGTTACCCATTTGCCCATAAGAACCCCTTAGTTTAAGGTAGTTGATGAAAGGCACATTATTTCTAAAAAAGTTTTCATCAGAAATATTCCATCCTACCAATACCCCGGGGAAAAATCCAAAACGGGAGTCTTCCGGGAAAATATAGGAACCATCATAGCGCCAAACAAATTCAGCGAGATATTTTTCCTTGAAGTTATACCCCACCCGTCCAAAATAACTTAAGCGGGCACGTTCATAAGCACCGCCATTATTGTCTTTTTCTGCATCGCCTCCCGCAAACATCTGATCCACCGCGGTGGAGATAAAATACCTGCGGAATGCACTGAAATAGTCATCCTGTATTGTTTCCCGGTTTATACCCACCAATACATTAATTGTATGATCATCTTTAATTGTACGGTCATAATTCAACAAAGCACCCAGTAAAAGGTTTAACTTGTTTTCGTCTGCAGTTCTTAACCTGGGATCAGTGAAGGTGGAACGCACTACCTTGCTAAGTTTGGGTGTTACCCCATCATCTTCGTAACTAGCATTATCCCAATTGTAGAGCGACCATGGTGTTTCCCATCTTTTACCACGGTAAATATATTTATCAACAGCAGCCATACCTGTTAGCTTCAATCCTTCCACGCCAGGGATCAATATTTCGATCTTACCATTGGTTTGAAAATAATCTCTTTTATCTCTGTCGTAACCGGTTAAGTTGGTTGTGATCACCACCGGATTTTCACCGTTTTCAATATCAGGGCCGGGCATGCCATTTGGCCAAATTGCCTGTTCGGTTGGTTTGCCACGCATTAACATCCTAAAAATAGCGCCAGCACCTTTAGTTGGGAAAAAGCGGTATTCTTCACGCGCAGTAAGCCCTACCTGCACATTAATGTATTTATTAACTTTTGCGTCCAAATTCAGGCGCATATCGTATTGCTTATACCCGGTAGCCGAGTTTTTATAATACCCATCCTGGTCATTATAACCAAGCGAGGCGAGGTATCTGACATTTTCGGATCCCCCACTCAACTGCAGGTTATGCCTTACCTGGGGAGACCAGTTTTTTAATACCGCTCCAAACCAATCCGTATTGGGGTGTCCCCAGGGATCAGAACCATCTGCGAATTTTTCCATATCCGCCGGTTTGTACGTAGCATTTACCGGGTTTGGCGTTCCGCCATCTGTACGGGTATAGCTTCCGGTTTGTTTAAATGCATTCCATGCAGCACTCCACTGTTCAGGGTTTTCAGCCAAATCTTTCCATATCACAAGCTCATTTGCCATTTGCGCATATTGTACAGCATCTGCCAATTTAGGTATAACAGTTGCCTGTGCCAATCCATAATTAAAGTCGTAAGACAGTAGTGGCTTACCCGTTTTACCGTGCTTTGTGGTAATTAGTATAACGCCATTCGCAGCACGGGCGCCATAAATTGCGGCAGAAGCGTCTTTTAAAACAGATACACTTTCTATATCATTTGGGTTCAAACGTTCTAAGCCCCCGCTACGCTCCGGCACGCCATCAATTACGATCAGTGCATCACTATTTCCTAAAGTATTTGTACCGCGAATACGGATGCTTGAACCATCATATCCCGGCTCACCACTACTCTGCACAGCACTGATACCCGGCAATCGGCCAACCAATGAGTTAGAAAGGTTCACAGCAGGTGATCTCTGCAATTCGGCACCCTTAACCTGGGCAACAGCGCCCGTAACCGTAACCTTTTTTTGCGTACCATATCCTACCACCACTACGGCATCTAACTCGCTTGCTTCTCCGGGAACTAATACCACTTCAAAGTTAGTTTGATTGCCTACTGTTCTTTCCTGTGTTTGAAACCCAATAGCTGAAATAACCAGTACCGCCCTGCTATTGGGTGCATTAATACTAAACGCCCCGTCTTCGCCGGTAGTAGCACCTGTAGTGGTACCCTTTATGATAACGCTGGCATTCGCTATTGGTTCAGCCTGGTCGTTGGTAACTTTACCTTTAACAGCAATAGCTTGTGCAAAGCCGCCGGCACTAATAAAAAGCAAAGCCATCGTTAGTGCAACAGCATGCCTTACTTTCTGAAGCAGAAAATTTTGCATCATGTTTTGATTTTTGTTTGAGGTCTTAAATTGATATGTTCAGATCACTATAATAGCTTGTTTGGACTCAACAGGATCTTGCTCATTTATAATTAAATGGCATAAATCCCGGATGAACAAAAGCTATGGAGATAATAATAAGAGGAAAATTTTCATATAACATTCAGTTTTGGAGTTAAGAAATACAATCGCTTGTTACTAAAATAAAATACCAGATGTTTTAAAATCCGGACGAAACAGAGAAATTCATATACAAATAATATGATTTCACCTATTAACCGGTGTTAAAAGTAATTAAAATTAAATATAAAAATGTTTTTTTGACACTTTATTTTAATCAACTTTTTTCCAGTTTAGGAGATAATACAGAAAAAGACAAGTGCTATAAGAAGGTTGATAACCGGCCCCGGGAGATGCCATTTGTTACCCTATTAATGTTTTTAAAGCGGCATCCTCATAGTTCTTCACAAAAAACAATACATTGCCGTATGCAGCAAAGTCTTCCTTATCATGCATGGTAGTGAGTGCTACCGATGCCATGCCAGCACGCAAAGCCGCTTCAACGCCTTTGGGAGCATCTTCAAAAACCACGCATTGGTCCGGTGGTACGTTTAACAATTCCGCAGCTTTCAGGTAGGTTTCCGGATGTGGCTTGCTCAGGCTTACATCATCGGCACTAACAATAGCAGAAAAATAATGCCGGAGGTGCAGGTTATCTAAAACAAAATTGATGTTAAAAGGTATGGCTGCGGAGCCAATAGCCATCAGAATCTGGTTTTGCCGCGCAGTTGCCAGGAACTTATCCAGCCCATCAATAAGCTTCAGGTGCGGCAGGTAGGCCTGCTGGTATCTTTTTTCCTTTTCCAGCGATAAACGATCTGCTTCCTCCACCGAAAAATGACCTTTACCAAATACCCTGTCCATTACTTCGCTGTTCTTTCCGTACATCTGCAGTTTTACCTCTTCTTCATTTAAGCCGGCTCCCAGCTCATCGTTCAATAAACGATACCAGGCTTTTACATGAAAAGCCATATCATCAATCATAGTACCGTTCAGGTCAAAAATAAAAGCTTTATAGCTGTTGCTCATTATAACGTTTTTAGGTGCTGCATTACAACAATTAAATATGCTAAAAGTAAAATCGCATTCCCATTCGGCAAAAATTGTTATTTTCATGCCCTATTGCAGTCCTATCTTCAATATTCAAAGATATGCTCCCCTCATGTTATCACGTTATAATAAAGAAATCCGTTTGCTCGTTGCTATTGACTGTATCATTTTTGGATTTGATGGCAGCAGCATTAAATTATTGCTTATTAAAAGAGGAATGGAACCCGAAAAAGGCAAATGGAGCCTGATGGGCGGGTTTGTGCAACCTGGTGAAGGCTTAGAAGATGCATCCAACCGTATATTGAAAAAACTAACCGGCTTAGAAAATGTGTACATGGAACAGCTCCTGGTTTTTGGTGAACCCAACCGCGACCCCGTGGAACGAACGGTTTCCATTGCGTATTTTGCTTTAATTGATATCTTCCAATACGAAAAGCAACTGAGCGATGAATATCATGCCGAATGGTTTATGCTCAAAGATGTACCGCCGCTGATATTCGACCATGATAAGATGGTTAGCTTAGCGAAAAAGCAATTGCGGTATAAGGCGGCATTACATCCTGTTTTATTTGAACTTTTACCGCCCCGGTTTACCATTCCGCAGCTTCAGCACCTGTATGAAGCAGTATACGACACCAATTTTGACAACCGCAATTTCAGCCGTAAAATATTATCAACAGGATTACTGATCAAGCAAAAGGAAAAGGATAAAAAAACCTCCAAAAAAGGGGCTTATTATTTTAAATTAGATAAAAGGAAATACGCCGACCTCTTTAAGGCTTTTCTTAATTTTATACCCAACCCCGAAAAATTCCTGAACACACATTAACATATATTTATATACGCAATATATAATATTGTTTATAACAGCAACAACACTACTATGATTTAAAATATACCGCAACAAAGCTTTTTAGGCTTTTGATGCAACGTATTTCCATTACATTTGTACAAGCGAACTGGTCATGATCCTATGAAACTTCAAACATCCAACGATTAAACCAGTTTTTCTAATACCATTATTTTCTGGCGTACTTACAACCTCATTAGTATTTCTATTGACCCGTTAATTCTGCATTGATCAGATTTTAAATTTGAAATGTTATGTATTCGTATGCTTTGCTGGAAAAAGGATGTTACTATCTTATTGAGGAAAAGGAAGGGTGTCCTGTTGCGCTCATCAGGATCATGCTCGAATCCGATCATTGCCTGTTTGTAACGCGGTATGGCGAAACGGAAATGACAGAGTGGAAACGAAAATCGGACCCGATTTTTGAGATCATTGAACTGCTTGATGACAAAGCGGTGAAAGAGTGGGAATCGTCGTACTACAGCAATGAAGACGCGTATTATGAAGACGAGGATTAACGGGGGGAGGTAAATAGCTAATGGTGAAAAGTGAATGGGGAATGGTGAAATAGTTTATCGTTTATCGGGAGGAGAAACGTGAGAAGGGACACATGAGAAGATAGCGGTGAACAAGTTGAAACCTGAAACCTGTAACTTGAAACCTGTAACTTGAAACTTGTAACCTGAAGGCTCACCCGCTTTCTACAAAAT
>CAYVEI010000081.1:0-2647 GCA_964450515.1 uncultured Terrimonas sp. | reverse complement strand
TGAAACCTGTAACTTGAAACTTGTAACCTGAAGGCTCACCCGCTTTCTACAAAATGACAGGACCTATTATACGATTAACCTGGCAGCAGAATGGCTTTTCCTTTTTTACAGATTGAAGCATTAACGGTGCAGCGTAATGGCAGCAGGATCCTTGACCACATAAACCTCGTTATACAAAACGGTGAGCAATGGGCTGTTACCGGCACTTCGGGAAGCGGCAAAACTATACTGGCACATGCGCTTGCTGGCCGGCAGCACTATTCAGGACGTATTATTTTTAACGGACAACCCGATCATCGCCCGCATATTGTAGTGGTAGAACAGCAGCACCGGTTTAAAAATCTTTCCAATACTTCCGATTTTTATTACCAGCAGCGCTACAATGCATCTGATGCCCACAATGCATTAACCGTTGCCGAAGTACTGAACCTGGACAGCCGGGCGCATACCCTGCTTTCTTCCGGGATTATCATAAAAGAATTACCGGCATTGCTGCATATAACGCATGTAATGCAGGAACCCCTGATCCAACTGTCGAACGGCGAAAACAAAAGGCTGCAAATTGCTAAAGCCATACTGAGCAACCCTCAACTGCTGATATTAGATAATCCTTTTGTTGGCTTAGATACAGCAGGCAGAACCATGCTTTCCCGCATCATTACCACCTTAGCCAATGCAGGTATAAAAATAATACTCATTACTTCCGTAACAGCAATACCGGATTGCATAACCCACGTTGCCACAATAGATAACGGGAAGCTGGTTTCGGCGGTACCCAAAAAAGATTTTATTGCTCCGGCTAATGATCCGGCAACGGGCTTCCGGATCAGCCGCCCGCTTTTAGAAGCATTGCAGCGGCCGGCAGAAAGCAACTTTGCATATGCCGTAAAAATGGTAAACGTATCTGTGCAGTATGGAGAAAGAACAATTTTAAAGCATATTAACTGGGAAGTAAAAAAGGGTGAACACTGGAGCATATCGGGACCTAACGGTGCAGGCAAATCTACATTACTGAGCTTAATAACAGGGGATAATGCAAAAGCCTATGCCAACGAAATTTACCTGTTCGATAAACGCAGGGGCAGTGGCGAAAGCATCTGGGACATTAAAAGAAAGATCGGCTACGTATCGCCCGAAATGCATGTATATTTTGATTATACCGCTACCTGCTTTGAAACGATCGCGTCCGGCCTGTTCGACTCTATCGGCCTGTTCAGAACCTTAACGGCGGCACAGCGTGCCCAGGTAAATCAATGGATGGCATTATTTAAGCTGGAGCCTGTTCAAAATAAATTACTGTCGCTGCTTTCTGCAGGGGAGCAGCGGCTTGTTTTGCTGGCCCGCGCCCTGGTAAAAAATCCACCACTGTTAATTTTAGACGAGCCGTGCCAGGGTTTAGACCCGGAGCATGTACAGCAATTCAAACAAATCATTAATGATATCTGCAGTTTGTTCGACACCACCCTGCTGTATGTAAGTCATTATAAAGAAGAAATACCTGAATGCGTTACGCAATTTATGCGCATCCAAAACGGAGAAGCGTTTTTTATATAGACGGACTCCCCAAGGAAATTCCCTCATAGATGGCTGCCAGGGGAATGTAAATGTCAGGGTAAGTAAAAAGGGAGTTTTCCGGTATGCGGATCCGCTGATCACTATTAAAAGGTTTACGCGGCTTACCCAACAATTTTTTCCTCAATTCAAAATACAGGTTGCCGCAAATAATATTGTGCGACACTTTAGCCCCCGACATAGCAAATATTTCACCCCGGCAATACCCATACTTTTCGGATGAAAAATTTTCCATTTCAAGGTATTCCTCAATAGTGATCTTATTTCCATAAGCTGGTATCGGTCCCCGTATTTCGATATACTAAATATACAATTATTATTGCGTAACAAAAGAGTGGCCTGGTGTTGCGCATGAGAAGCTATCCTTTTGCCAAAACAAACAAAGTAAACATCCTGAAAATGTATAAATTTGTGATACCATAGATAAAGAATAGAAAATGGAAGCCGCATTAAATAATACACAATTAGAAATTTTGAATTTATTCGCTACTGAACAAAGCGAAGAAGATTTAAGGGAAATAAAAGCATTACTGCTTACTTACCTTGCTGATAAGGTTACAAGGGAAGCGGACAAAGCTTTTGAAATAAAAGAATATGCTACTGAAATATTTGAAAAGTGGAAACTGGAACATTTTCGCAAATCCGCTTAATGTATGACTGTAGTAATTGATTGTAACATTTTTGTAATGTGCCTGACTTCACGCTCTCCTTATCATATTATTTATAAGGCACTCATCCAGGGTAAATATAATTTAGCTATAACAAGTGAAATTCTGCTGGAATATGAGGAAATCATCCAGCAAAAGTATGGTGTCTCAACGGCTAACGCATTAATGGCATTGCTAAAAGAGTTACTTAATGTAAATTTTTATACGACATATTACAGGTGGCATCTGATAAATGCAGATGCGGATGATAATAAATATAGTGATTGTGCTATTGCCGGCGGAGCTAATTACCTGGTTACGGAGGACAAACATTTTGATGTGCTAAAAACAATTGATTTTCCCAAACTGGCAACGCTTTCCATTGATGAATTTACCGCAATGCTTTTGCCAGTTAAATAGTGTACTTA
>CAYVEI010000080.1:0-19846 GCA_964450515.1 uncultured Terrimonas sp. | reverse complement strand
GGCAAAAAACCGCCCAGCTTTTCATGAGCGATGGGAGATACCAGTATAATTTCCGGCGATGTATTGCCATTGTACTTTTGCTGTTGCATGTGCTGCAGGTAAGCGGATAGCTGTTGTTTAAAACCATCGAGGCTGTCTGGTCCTTTAAACGCTTCATTCAAACCATAGCAGGCAAAAATGATATCCGCTTTCAGCTTTGCCAGGTATTCATCCCGGGAGGGAAAGTTTAAAGGGCGGGATTGGATATTGATCTCATCCGCGCTCCATCCCAGGTTTCTTACGGTAAGGTCCCGGTCGGGGAAGCTCGCATATAATAATGGTTCAAAGTAGTTATAGTACTGCAACCGCTCTGCGAAAGTGTTTCCTATAAACACGATATGGCTTTTGGGCTGAGGATTAAGCTGGTGAACTACGCTCACTTTTGTGGAGCAGGAAAATAAAAGGAAAGTGTAAAAGAATAATGTATGATAAGGGAGCCGGGACATATATTTCCTGAGCATAAATGTTATTAGATTAATGATAGCGCCTGTTTCCCCGTGAACTTGCGCAGTATAAAAATGATTTCCCCGGGGCGGCTCGCCGGGGCTGACCGAAAAGATTCAGCCTAAAGATATGCCACTAAGATTCTAAGACACAAAGTCCTGATCTTTAAGTTTATTTTTCTTTGTGCTTTCGTGTCTTTGTGGCAAAATATTACTTTTTGGTCAGCCCCATGAAACAAAACAATGCGACAATTTGGAATGCACCCCATACATGTTGAACAATATTTCAATATCGTATTCCTTCTGACAGGTCTGTTTCAGCAGATCACTTACCACTTCTTCAGCTCTTCCGCCGTAAAAGGTTGTTGCCGCTCATTCCAGTGCTGCCGTATCTTTAACACTTCATCGCGTGTTATGCCGGAGGCGTTGTTGTTCCAGTTCTTCCTGATATAGCTCAGCACCTGTGCAATGGTTTCATCTGTAATGTCTTTATTCTGCGCAAGCCCGGGCATATCGCCGCTGATATCGGGCGATTTGTATAGTTTTTTGTTTACCTTAACCGGTCCGGTTAATCCGTACAATACAATGGCGATCAGCTTATCCTTGTCGCCCGTTACCCAATCCGAATTGTTCAGCGGGGGAGCCAGCGCGGCTATACCATTGCCGTCTTCGCCGTGACAGGTTTGGCAGGTGGAGTTAAATAAGCTGATGCCCGCGGGAAATTGTTTCCTGAACAGGGCCGTATCTTTTTTAATGGGTTTGCTATTGATATTGGCAATTGTTTTTTTGAGTTGTTGTATAATGGCAAGATTCGAATCTGCAGGAGCGGGTGCGAGCTTTTGATAAAATACATTTTCACGGTTCTCCAGGTTGCTGATCACAGCATCGCTTACGAATGGATTACCAGCGTAAGCTTTTGCCAGGGCCATTAGCATATCATCTGCTATAGATTTATTAAAAGGTCCTATAGCCCGTATGCCAAAAGCAATATAAGGTGCCAAAATACTGTCGTTACTGCTTATCATTTGCTGCAGCACCGGCACAAACTGTTCGTAATTGGTTTTGTTTACTACGGATGGCAGCGTGGCGATAGCCTGTATCCTGATCTTATCGTTGCTGTGCTGCGTAAGTGGCAATACCTCTTCGGCCTGCAATACACCCATGCCCTCTAAGGTCCAAAGCGAATGAATAAGCGTTAAGGGGTCATCCGTTTTTTTAAGATTGTTGCGCAATACGGGTACGGCTTTTGTAAGCTTTCCGTCTGCCAGCATTTGCTGTGCTTTATCTCTTATCCATCCATTGGGCGACTGCAGGAGCGCGGCCAGCTTCAGCGGGTCGTGAGGCATCACTACCGGTTTCAATGATGTGCCTTCGGGAACTACCTTATAGATACGGCCGCAGTTCAGCGGTTGTGAAAGCGACCGCTCACTGATCTCTTTTTTCAGGTAATCGGTTAAATAAAATTTATGCTGGATAATGCCTCTATACATATCCGTTATGTACAGGGCGCCGTCGGGACCATTATATAAACTTACCGGTCTGAACCGTTCATCAATGCTGGTAAGAAATTCTTTTCCTGCATAGGCCTGCTTCCCTTTAATAACATAGCCATCTTCCTCCAGTATATTTCTCTTGATAAGGTTCGCTGAAGGTTCTGCAACAAATGCATTGTTGTGATAGGCTTCTTTAAATAGTGCGCCCCGGTAAATAACGGGGCCGCAGGCAGCGGTAAAATTTACTAAACGTAAGCTGTCGTCGAGGATGTTTTCCATATAACCCCTGTTTACACCCGTAGTGGGTCGCGCGGGATATACCCGGTTGCTTTCCACTATTTTTACATTGTACCCGGCCAGGCTGCGCTGGTTAATATTACCCGTTCCGGTGGCCGGCAGGAAATAGTCGCCCAATAAATTCTGTGAGTTATTATTGTAAAACAAACGGCCGTAATCATCCTGCGTTATCCCCCACTGCCCGCGAAAGCGCGTCCATTCCGTAAGCCAGTGTCCGTCTTTCTTCCTGTACCTTTTTTCAGTATTGGCGCTGTATATCCAGTTATCCATTGCTCTCATTAAGCCATTGGCATCATGTTCCACATTGTTACCGGAAGTATATGCTGCGTCTACCAGAACTTTTTTACCCGCCCGGTCATTCTTTATTTCAATATACCACAGGTCGGGGGGTGCTGCCACCAGAATGCCATCTTCTATTAAGCATATAGCCCTTGGTAATACTAATGAATCCATAAACACTTTCCTGTTATCTGCAACACCGTCTCCGTTCTTATCTTCCAATATTACAATCTTACCGTTAGGGCGGTCTTCGCCTGTGCCGGATGTGTCGGGCATATACCCTTCCATTTCCAGCGCCCATATTCTTCCTTTATCGTCAAAGGTTAACGCAATGGGGGTGCTGATAAGTGGTTCGGCAGCTACAAGCTGTACTTCAAAGCCTTCTTCCACTTCCATTGCCGCAAGCGATTTTTCAGGCGATAGTACCGGGGATTGACTTATGATCTCTTTCCGTTCAAGTGAATCTAACGGGGCTGGTTTTATACCCGGGCCTTTACCGGAATGGCAGCCAGCCAATAAACAAACAACTATAAAACCAGGAAAGCATTCAATTATTCTTCTAATCATTTTTACCAGTTCCTTAATTAAATTGCCACAGATTCGCCGATTAATATACCCTGTATAAAAACCTGCGGATCTGTGGCTGAAAAGATCATGCAATTATATCATCGTTAACCTCGAAATCTTTACTATACTTCATTGGGAACGATGTACGGCGGACGGTATACGCGGGTAAGCATGGCATCCGCTTCCGTATCATTTACAAATTTTTCATTGTCCCTGTTACCGCCCATAAATTTCAGATCGCGGTTAAGGCGGTAAGAAATGTTGGCTAATAAAGGGAGCGATGATGAGAAGAAGCCTTCATTGATGTCGCAATGCAGATCATCATTATTGCCTGAGCGTATGGCGTCAATAAAATTGGCATAATGTTCAGTGCCTCCTGGTGGCGTTCTTGGGTCAACCGGTTTTTTGGCGTCTGTTTTTTGCGAACCGGCAAAGGGCTTGTCTTCTCTTTTTCGGAATGCTTTCCATGTGCCGCCATCTAATTCAAGATAGCCTTCGGTACCATAAAACATATTTCCAATGCGGATATCAAGACTTGATTCACCATTGGAATACCTGCCGCGGGTTTCAAATTCCAGCATCTTTCCGTCTTCGTATTTGAAGATGGAAGTTTGGGTATTGGGCGTTTCCTGCGCGCATTCTTTAGGGTCAATACCATATATGCCACCATGCGAATAAATGGAAACAGGGTGTTCATTTTTATTGAGTCCCCAACGGGCGATATCAAACTGGTGCGGTCCCTGGTTCCCGGTATCGCCATTGCCGGTATCCCAGAACCAATGCCAGTTATAATGTCCTTTCTTCTCATTATAGGGCCGGTAAGTAACGGGGCCTAACCAGCGGTCGTAATGAAGCGTGGCAGGAGGTGCGCTGTTTTTGGCTATGCCGAAAGAATCACGCGGCTTAATGCAAAGCCCTCTTGCCATAAACACATCGCCAATGCCGCCATCGTGCAGAAATTTCATGGCTTCCATTACATTGCTGATGGAGCGGTTCTGAAATCCTACCTGAACACGCCTGTCGTATTTGCGGGCGGCTTCAATCATTTTACGCCCTTCCCATACATCGTGCGATGCGGGTTTTTCTACATATACATGTTTCCCCGCCTGGCAGGCCCAAATGGTACCCAGGGCATGCCAGTGATTGGGTGTTGCAAACGAAACCGCGTCTATCTCCTTGTCGTCGAATACTTTGCGCATATCCCACTCCGTTAGTGGCTTTTCCCCTATCTTATCGCTCACTGTCTTTGCCCTGGAGTCGAACCACTGTTCATCCGCATCACAAATTGTTTTAAGCCGGATATTGCGACTGGTTTTGAGCGCACACCAGTTATTAATATGGGTTTGCCCCTGTCCGTGAATGCCTATAACCGCTATGTTAAGCCGCTCATTAGCGCCGGGTATGGCGGCATACGATTTAGCGCTTAAGCCCATAGCGGTGATACCGATACCTGCACCGGCCATAGCCGATTTTTTAATAAACTCCCTTCTCGGGTAATTTTTTTGCATGGTTGTTTTATTTTTTTATATGAACAAATCGTTTTTTTTGGGAATTGCCCGCCCTGTACCCTGAAACTTGCACCCTTTACTTTCGCTGTGCTTTTGCGGTCATTTCGTTAAACACCGCCAGTTGTTCTTTCATGGCCAGCACCCTGTTCTGGGGTTCGGTACGGGCTTCTAAGAGTATCCATCCGTTGTATTTCATAGCGGTAAACAGGTTCATGAGTTGCTGGTAGGGATACTCATCGGTATTCAATTCGCGTACATGAACGGTATCCCCGAACCATTTTTTTACTGAATTAAAATTGGCCTCCAGCCCGGGCGGCAGGAGGTCTTCGGGATTGCAGTTCCAGCAGATCTTTACGTTGGGTTCGGTAACCTGTTCAAAAATGGCTTTCATGTTAGGGATCTCCTGGGTGAGGTTACCATGTACTTCCACCCGCACCAATTGCCCGAGATTTTTTGCAAATTTTCCCACTTCATTAAAAGAGGCGGCTATTTGCGCAATTGTTTTTTCTTTGGGAACAGCGGCCGGCAGGTTATTGGGCTTTACTTTTATGCCTGTGGCCCCAATATCTTTACAAAGCTGTATGTATGCTTTTGTTTGCTCAATATTTTTTTGCAGTTCAGCAGGGTCGGGACTGTGATATTCAAAGTTAGAACCATAGCCGATGCAGGTAACCGGGCTGTTGGCGAAGCGCTTCTTCACCTCTGCCCGTTCTGCCGCAGAAAGATTGATCTCAACCTTATGTGCATGCTGGGTTCTGAGCTCAACGCCCCATAAGCCTGTTTTTTCACAATTGGCAAGTAATGTGGGCAAATCCCAGTCTCTTCCCCACTGGTAGGTAACCAATCCAAACCGCATTTTGGGACCGGCATTGTAAAAGCTGCTTAATGTTCCGGCGGTGGCTAATCCTAAGCCCGCAATAGTGGTTTTGCGTAAGAAATCACGGCGTGACAGATCTTTCATTTTTTCCTGGTGGGGATTTTTATTGATTATTTATTTTTTATGATTATGTTGGTGCTTATAACAGATAAACAGGAACGATTTCCTGTCCTGGATTTTATTTTTATAATTAAAGTTAAATGAAAAATATATTAAAAATCACAAAGGCACAACTATGTCTTGTTGTAATGCTCATCATGGGCAGCTTCGCTTATGCGCAAAAAGCAAAAATTGCATTCGGAAAAGTGAAGCCGCTTCATACGGTTACTTCAGGTTTAAATGAAGATGGCGTTCCCATACAATGGATCAATGTGAATACTGCAGGGGATACATGGTCATTAAAAGATGATATGCTTATTTGTAAGGGTTTACCCATTGGTGTAATGAGAAGTGAAAGGCAGTTTGAGAATTTCATTATGCATGTTGAATGGAAGCATATGGAAGCGGGAGGTAATTCCGGCGTGTTTGTATGGAGCAGCGCCCGGCCCGGCAGCAATCGCCTGCCGGATGGCGTGGAAGTACAAATGCTGGAGTTAGACTGGGTGAAGCTGAATAAGCAAAATGGCGTTATGCCGCCCATTGCCTATGTACATGGCGAACTGTTTGGTGTGGGCGGAGTAACCACCACTCCCGATAATCCACGCGGTGAGCGCAGCAAGTCTGTTGAAAACCGGTGTAAAGGCCGCGGTGAGTGGAACACCTACGATGTGGTGTGCGTGGATGGTGTGATCAAACTTTCCGTAAATGGAAAATTTGTAAATGGTATAGCAAATGCATCTCAAAAAAAAGGTTACCTGTGCTTAGAAGCCGAAGGTGCGCTCATCCATTTCCGTAACCTGCACATTATTGAGCTTCCGCCGGGAGTAACGGCTGCAAGTCAGGCTGCACCATTGTTTAATGCAAAGAATTGATAAACATTAACCTTTATTAACCTCTGTTCTTTTTATTATAGCATCGTGGAGGCTACCTTTGACGGAACCCGGCTTGTGGTGAATGGATTACAGATAACCCTATAATACTATAATGAAACCCTGTATTTTACTTTTTATATTACTAACCAGTTTTTCCATAGCAGGCATTGCCCAAACGAATCGTACAGTAAGGGGCAAGGTATACGACAGCAGTCATGTGGTTTTACCCGGCGCAACAGTCATGCTTATTCCCGATGCGGGAAAAGACACTTTAAAAACAGTAACAGACAAAACCGGGCAATTTATTTTTTCAAGGGTGGCAACTAAAAGGTTTACATTAAAAATTACCAATGCTGGGCTGGAGGATGTGATCAGCGTGTATGATGTTGAAGAAGGTAAATCCGATTTTAACATTGGCAGCATTACCATGCTGCCTGCTTTCCAAACGCTGCAGGAAATAGTGATCAGTCCGCCGCCTGTTGTTATTAAGGAAGATACTATTGAATTCAGGGCAGATTCTTTTAAGGTAAAGCCCAATTCATCGGTGGAGGATCTTTTAAAGAAGCTGCCGGGGCTGGAGGTAGATAAGGATGGCAATATTACCGCGCAGGGTAAAACCGTATCTAAAATTAAAGTAAATGGTAAAGACTTTTTTGGCGGCGATCCCCAAACGGCTTCCCGCGAATTGCCGGCAGATATTATAGACAAAGTGCAGGTGGTAGATGATTACGGTGAGCTTGCTGCCGCATCGGGTATTAAGGATGGCGACCCGGATATTATTATCAACCTCCAGCTAAAGAAAGATAAGAACCAGGGGGTGTTTGGCCGCGCTTCCGCCGGCTACGGTACAGACGACCGTTACCAGGGTACTTTAAATGCTAATGTATTTAAAGAAAATACGCAGCTATCCGTTCTGGGAAATATGAATAATATTAACCAGAACCTCTTTAATTTCAGTGGTAATGCGGGTGGCGGTAACAGGGGAGGTGGCGGAAGAGGAGGCAACTCCGGTGGCGGCGATGGCGGCACTTCGGATACGAACGCGGATCAGAATGGCATCACTAATAATAAATCCATTGGAGCAAATTTCAGAACGGATTTCAAAAACAAGAAAGGTTCTTTTTACGGCAACTATAGCTTTGCCAACCGCAACACGGTAACCTTGCGGAATACATCGCAGGAGAATTTTTTTGGTGACGGCTCATTCGTGAACAATAAAAACAGCCTCTCCGATAACCTTAATAATAATCACCGCGCCAACCTCAATTTTGAATACCATTTCGATTCGCTGAATTACCTTAAGGTAAGTCCCAACTTTTCTTACGGGTATTCCAATAACAGGAGCAACAGCGATTTTAATTACTGGGAAAATGATATTTTTAAAACGCAGGAAGGATATAACGGGGATACGGTTCACCGGAAAACACCCAACTTCAGCGGCGACATCAACTATAATCACCGCTTCAGAAAAAGGGGCAGGAATTTTTCGGTTAATATCGGGCTGGGTACTTCTTCCACGCTAAGCGATGACGATAAGATCAACTTTACACGGGAGTTCCTGAAAGCGGGCGGCTATTCGGATGCTTATCTCGACCAGTTGATCACACAGGATAATAACAATCACAACTACGGCATCCGCGCCACCTATACCGAACCGGTTGCCAGCAACAGGTTCCTCGATATCAGCTATGCCTATAATAACTCGTATGCGAAAAACGACCGCCGCACATTCGACCGCGACTCCGTTGGCAGCGCTCTTTATTTTAACGACAGTTTGAGCAATGCGTATGAAAATACCTTTATCAATCAAAGAGTGGGATTGAGCCTGCGCACGGTTAATAAAAAGTATAATTATAGTGTAGGATTAACAGTGCAGCCCATGGAGATCAACGGCTATTCCATTACAAAAGACAGTGCATATACACCGCAACGGAGAATAAGCGTAGCGCCTTCGGCAAGGCTTTCCTACAATTTTTCGCGGACCAAACGGCTGAATATGAACTATAATGCCAACTACCAGCAACCCTCTTTTGACCAGTTGCAGCCGGTGAGGAATGTATCTAACCCGCAATACCAAACCCAGGGAAATCCTGATCTCCGGCCGGCATTCAACCATAACTTCCGCGCTTTTTTTAATAATTTCAATTATACAAGCGGCCGCACCATGTTTGTAGGGATGAGGGGAAATATGATCCATAACCGCATTGTAAATAATAATATGCGGATAGACAGCAGCGGCGCGCAGTTGAGCATGCCCGAAAATGTAAAAGGCAACTACAGCTTATCGGGTTTCTATAATTATGCGCAGCCTTTTCAGAACAGGAAATATGTTGTTTCCTTAAATGGAAATGTAAATTATAATCATGATGTTGGACTGGTAGACAGTAAAAAGAACATCGGCAATAACTGGGTTGCCACCCAGCGGCTGAACCTTGAATTTAACTATAAAGAATGGCTTGAGTTAAATTTTAGCGGGGCGTACAGTCTTAATTCCACAAAATACACCCTCTCCCAAAATGGTGAACGCCTTGGCTCAAACGCGTGGACACTGAGAAGCAATATGCGCATGGATATCCCCGGGGGGCTGATTCTGCGTTATGATATCAATTACCTTATTAACAACGGGCTGGCATCTACCGTAAATGGTAACCCTACTTTATTTAATGCGTCTATTGAGAAAACCATCTTCAAAAAGAAGAATGGCTTTATACGGATATCGGGTTTTGATATTTTTAACCAGAACACCAATATCAGCAGGCAGGTAACCGGCAACTCCATTATAGACAGCAGGGTTAACCGGCTTACCCGTTATTTCATGCTTACTTTTTCTTACCGGCTGATGCAGTTCAAAAGCGGGCAGCAAACCACTGAACAGAGCGGGGAAACAGGCCCGGGACGGGGTGGCCGAAGAGGAGATCGTCAGTGGTGACGGCAGGTATGAGGTATGAGGTATAAGGTATGAGGTATGAGGTATAAAGTGTAAAGGTGTAAGGTATGATCAGCGAAAGTACCGGTACACCATAAGTTTAAAAATACGAAGCCGGAATTTCGAAATTCGAAAAGAAGAACCAAAAACCAAATCACAAAAAACATATAAAACTCAAATCCGAAGCCAAAAGTCCTAAATCCGAAGCGAATACAACCATAACAATAAACGATAAACCACAAATAATAAGCGATAAGCGCATATTAAAACGAACATCCTATCCTGAGCCCGGTGCCTGCAACCTCCAACTTGTACCCGGTATCCCGCAACTTGCTTCCCCCTATGGTTTTTTCACGCAATTCAAATACCTTTGCGGTCGTTTTGGGATAACCTGTAAGGAATAACGGGTTGTTATTTAATTAACTAATTATCAATCAACTACTTAACTTTTTAATATGGCCGGCGCCTTAAAAGAAGTTCGTAACCGGATCAAAAGCGTTCAAAGTACGCAGCAAATCACAAAGGCCATGAAAATGGTAAGTGCGGCAAAGCTGCGCCGTGCACAGGATGCTATTATTCAAATGCGCCCTTATGCCAGAAAGCTGCAGGAAATGCTCAGCAATTTGGTGAGTAACACGGATAGTGATAGCAGCGGGGATCTGGCAGTTGAACGGCCGGTGGAAAAAGTATTGCTGATCGTTATTTCCTCCGACCGCGGTTTATGCGGCGCCTATAATGCCAATGTTATTAAGCTTGCCCGCTCCGTAGTGCAGGAAAAATATGCCGCACAAATGGCCAACGGCAATATCAGTATTTGGCCCGTAGGGAAAAAGGCTTTTGATGCTTTTCAGAAAGGCGGTTTTAAAGTAAATCCGGCGTACAAAGATGCATTGCAGCATATTTCTTTCGAACATATTCAGCAGGTAGCCCAGGCTGCCATAGAAGCTTTTGCAAAAAAAGAATTTGATGTGGTGGAAGTGATCTATAGTGAGTTCAGGAATGCAGCTACCCAGCGGTTTACCGTAGAAAGGTTTTTGCCCATTCCAAAAGCAGAGCATAAAGACGGCAAAATAACTAAAGCAGATTTTATTTTTGAGCCGGATAAAGAAGCCCTCATTGCAGAACTGATGCCTAAAATATTAAATACCCAGTTATATAAAGCAGTGTTAGATGCCAATGCCAGCGAACATGGGGCAAGAATGACGGCTATGGACAAGGCCAGTGAAAACGCTAACGAATTGCTGAAAAGCCTGCGTATTTCTTATAACCGGGCAAGGCAGGCTGCTATTACCACCGAGCTTACTGAAATTGTGAGCGGCGCTGCTGCATTGCAGGGGTAGTTACGGCTTGCACAATAGTATCGAGTACGCTGCGCCGGCTAAACTATTTGAATCTTCAAATTTTCCTAAGAAGGATACATGGAAATTTCTCAGATCATATTACATATAGAGGCGCTGATATTTGCCAGCGAAAAACCGCTGACCAGCATAGAACTGGTTGACCTGGTAAACAATGCGCTGGGATTTATTGAAGACCGGGCCACTTTAGACCAGGTAGAATCAGCCATAGAGGGCATACGCGAAAAATATGCCACGGAATTTTATCCCTTTGAAGTACGGCAGAGCGGGGGGGGGTGGCAATTTTTGACCAAAGGCGACTTTCATAAAACCATTGCCCAGCTAAATGGCGACAAATTTTTAAAGCGGTTATCGGCCGCCGCCATGGAAGCCCTGGCTATTATTGCCTATAAGCAGCCCATTACCAAAGGCGAAGTAGAATCTATACGGGGGGTAAACTGCGATTATGTGATACAGAAATTACTGGAAAAGGAATTAGTAGTAATTACAGGCAGGAATGAAGATTTGCCCGGAAAACCTTTAATATATGCTACCTCACGTTCCTTTATGGATTATTTTGGTATTAACTCACCCGATGATCTTCCCCAAATAAAGGAAATACTGGCCAACCAGGTAGTGGAGCCTACATTAGTAAACGCCCGACATTTTGAAGTGGAAACCGAAAGCAATTTGGTGGTAGCTGAAAATGGTGAGCTGGTGCAGCATACTACGCTTACAATTGAAGCAGATACAGTGCAGGATGAATTAACTGCAGGCGAAGCGGGAGATATAGCTGAAGGAGATGCGGCAACAGGAGATGCAGCCGCCGCTGATGCGGATACCGCGGAAAATGATACAGAAGCTAACCCTGATACAAACGACGAAGAGGAAGATGATGACGGAACAACCAGGGATACCTGATGCATGCCTAATCTCTCCTGTTTAGCCGTAGGTTCATTCTCCTCCGAAAATCTTAATTTAGCCCACCGGTTAGCTAAATATTGTTGAAAATTTACCCATGTCGTATTCACCCCGGACAGCTTTTCAGTCTGCAGCCATTATACAATCCATGCAGCATCAAAAACTGCAGGACTTATTACAATACCTTCAGCAAAGATCTCCCTTTTATAAAGAAGTATTTGCAAAACACCGTATTAATATAGCACAGATCAGCTCAGTAGCCGGCATGGCTCATATTCCGCCTACCTCAAAGGAAGACCTGCAGCAGCGCAATGATGATTTTCTTTGTGTAAGCCGCGATAAAATAATTGAGTATACTTCCACTTCAGGAACGTTGGGCAGTCCGGTTACCGTTGCGCTAACCGAAAACGACCTGCAGCGACTGGCATACAATGAGTATGCTTCTTTTGTTTGTGCCGATGGAAAGGCAACCGATGTATACCAGTTAATGCTTACGCTCGACAGGCAGTTCATGGCAGGTATGGCTTATTATTCGGGCATCCGGAAATTAGGCGCGGGCATTATACGCCTGGGGCCGGGTGTGCCTTCCCTGCAATGGGAAACCGTATTCCGGTTACAGCCAACGGCCATCGTAGGCGTTCCTTCTTTTATATTGAAATTAATGCATTACGCCGCGGAACATGGTATTGCTATTAATAACAGTTCGGTAAAAAAAGCGATCTGCATTGGTGAAAATATCCGGAATACCGATTTTTCATTGAATGTATTAGGTAAAAAGATAACAGAAGCATGGAAGATCAGCTTATATTCTACCTATGCTTCCACCGAAATGCAAACTGCGTTTACTGAATGCGGCGCCGGCAAAGGAGGGCATCATAACCCCGAGCTGGTAATAGTGGAATTATTGGACGAAAATAACCGGCAGGTGCCGCCGGGCATACCAGGTGAGGTAACCATCACCACGCTGGGCGTGGAAGGGATGCCCCTGCTGCGTTATAAAACAGGCGATATCTGCATGTTTTTTGAAGAACCCTGCAACTGCGGAAGAAATACCATCAGGCTGTCTCCTGTTATCGGCCGAAAAAAACAGATGATCAAGTTTAAAGGCACAACGCTTTTTGCCCCTGCTTTATTCGATTTGCTGAATGGAATGGAAGATATAAAAGATTATGTGGCAGAGGTATATTCCAATGAAATAGGAACAGATGAAGTATTGCTGCACCTGCTGCCGGTACGCCATAGCGAAGCATGCGATCATAAAATACGTGCCTATCTCCAGGCCAAGCTGCGGGTAACGCCTTCTATTAAATATATTACCGCGGAAGAGATGCAGCGTATGCAGTTTCCGGAAATGGGGAGGAAGGCGGTGAAGTTTATAGACCGGAGATGAATAAAAATTTGATACATTTACCAATATTTATTTTTTTTGCGGTCGCGAGTACTTTTAAAATAATCTTCGGGCAATGATAAATGTAGGTGGCAGAACGCTTTCTTTAGAAGACTTTTCTGAGATCATATTTAATAACGGAAAAATTGAGTTAAACACCCGGGCACTTGAAAAGATGGATGCCAGTTTTCAATTTCTCAGAAATTTTTCAGATCAAAAACTTATTTACGGAATTAATACAGGTTTTGGACCTATGGCGCAATACAAAGTAAGCGCCGAAAATGTTTTGCAACTTCAGTACAACCTTATTCGCAGTCATAGCTCAGGCAGTGGCAATTATCTTTCTCCTTCGCTGGTAAAAGCGCTAATGCTGGCCCGGCTGAACAGTTTAATGCAGGCGCATTCCGGTGTGCATACCGATGTAGCCGTAGTGCTTAAGGAACTGATCAATAATAATATTACCCCCTGTATTTTTGAGCATGGAGGTGTGGGCGCCAGCGGCGATCTGGTGCAATTGGCGCACCTGGCATTAGTGCTTATTGGTGAGGGAGAAGTGATCGTGGATGGAGAACCCCGCCCTACTGCAGAAACGTTTAAAAAATTCAATATAACCCCGCTGTCTGTACATATTCGCGAAGGGCTGGCTATTTTAAACGGCACTTCGGCCATGACAGGCATCGGGCTGCTTAATATTATACAGGCCAAAAAACTATTGCAATATGCAGTAATGCTTTCTGCAATGACCAATGAAGTGGTGGAAGCATACGATGATCATTTTTCGTATGAGCTGAATATTGTAAAAAAGCACAGGGGACAAAACAATGTGGCAGCTATGCTGCAGGATGTATTAAAAGACAGTAAGCTTATACGGAGCCGTTCCGAACATTTGTATAATCCTGAAAACATCCGGCACGATGTATTTGAAGATAAAGTGCAGGAATACTATTCGCTCCGCTGTGTTACCCAGGTGCTGGGCCCTGTTTTGGATACCATTGAACAGGCGGAAAAAATAGTGGTGGATGAGCTTAATTCGGTAAATGATAACCCGGTAATTGATCATGAAAACCATAATATTTTTCATGGGGGTAATTTTCACGGCGACTATGTATCGCTGGAAATGGATAAGCTGAAAACGGCCGTTACAAAGTTGTCTATGCTCTCAGAGAGGCAATTGAATTATTTGCTGAACAATAAGCTCAATGAAAAATTCCCGCCGTTTGTAAACCTCGGTGTGCTTGGGTTAAATTTCGGCATGCAGGGTATGCAGTTTACCGCCACTTCCACCGTGGCAGAGAACCAAACGCTTTCTTTTCCCATGTATGTGCACAGCATCCCTAATAATAATGATAACCAGGATATTGTAAGCATGGGCTGTAATGCCGCGCTGATGACCAAAAAAGTAATTGAAAATACATTTGAAGTGCTTGCCATACAAATGATCACGGTGCTGCAGGCAATTGATTATGCAGAATGTGTTGAAAAATTATCTCCCGAAACAAAGGAAATGTATACGGCCGTAAGGAAAATATTTCCCAAATTCATTGATGATAAGCCCCGTTACCGCGAGCTGGAGCAGGTGGTAGCTCATTTCCGTCAGCATCCTGTTGCTTTTTTTGAAACGCATCTTACAGAACAGGCTGCAATTCATTAGCCTTTGATTCAAATACTGTATTTTACAACAAATTTATAAGGAGTTAAATGAAATGCGCATTAGTTACAGGCGGTTCAAGGGGTATTGGCAGGGCAATATGCATAAAGCTGGCGGCTATGGGCTACCATGTGCTTATTAATTATAAAGACAACCTGGAAGCGGCCGAAATAACGCTTGCATTACTTCGTGAAAAAGGTGGTGACGGCGAATTACTTAAATTTGATGTAGGCAATAAGGAGGAGGTAACGGAGGCGCTGGGTGGGTGGATAGCAGCGCATACGGAAAACAGAATAGAAGTACTGGTGAACAATGCGGGGGTAAAAGAAGACGTATTACTGATGTGGATGAAAGACGAGCAGTGGAACCATGTGATCAATACCAGCCTGAACGGATTTTTTTATGTTACCAAGCTGGTGCTGCAGGATATGCTGATGCAGAAATACGGAAGGATCATTAATGTCGTTTCCCTGTCGGGGCTGAAAGGCCTCCCCGGGCAAACCAATTACTCGGCTGCCAAAGGCGGTGTAATTGCGGCAACCAAAGCGCTGGCGCAGGAAGTGGGCAGAAGAAATATTACGGTTAACGCCATTGCCCCGGGATTCATTAAAACAGATATGACGGAAGGGCTGGATGAGAAGCAGTTGCGCTCGCTGATACCGGTAAGCCGCTTTGGCGAGCCCGAAGAAGTTGCCCATGCGGTAGGCTTTTTCGCGTCTGCAGAATCTTCCTATATTACAGGCGAAGTATTATCTATAAACGGGGGGATGTATTCGTGAAGCGAAATGTGGAAATGTGGAAATGAAAAGAAACGATAGAAGGTGCTGATTTGTTCGGAATTATTCAAAAATTGATATGGAAGAATTTAGTTTGGCAGTTTGTTAAAGTACCGTCCCTCGTCGCGGCGGGAGAGGGAAAGAGGGTGAGGCAATATATAAAAAATGAATAAACGGGTAGTCATAACAGGTATGGGTATTTACTCCTGCATCGGGAAAAACCTTGATGAGGTAAGGGATTCCCTGTATGTTGGCCGTTCGGGCATTATATTAGATCCCGTTCGTAAAGAAATGGGCTACCGTTCCGGCCTCACCGGCTTTGTGGAAAAGCCCGTATTAAAAGGGTTGTTAGACCGCCGCTCAAGAATAATGCTGCCCGAACAGGGAGAATACGCTTACATGGCAACCCTGCAGGCATTAGAGCAGGCGGATATTAACGAAGCCTATATCAATGAACACGAAATAGGTATTTTATATGGCAACGACAGCTCGGCAAAGCCCGTAATAGATGCCACAGATATCATGCGCGAAAAGAAAGACAATATGCTTATTGGCTCGGCTTCAGTGTTTCAAACCCTGAATTCCACCATTACCATGAACCTTTCCACCATCTTTAAGCTGAAAGGGGTAAATTTTACCATCAGCGCTGCCTGCGCGAGCGGATCTCATGCCATAGGGTTGGGTTACCATTTTATAAAAACCGGTTTGCAGGATTGTATTGTTACCGGCGGAGCGCAGGAGATCAATTGTTATTCGATGGCTACTTTTGATGCTTTGTCTGCTTTTTCTGTTCATGAGTCGGAGCCGCAAAAAGCGTCCCGTCCTTTCGACCGCAGTCGCGACGGGCTGATCCCCAGTGGCGGTGGAGCAACCGTTATCCTCGAAAGCTTAGAGTCTGCCACTAAAAGAGGCGCCACCATTTTGGGGGAAGTGATCGGCTATGGTTTTTCATCTAACGGCGAACATATATCCAACCCCACGGTAACAGGCCCCGTACGCTCTTTGCAGATGGCCATGAAAGATGCAGGGTTGAATGCAGGCGATATAGATTATGTGAATGCACATGCTACGTCCACACCGGCCGGCGATGCCAGTGAAGCAAGAGCTTTATATACCGTATACGGGGAGGCTAAGGTTCCGGTGAGCTCTACCAAATCCATGACAGGGCATGAATGCTGGATGGCAGGCGCCAGCGAGATCGTATATTCTTTATTAATGATGCATAATGGTTTTATAGCACCTAATATCAATTTTGAACATCCTGATGAAGATTCTGCCAAATTGAATATTGTAAAAACTACCACGGAAAAGGATATAAATGTATTTTTGTCGAACTCCTTTGGCTTTGGCGGTACCAACTCGTCGCTGATTGTCAGAAAATGGAGCAAATAGTTGTTTATGAAACAGAACGAAGAAATCATTGAGAAGATCAACCATTTCCTGTCTGAAGAATTTGAGGTGGAAAAGGAAAAAATAACCCCTGAGGGAAACGTTAAAGAGGTATTGGAATTAGACAGTCTCGATTATATAGACCTGGTGGTAGTAATAGAAAATAATTTTTCTTTTAAGGTTAAACCCGAAGATTTCACCGGCATTATTACCTTCAGCGATTTCTACAACTATGTTATTTCCCGTGTAAATGCTAAAGAACTGGCATAATGCCGCTCTGGCGTGGTAAATCCAGCGGCAACAGGTTAGGCTACGGTATCTTTATCACCGTGCTGAAGAAGTTTGGACTTCGCCCGGCCTATTGTTTACTGCGCTTCGTTAGCTTCTATTATTTTTTATTTGCATGGAAGTCATCCCGTTATATCCTGTATTTCTTTAAAAAAAGAATAGGGTATTCCTTTGCACGGTCAATGGCTGCATTGTATAAAAATTACTACAGCTTCGGGCAAAGTCTTATTGATAAAATAGCCATCATGTCGGGTATGGCTAACCGCTTTTCTTTCCATTTTGAGGGAGAAGAGCACCTGCATCAACTGGTTCATCTTCAAAAAGGCGGGTTATTGCTGAGCTCCCATATTGGTAACTGGGAAGCTGCCGGGCATTTGCTGGAGCGCTTAAATACGCGGATTAACGTGGTAATGTTTGACGGGGAGCACCAAAAGATCAGGGATTACCTTACTTCGGTTACCGGTGAGCGCAACGCCCATATCATTGTTATTAAAGATGACCTCTCTCATATTTACGCCATTAATGAAGCGTTAAAGAATAAGGAGCTGGTTTGTATGCATGCCGACCGTTTCGTGGAAGGAAACAGAACCTTAGCTGCAGATTTCCTCGGCAAAGCGGCCCGGTTTCCCGCGGGTCCGTTTGTGCTGGCCGCGCAGTTCAAAGTGCCGGTATGTTATGTATTTGCTATGAAAGAAGGCCCTGCGCACTATCATTTTTATTCTACTGCTATAAAAAACTATGATTACAGCAATAAAACCACTGTCATGCAGCAAATGCTCCGTGATTTTACGGCTGAAATGGAGAAAAAAGTAAAGCAATACCCCGCACAGTGGTATAATTATTATGATTTTTGGGCAAAAGCTGAAGCAGGTAAACGATAGAAAAACGGTAAATGTATTTGTTTTCCGGGGTAAAACCCATCTGCTTTGCTTCGTCGAGATAGGCCTGTGGCACAATGTCGGTCAGGTTGCCACTGTTTTCTTCTTTTCCGGATTGTTGTCTTTTTTACAGCCTGCTATCAATAGTATAAACAGGAAGCATAAGATTTTGATTGTTTTCATCTGTATGTTTTTGTTTTAGTACTGAATCGTATAAGCCTTGAAAAGGTCATCAAAAGAATATATGCTTTTGTTTAGTTTGTGAAGGTTTTTTCTCCCGTTCTGCACCTGGTACAGGTTTGGAAGTGTTGCTTACGCAACCCATCCGGTTTTGTGTATATGATTTAACGGGTACACTTTCCGCCAAGTACGATGAACTTGTTTGCACAGCAGGTTTTAAAGAAGATGGCGCCTGGATAAGAATTTGTCCTGTTCCGTTTCGTAAAAAATTATATAACGAGCAATACAAAAAATACGACTGGATATAAGTTGATTTGGTAAAAAACACCAGCGATTTTAGACCCGACGGTTTCCGACCCCAAAGTATTGATAGTGAAATAAAAGTTGTTGGACACATTACACCACCAACAATTGGGAAGAACGCAAGAAAGTTTGTTTAGGCAAAATCTATTACAACCTGACAGAATTGATTGCGGAAGCCAAAAACAAAGACACCTGCACTTCATTACCCATTTTAAACCGACAGAGATTTTAGATTTTTCAAAGACAATCAGGGAAGAGAAAGCCGCATGATGATTGAAGATTTTGTACTTTTTCTTAGGCACCACACAGGCATACCATCATGTTTCGTTAAACCCGTTTATGATTATCGGAACATTTCATCCAAAGAAAGGAATTCAGCTACAACTATTTTAGCCAAAGCTAAGCAGCAGTCCCGGATGGACGTTCAATCGCAGAATAAAAAATATTCCCGTCTGAACGGTTTGCCGGGGTATCGCCCTCTGCACAATTTCCCGGCGGTGAAGACCCCGCCGGGAAGGAACAAATATTGTAGTATATTGAGCTATGAACTTCAATCTTCCACAATGATGAAATATGCCTGTTTCTTTCTGATGTTATATATTAGTGCTGCATCATTTGCCCAAACGGATACTATTCCTTCTGGAGTGTATTACGTGAATGAGTTGCCGGTTCTCAAAGACTCCAGCCGTTACCGGATACAGATCATGGATGGTTGCACACCTTATCTTTCCAATATGGAAGTACATATCACCATGCTGGAGCCGGGCAAATCCGCACACGCACCGCACAAACATGCCAATACGGAAGAACTGATTATTGTAAAAGAAGGAAAATTGAAAGTAACCATTGCCGGGGAAACGAAAACATTAGGACCCGGAGGTGTAGCTATGGCTATGCCGGGCGATTTGCATGAAGCCGTAAATGAGAGCAGGGAAAAAGTAAGCTATTACCTGCTGAAATACACAAAGAAAGGAACTGATTCAATTGTACCAAACACAAAAGCAATACCATCCATACTGGTTGACTGGGATGAGGTGGCTGTACAAAAAAATGAAAGGGGTTTCAGGCGTCAGCAGTTTAACCAGGCTACGGTTTTGTTTGAAAAATTTGATATGCATGCCACCACGCTTAAGCAAAATGAGATCAGCCACCCGCCACATACCCACCGGCAGGAAGAAATTATCATTGTACGGAAAGGAAATATTGAAATGCAGATCGGAGATACATTTCAAAAGGCCCAACCGGGAGATATTATCTTCCTGAACAGCAATATTCCGCACGCTTTAAAAAATTTAGGTAAAGGAGCATGTGAATACTTTGCCTTTCAGTGGCAATAGCA
>CAYVEI010000079.1:18557-20004 GCA_964450515.1 uncultured Terrimonas sp. | reverse complement strand
GGTATAAGGTGTAAGGTGTAAGGTGTGAGTAAGTAATGACTTCCGCATACCTTACACCTTATACCTCACTTTTCACACAGGTTTCAGGTCCCAGTGACAGCCTTACACCCTGTACCCTCCTGCACTCTCTTCTACTCCGCTCCCAGTCCGCCTTTGCCCTTGTACAGCTTTATGGGGCCGTTTAATTTTACTTCAAGCACCGTCATATAGCCATCAGTAGCCGTTTCCGGAATTTCATCAATGTATACCAAACCCGGCACCGGGCTCCACGATATTTTACCTACAATTTTATGATGCAGCGGCTGATCTGCCCCTATCACTTTAATGCTTTGAATGGTATTGTATAATCCCCTGATCACTAATTTACCCCTGTTAAGGGCAGGTACAAACAGGTACAGGGTAGAGGAGTCTTTTGATATTGTACTTGGTCCGTAAAAATGGCCCGGCGGCATGCCGGCTTCCGTATTAAAAATGGCTTCTTCGTGCTTATGCGTCCATTTGCCCAGTTCCTTTAATAAATGTACCTGTTCCGTGGGTATCCAGCCGTCTTCCCGCGGACCAATGTCAAATAACAGGTTACCGCCATTGCTGATCACATCGGCAAAAATGGTAATGAGCTCATAAGGTGTTTTATATGCGCTGTCGTCCGGGTGGTATCCCCAGTTATTGTTAGCCGTCATACACAGTTCCCAGGGGTTTAGCGAAGGACGGGTAATCGGGAAATTTTGTTCAGGTGTTTCATAGTCGCCGAAGCCGGCCAGTCTTCCGTTAATAATGGCGTTTGGATTATGCGCCAATATCATTTCCCGTACTTTTTTTGCCTGCCATTCTGCAGCGCTATGCTCCCAGTCGCCATCAAACCAAAACAAATCCGGGTTAAATTGGGTACTGAGCTCTTTGATCTGTGCCTGGTAAAATGCCAGGTACCTGTTCCATCTTGCCGGATCGTCTTTTAACTGGTAGCGGCTGCTGTCTTTTAAAAACCCCGGGTAATCCTGGTGGCTCCAGTCTAATATGGAGAAATAAGCCCCGGCTTTAAGACCTGCATTTCGCAGCGCGGTAAAAAAGGGAGTGATCACATCTTTTCGGGCAGGCGTGAGCTTAGCCGTGCTCATATTGTTGGCTTTGGTATCCCATAAAGCAATGCCGTCATGATGTTTGGTAGTTATTACCGCGTACCTGGCGCCCGTTTCTTTGATCAGTTGCGCCCATGCATCCGGGTTATAGTTTTTGGCGGTGAAGCCATTCAATTGCTTCATATAGTCGGTGTACGACATTTTTTTATTATGAAACGACCAGCTTTCGTCTACACCATTTACAGAATAAATACCCCAGTGAATGAAAATACCCAGTTTGGCATCCCTGAACCATTGCATCTTGGCGGGATTATCATTAACCCCGGATTGCCCCTGCGCATAAAAACCCGTTAAGAGGATGAGCAGTGCGG
>CAYVEI010000079.1:0-18457 GCA_964450515.1 uncultured Terrimonas sp. | reverse complement strand
TTAACCCCGGATTGCCCCTGCGCATAAAAACCCGTTAAGAGGATGAGCAGTGCGGAAAAAAAAGAACGTATCATAATGTATGTTGGTTTTTAATGACTGTCTGATTTGGAACAATAGAAACACTATAGCATTTTATGCCATGAATTCCACCAACCCGCAAGCGGGCTGATTTATAAATACAACTTTAAACCAGGCACGAATTCGTGGCATATAAGTTCAAATAGCGGATAGCCATTCCGTAATGCAAATATCTTTCATTTTCCGGGGGATTGATTATGGAAATTTTCCGCCCCAGGCTGCTATCCTCACCAGCCAGCGGCAATTTGAACTTTCTCACGAAGGTAAATGTGTGCTAAATCGGCCTAATGTTTAAATTATTTCAAAAATATATTTGAAACATATTGTTTTTTTAAAAAAAGTTAGTTTACTTTAACATATTATTCAGAAAACGTTAACCTTATTTTAATAGAAATGGCGGGTAAGACTCAATTATATAGGAAAAGAATAGTGAACCATCTTTATTTTTCAAGGATGCTTTCCTGTGCAGAAGTAAGTGAGCGAATTGAAAAGAGTCTTTCGCTCACTACAAAACTATTAAATGAGCTGGTGGAAGAAGGGTATGTGATAGAAACAGGACATGCTCCTTCAAGTGGTGGCAGGCGGCCGCAGATGTATTCTCTTAAGCCCGATATTATGTATACTGTGTCGGTTGCTATGGATCAGTTTGTTACCCGTTTGGTGGTAATGGATATGCAAAACAGGCATATCGGAAAAATGGAAAGCATAGAACTGAGCCTGGCGGGTAATCCCGGGGCGTTAGACATTATTACCGACAAGATAAACGAAGTAATAGACGAAGCGGGAATTGCCAAAAGTAAAATTGCGGGTATTGGCATTAGCATGCCGGGGTTTATTGATGCGAAGGAAGGGGTGAATTACTCGTTTCCCGGGAACGGGCAGGGTACCATTACTTCATTTATTGAGAGCAAAACCGGGGTTCCTGTATTTATTGATAATGACTCAAGTCTTATTGCGCTGGCCGAGCAAAAGTTTGGCGCCGCACTTAATAAAAAGAATGTAATGGTAATTAATGTGGGTTGGGGTATTGGACTGGGTTTGATATTGAACAATGTGTTGTTCAGGGGAGATAATGGTTTTGCGGGTGAGTTCAGCCATATTCCGCTTTTCCAGAATGGAAAGCTATGCAGTTGTGGCAAAAGCGGTTGTTTGGAAACAGAAGCTGCCTTAACGGCGGTAATAGAAAAGGCGCTGGAAGGGTTAGCTTCCGGCAGAACCTCCGTTTTAAAAAAACCGGGACTGGAAGCGCTGAACCCGGAAGATGCTGCCGATGCTGTTATTGATGCTGCTGCAAAGGGAGATCGTTTTGCGGTTGAGCTGTTATCGGAAGCCGGTTATAATATCGGCCGCGGCATCGCCATTTTAATTCATTTGTTAAATCCCGGAGTGGTAGTACTTAGCGGAAGAGGATCTTCTTCCGGTAAAATATTGCAGGCGCCTATCCAGCAGGCATTAAACGAGCATTGTATCCCACGGCTTGCGGCCAATACAACGATTGTAATATCCGGGCTGGGGCATGAAGCCCAGCTTATAGGAGGCGCGGCCCTGGTAATGGAGAAATATGAGAAAGGCATAGCACGTAAAAATAAAATTCAGGAAGCTGCCTGAGAGAAACCCTTAAACAAAATTTACAACTAAAACTAACAATGATGAAGTCAAATGTTAAGCATCTGTTGTTAATGCTTTTTATAGTATTATCAGGGGTTTATGCTTTCGCCCAGCAAAGAAAAACGGTTTCCGGAACCGTGTCAGATGAAAGCGGAGCAGCGTTACCGGGCGTATCGGTTGCGGTAAAGGGAGCAAGCGCCATTGCTGCTACGGATGCCGAAGGACGCTTTAGTGTATCATTGGCAGCTTCTCAGAATGTCCTTGTGTTTTCTTCCGTGGGATATGAAACTGCAGAAGTAACCATTGGAACGCAAACTACCTTATCTGTAATACTCAAACCAAGTATAACAGAAAGTGAAGCGGTTGTAGTAACAGCACTGGGAGTTACAAAACAAAAAAGGCAATTAGGCTTTTCCATAACGGAAGTCAAAGGCGCTGAGTTGTCTAAAACCAATGAGATTAACCCAATTAATGCCTTACAGGGCCGGGTTGCAGGCGTGCAGATTGACATGGGAGGAGCCGGTGGCTTGATGGCCAACTCCAAAATTATAATCCGCGGTAACTCTACCCTGGGAACCAATAACCAGCCCATTTTTGTTATTGACGGCGTGATCATGGACAACGATATTTTTAGCGGTAACGGGCGCGATTTTGGTAACGACCTGAAGAACCTGAATATGGAAGACTTTGAAAGTGTATCTGTATTAAAAGGCTCTGCCGCTGCTGCCCTGTACGGCACAAGAGCGGTAAACGGGGTAATTTTAATTACTACTAAAAAAGGAAAACAGCGCCAGGGCATTGGCATAACGGTTAACCAGTCGGTGAATATAACTGATCCCTATGCGGGACCCGATTTTCAGAATGAATTTGGGGGCGGAACGGTTGGTGATTTCTTTACCGATGCCAGGGATCCGAATTATAAGGCCAATGAAAGATGGACTACAAAAGTATTTCCTACCGATCCTGTCTCAGGCCTGCCATATATTGACAGGGGTATAGGACGTGAACTGGAAAACTGGGGTCCGCGTATGCTTGGGCAGGATGTAATTAATTATGATGGTACGCCTACCAAATATCTTCCGCAGCCCAATAACTTTTTAGACGCTTTTCAAACGGGTATTGGCTATAATACCAATGTAGCTATTGACGGCGGAACAGAAAAATCAACTTTTCGTTTATCCTATAACCGCAATGAGGCCGAGGGTGTTGTGAGCAACAATAAATTTACAAAAAATGCATTTGACCTTAGGGTTACACATAAGTTCACCAAGTTCCTGGAAGTGGATATGAGTGCAGCCTATACTGATTTTAATGGCAAAAACCCGCCACGCCTGGGCGGGCTGGATGCGTTTGCTTCCTATAATTTTGGCAAACTGTATTCGTGGATGATGCCGCGTAACTATGACACCAAATACTGGTCTCAAAGAGAGCATTATACCAGCCAGTTCGGTGGCGTTCCTAATCCCGGCAATTCTGCCGAAACCAACCTGGCCCCTGAAACAAGGTTCTGGTTCTCATTATATGAAAACAACTATTTTCAAAAAGAACAACTGCTCCGTGGTCGCGTGGCCTTTACCGTTACGTTAACCGATTGGGCGAAACTGATCTTAGAAGGGAATATTAATAACATTTATACCCGGTCGGAAAGTAAGGAGTTGGGCCAGGGGCAAAATTTTACGGGCGGACTGTATTCACTCGGGTTCCAAACCAAGGAAAGCAATATGCAGAAATGGATGCTGATGATGAACAAGGATATTAATCCGGACCTCTCTATCAGTGGCTATATAGGTGGTGAAGCGCAACGCTATAAAACCACGTATGAAAACAGCTCCACCAGCGGAGGATTAAGCTACCCGGGTAACTATTATATAGCCAACTCGGTTAATCAGCCTACCACTACAGCGGGAATAAGGAACCGTAAAAGCTTTAACTCATTATACGCCAGCGCTGATATAGGATATAAAGACATGTTATTCCTGCAGGCTACCTGGCGGGGCGACTGGTCTTCTTCATTAACTTATACCAATGGCAGCGGTAATAACTTTTATACTTATCCTGCCGCCAGCTTATCATGGATATTTAGTGAAACATTTAAAAACAGCCTTCCGTCCTGGATCAGCTACGGCAAATTAAGAGGAAATCTGGCTGCATTGGGCGGTGATACCGATCCCTTCAGGATTAACCCCGGGTTTGCTTTTAATGGATACAGCACGGCTAACGGGCAAACCGTGCCGCTCTCAACCTATAGCTCCGGGTCAGTATTACAGCCGAATCTTAAACCCCAGCGTAAAATATCAAAAGAAATCGGACTGGAAATGCGGTTTCTTGATAATCGTTTAGGGTTAGACGTAAGTGTATACCAGGACAATACTAAAAACCAGTTGCTGGATATTGGCACGCCAACAGAGTCTGGTGTAAGCACCATATTTATCAATGCCGGTAACATACGCAACAGGGGTATCGAAATTTCATTAGATGCCACTCCGTTAAGAACAAAGAGCTTTAGCTGGAATACGGCGCTTAATTATGCCGTTAACAGAAATATGATTGTAGATCTTTACCCTGGCAGAACAGAATTTAACCTGGGCGCCAACATCGGCGAGATCAGTACATGGGCTGTTGTAGGCAAATCATACGGCACATTGCGTACACAAATACATTCCACTGCTTTTGAGGGTACGGATAAAAATGATCCCCGCAATGGACTTCCTATTCTTCAATGGCGCAGCGATTCAAGAACAGCATTTCCTAACAGAAGTAATATATGGCAGGATGTGGGTGATATCAATGCTAAATTCCGCGCGGGATGGGATAATACGTTCAATTATAAAAATTTCAGCCTGAATGTATTGTTAGACGCTAAAATAGGAGGTGATTTTGTATTGCTGAGCTACCGGTATGGAACGCATACGGGTGTATTTCCCAATAGTCTTCCCGGAAGGGATGCTCAGAACGGGGGTATTCAGTGGACATCCCAGTATGCTAATGATGGCGGCACTTACGATGATGGTATAATCCCCGAAGGTGTTTTTGCCCCGGGTCAAATAGTTGATAAACCAGGAGGCGGCACAGCCGATGTAGGCGGCATGACGTATCAGCAGGCATACGACCAGGGATTGGTTGAGCCTTCGCATCTTCCCCAGTTCTATTATCGCTATGGTTCGTCTTCAACCGGGGTAGCGGATTTCTGGGTACTTAAAAATTCATGGATATCGCTGCGCCAGGTGGCATTATCTTATCGTATACCAGCTAAGTTTTATGAAAAGCTTAAGCTGAACGCTTTGTCTTTGTCTGTTGTTGGTCGCGATCTGTTGTATTTGCATAATACACTGCCTTACAATTTTAACCCGGCTTCCAATAATTCAAACAACACGGCTTATTCCGGCGAAGAAGGATTTTTGCCTATGATGCGTTCATTTGTATTTACGCTAAGGGCTACCTTTTAATGGAATTGTTTTTTTATTATTTAATTATTACAAGTCATGAAAAGCGTTTCAAAATATATAGCAGTAATAGGGTTTGCGGCGATCGCCGGCACCTCCTGCGAAAAACAATTTGGTGATATCAATACGGATCCCACCATTGTAACCACACCCGATATTAAATACCTTTTAAGTTATTCCCAGGAAAGGTTAATGACCTATAATGGTGGTGAATGGATATGGGAAGGGATGGAACAGTTGTTCCGGTTTACCCAGCATGTTACCGCCAGCCCCTATGAAGTAACCGGTAACGTAAATGGCCGTTATGGCGTGTATTATTCCCAGATATTGCCCAACCTGTTTGAGATCAGGAGGCAGATCAGTACCCTTCCGGATAAAGATCAGTATCAAAAAATGCAGGAAGTAACTTATATCATACAGGCCCTGCATGGCATAAAGGTTACCGATATGAACGGCTCCATACCTTATACAGGAGCGATAAAAGGACGGTACGAAGCTGATTACAGCCCCGCTTATGATACACAGGAAGCTCTATTTACTACCTGGCTGGGAGAGCTGGACAATGCGATCGGCATACTGTCTAACAGCTCGCTTTCCAATCAGCTTACCTATGGTAACTCCGATATTTTTTACCAGGGCGATTGGACCAAATGGGTGAAGTTAGCCAATACGCTCAAGCTGCGTATAGCGGCACGGTTAGAAAACCAGAATACCGCAAAAGCACAGGAAATATTCAGGCAGGTAATGCAGAACGCTATTGGACCTATTGATAATGATGATGCGCAGTTAAAGTATACCAATCCTAACTTCTCACCTTTTGGCAATGATATCAATTACAGGAGCGCCCGCTATGGTAGTACTTCCATCGTTAACTTTCTGAAAGCCGCTAATGATCCCAGGCTGCCGATATATTTCGAGTCCAACGATCTAACCGGCAGCTATGAAGATACTTTAGCCAAATATTCAACAAGCCTCCCGGCATTTATTGATCCCAATGACCCGCATATCAATTTCCAGGGGGCTCCGGCAGACTGGACTACAAACCCGACTGTTGCAGGCTATATCAGTAACGCTTTTGCAGTGGGCAATACCGACCCGGGCAATGTGGTTTCCCGTTATTTCCTGATCTCTCCCATTAACCGCAAATTCTTTTCGCCCAGGTTAAACGGTGCAACCGGCGATTATACGGATGTGCTGGTATCGAATGCCGAATCCTGTTTGCTGGTGGCGGAGTTTATTGAGAAAGGTTATGGTAATGGAATTGATACCAAAGGCACAGCAGAAGACTGGTATAAAAAAGGCGTTACTTCTTCTATTAAAACAATGAACGCTATAGCGGTAACCGCGCAATCTGCTACCGGGTTCACCGGAAATGGGGATGCGGAAATTGCCATGTATTTAAGTGGTCCGGAAGTGGCATTTAATGGTACAAATGACCTGGAAAGAATATATATCCAGCAATACCTGAACTTTTATCGCAATGCAAGTGAAGCTTTTGTATTGGTTCGCAGAACAGGCTATCCTAAGAACAGTTCAACCTATTATGCCCGTGAAGCCTTTAATGAGCAGATCCCGCGCCGCTGGTGGTTAACCGATCCCGGCGAGGTGAACAGGGATAACTGGAATGCCGCAATGAGCGAACAGGGCTTTACACCTAATGCCCAGGACATTCCAACATTAAGCTCGCAAAGGGTATGGTATGATAAAAATGCACCGGCCTTCGGCGAAGGGCAGTAATTAAGTGATCGGTTGTTTGGTTAACCCGGGATCATATGGGGGAACAGGCCAAGTGGTTAGTGGAATAGTGGGTTGTACCGGTCTTAAATCTTTTTAGTCTTAGTCAATCATAATTAAAACTCAACTGTAAATGAAAAAAGTAAAAAAACAAATTTTACTGGTTTTGCTGGTCCTGCTGGCGGGCAATATAGCGCTGTTCGCACAGGAAGGGCGGGTTATCAGCGGTATAGTAAAAGATGATAAAGGAAGCCCGGTGCCGGGCGCAACCGTAACGGTTAAAGGCACTCCTCAAACAGTTATCACCGATGAAAACGGGCGCTACACCGTTAGTTTGGCCGGCAGAAATGCTGCCCTGGTAATAAGCTCTGTTGGCTTTACTACCAGAGAGGTGAAACCAGGTGATTCTGGCACATTAGATGTTGAAATATCTTCTTCCGCAGCAGATATGGATGAGGTAATTGTAACCGCTTTGGGCGTAAAAAGAGATAAAAGATCTATTGGCTTTGCTGTGCAGCAGGTAAAAGCGGAAGATGTTACGATAGCTGCTCCTGTTGATGTTGCCCAGGGATTGATGGGCAAAGTAGCCGGCTTAAATATTTCAACCAGCAATGGTATCAATAATGCCTCTTCAAGGGTAGTTATCAGGGGTAATAACTCAGTTACAGGGAATAACCAACCCTTGATTGTGGTAGATGGAGCCATTATAGACAATAAGCCGGTTGCTCAATCTAATATAGAAGTTACTGATGGTATGCGCGACTGGGGTAACTATCTCAGTTACCTGAATATGGATAATGTAGAAAGTATTTCCGTATTAAAAGGGCCTAATGCAGCAGCATTGTATGGTGCAAGGGGAGCCAATGGTGTAATTTTAATTACAAGCAAAAAAGGTTCTAAACTCAAGGGACTGGGTTTGAACTACAACTTTAATACTAATTACACCAATGTATATCGCTTCCAGGATTTACAGAATGAATATGGCGGTGGTTTTGCTGCTGGTTTATGGACTGCAAACCCTGAGTTGCCCAAAACAGTTTCCGGTGAATATTATCTGCCAACATTGTATGGCGGCTCCAGCTATGGCGCAGGTGGCTCAGGTATTGGAGGCTCACATGGTACCATACCGGGAGGCTGGAATACCTGGGATATTTTTAGCTGGTTTGGCGCCAGTTCTTCCTGGGGGCCAAGGCTCAACGGACAGATGGTACGCTGGTGGGATGGCGAAATGAGACCATACTCACCTCAACCTGATAACAGGAAAGCTTATTATCGGCAGGGTAACGAATCAACGCACAATGTTTCGTTTTCCAGTGGTGGAGACTTTGGTACAGTAAGGCTGTCTGCTTCCAGAACTGACGCGACTGCCGTAGTGCCTAATACCTTCAATAACAGTACAAATTTTGCCCTGGGTTCTAATTTGAATATTTCTAAAGCGATCAGCGCTGAAGTAAATGTTGCATATAACCAGAATTATCGGCATAACACTCCTGAAATTGGAACCAATAATTCATGGGGTAAGTTTTCGATCTATGGCATGTCAAGAGAATATAAACCCTTAGAGTATCAGTATTATTTGAACCCCGACGGATCGAAACATGATTTTGGGTCGCCTTATCCGCACCAGGAGTATGGTCGTGATTTGTATTGGTACTTTTACCAGAGGAACAGCAATCTGAACAGGGATGAACTGATCTCAACTATTAAGCTGAATGCTGAAATAACCCCTTGGTTAAACGCGTTTGTAAGAACCTCAGCCAATTTAATTTCTTCAAAATTTGAGACTATCAATAACGTGCCCAATCCGGATAAAGTTTCAGATGGCCGGTATGAAAAGCAACTGGATAAAGACAAGTTGTTGAATACGGACGTTATGGTAACTGCCCATAAAGAAAACCTGTTTTTTCAGGGATTCAATGCAAGTGTGTCGGGAATGTTTAATAGCTACTCCAACAGAGCTACAGGTATGATCGGGTTTAACGATGGTACTTTTATTGTGCCTGGCGTGTACTCGCTCCATAATATTCTTGATGCCGACAGAACCGATAAAAACAAGTTTAACGTAACGGAAAGAAGATATGAAGTAGAATCTCAATCATTATTGGGAATGTTAAATCTGAGCTATAACAATTTCCTGTTTTTGGATGTAACCGGAAGAAATGACATCAATTCAACATTAACTCCGAGTAAAAATTCAACTTTCTATCCTTCTGCAAGTTTGGGCTTTGTGTTTACTGATGCCTTTAATATGACCAGCATCAGAAATGTGTTGTCTTACGGCAAATTGCGGTTGGCTTATGGCGAAAGTGCGAATGCCACCGATCCGTATAAATTGGGATTCACGTATGATGTAAGTTCTTTCGGCGGCGCTCCTACTAATTCAGTACCTTCTACATTGAGTCCTGAAGAATTAGGATTTCAAACTTCCAATTCTGTTGAGGTGGGTACAAGCCTTGGATTTTTAAACGACAGGATCAATTTGGATTTCACCTATTATAGTATTCGGTCGAAGAACCAGATATTATCAGCCGATATAGCACCGTCTTCCGGAGCCACTGTAGTAACGTTCAACTCAGGCGAACTTACTAATAAAGGAATTGAATTTATAGTAAATGCAATGATCGTTCAAAAAAGAAATTTTAGCTGGAACCTCTCCCTAAACGGAGCAAAAAACCAGAACCGGGTAGTATCACTTGCTGAAGGTATCCGGGAGTTGCGCATTGCAGATGTGTTTGGCAATCTGGGTGTATTCATGCGTGTAACCCCCGGTGAAGCATACGGTACGATTTACGGAACTGATTTCGTAAGGGATGACAGTGGCAACAAAATACTGTATAATGTAAAAGATGGTAGCAACAATGTGTATGGTACTCTTTACCGGGTTACTAATGAACCTGTAGCCATTGGCAATGCCGCTCCTAAACTCACCGGTGGTGTGGGAAATACTTTTCGCTACAAAAACTTTAGTTTATATGGGCTTATAGATTTTAAATATGGTGGTGACATTTATTCCTTCGATCATTCAACAGCAATGGGTAGTGGTATTTCACCTGCCACCGTATACGAAAGAAACGGAAACGGATTGCCTTATACTTTCCCCGATGGTACAACTGCTAATGTGGGTGTAATTATGGAAGGATTTAATGAAGATGATGGAAAAATGAACGACAGGGTGGTAAATCCTATTTATAAGTATGCCGGTTCTTATACGGGGTGGACACACCTGAACAGGCCAAGAAGCTTATCTGTATTTGAAAATACCTGGGTAAAAATGAGAGAAATAGCATTGTCTTATCAGTTACCCCAAACTGTAGCCAGTCGTACAAAAGTTTTCCAGAATCTTAGCCTGTCTCTTATTGGAAGAAACCTGTTTTATATCTATTCCAGTTTGCCGGATCATTTGAATCCAGAAGCGATCAATGGTATAGGAAACGGACAAGGCTTACAGTGGTCTGGTATGCCGAGCATTCGTTCATTGGGAGTAAGCTTAAAAGCACAATTCTAAACTATCAATTTGGTTAATTATGAAAATGTTTAAAATAAAGAAAATAGGACTGCCATTCGCAGTGGTCTGCTCATTGGTAATGACGTCCTGTGAAAAAGATTTTGGAAACCTGAATGATCCCTGGGATAATAAGGTATATACTGCCAAAATACCGGAAATGTATAATGGTATTGCATCAACAATGCCTGAAAACGGAAGAGGTATATTCTCCTCCTTCCTGTATCAAAATACTCAACTGGCAGCCAACTATGCCGCTGCAGGATATCGGCTTGATAATCTTGTAGGTGGCATTTGGGAGAACTACTATTTTGCATTGGCTGATTATAAGAAAACACTGGAATTGATTGAGGCTTCCGAAAATCCTCAATCCTATACCAATGTAAGGGCAATGTTAACAACATTAATTGCCTATAAAACGCTTCGTTTAACTACTTTGTATGGTGATATTCCTTATTCGGAAGCGGGTAAAGCATTTAATGGAGCAGAATATTACAGGCCCGCATATGAGCCTCAGGAATCTATTTTTACCGCCGCACTTGCTGATCTGAAATGGTCGGCAGATAATTTTTCTACTTCAGCAGATCAGGTGGCAATTGGTTCATATGAAACTTTACTGCAGGGAGATATTTCGTTATGGATAAAGTTTACCAATTCATTGAGATTAAGGTATGCATTAGTAATGCGTGAAAAAAATGCAGCAGCGGCCGACGCCATTATTGCAGAGGTTCTGACTAAGCCCTTACTTGAAGCAGATGAGTATACCGGGATCGAGCCTTCCAACCTTGGTATAGAAATTAACCGGGGACCGTCTTTCAGAGGAAATGCTTATGTGCGTATGGGTTCAACAATATGGGAAGCCATGTCTGGCAGCAATGCTGTTGACGGTTCCGGTATATTTGATCTGAGAACTAAGCTTTTCTTTGAACCTAACAGCGATGGGGACTGGAAACCTTATCCCCAGAATCCTCCGGGAGGTACAACTGCAGAAACCGATAACGGAGGAGCAGGTAACGATCCTTATGCGGAAGTAAGGTTAACAACCTGGGCTCCTGCGGGCGAATACCATTACTCTCCCTTAAATCTGTTTTATGTTAACGACAGAACCTTCCCCGACCTGTTTATAACCGGAACTGAAGTTAGTTTTCTGAAAGCGGAAATTTACAATCGTGGTATTGGTGGCGTTGCCGCAAATGCAGCCACAGCCCAACAATACTATGAAGAAGGTATTGCCGGGTCTGTTAAATATTGGTATAAGCTGGCAAACGGTTCAGCTATATGGACAGTAGGGAAACCTGCTGCCGCACCTACAACCGGAGAGTTGAATACTATGCTTACCAATCCTGCGGTAGCATATAGTGCAACTCCTGCTGATGCATTGAAACAGATTTATAAGCAACACTGGATATCCTTATTTCATCAGCCATTTGATGCATGGACATTGAAACGCCGTACTGGCGACGCCACACCAAATGTTCCTTTAGCGCCTACCAGCGAAGCACTGAATTTAAACCGGTTGGTTTACCCAACAGGTGAAATTACTTCTAATTATGACAATTGGTTAGGTATTACCGGTGGCACTGACGACAGGACTAAGAAACCCTGGTTTATGCCTTAATATTTTGAATACATATTCGTGATTTTACATAAAAGCAGCCATCATAAGGCTGCTTTTATGTAATTGGCAACTGTCATTGTCGCTAAAATTGTTAAAGATGGAAGCGTTATTTTTGTTAAAACAATCTTCTGATGTCTACCCGTAGAAAATTTTTACAAGCCTCGGTAATAAGCTCTGCAGCAGTATTAACAGGTAAGCAGGCGTTGGCCTCCCTGCCGGAACCTGTTGTGAATAAGCCTGTGGTTATTTCTACCTGGGATTTTGGTAAAGCGGCTAATGCCGGGGCCTGGACCATACTTGGCAAAGGAGGCAGGGCCTTAGATGCGGTAGAAGCTGGTGTAAAAATACCGGAAGCCGACCCCACCAATCAAAGTATTGGATATGGAGGCTTACCCGACCGGGACGGGCATGTAACCTTAGATGCCTGTATCATGGATGAGCAATATAATTGCGGGTCGGTAATGGCGCTGGAACATATTGTGCATGCTATTTCGGTTGCCCGTTTAGTAATGGAAAAAACGCCGCATATTGTTTTGGCAGGTGATGGCGCGCTGCAGTTTGCCCTGGCTAACGGGTTCAAAAAAGAGAACCTGCTTACGCCGGAAAGTGAAAGAGCCTGGAAAAAATGGCTGAAAACGGCCAAATACGAACCGGTGATCAACGTAGAAAATAAATTATACAATAAAGAAAATGATCCTATGCCCGGCGGCCCCAACAACCACGACACCATTGGTATGGTAGCCATGGATGCTGCCGGTAATTTAAGCGGCGCCTGCACTACCAGCGGAATGGCCTATAAAATTCACGGGCGGGTGGGTGATTCTCCCATCATTGGCGCAGGATTGTACGTAGATAATGAGATTGGCGCCGCTACTTCCACCGGCGTAGGCGAAGAAGTGATCCGCATTGTAGGTTCACACCTCGTGGTGGAACTGATGCGCCAGGGACATTCGCCCGAAACCGCCTGTAAAGAAGCGGTTCAGCGCATCATTAAACGTAGCCCGGAGAAATCAAAAAAAATACAGGTAGGATTTCTGGCATTAAATAAAAAAGGCGAATACGGCGCCTATGCCTTACAGAAAGGCTTTACTTATGCTGTAAAAAGCGGTAAAGAAGAGAAAGTATATGCTTCAAAAAGTATCTATTAGATTTTTTTCTTTTTTTAGCAGAGTTATTTTATATTTAACAATCGGATAACATCATTATTAATGAAGTATCCTTATGGGAAGTCCGATTAAACCAACCAAAACTAACAACAATGAAGAAATTTGTAGGTCGTTATTTGCCTGTGGCCATGCTGTGCTTTTATACCACGATCGCCCTTGGCCAGACAAAAAAACCAGTCTCTGGTTTAGTAAGAGACAATACCGGTACACCCCTCGCCGGAGTTTCCATTAATGAAAAAGGCAACAGATCCGCCGGAGTAGCATCGGGGGATGATGGCAGATTTACGATTATCGTTGCAGAAAGAGCAATCTTAATTTTTAGTGCAGTAGGATTTGCCACCAAAGAAGTACAGGTAGGAAACGAAACGGAGATAACCGTTGAGCTTTCTGAAGGCAGCACCCAGCTTGAGGAAGTGGTAGTAACAGCGTTGGGCATTAAAAAACAGCAAAAATCGCTGGGTTATGCAGTTCAGCAAATTAGTGGCGGAACACTTGCAGATTCAAAAGAAACCAACCTGGCTAATGCACTCTCCGGAAAGGTAGCGGGTTTACAAGTGGTGCGCTCCAGTAATGGTGCGGGCGCCTCATCCAAAATTGTTTTAAGAGGCAACACCTCTTTAACCGGTAGTAATCAGCCATTAATAGTTGTAGATGGTATACCTATAGATAACTTTACAGGTACTACTGAAAATGGCTACTGGAGCGCCGGATTTGACCGGGGAAACGGGTTGGGCGATATAAGTGCGGAGGATATTGAGTCCATGTCAATTTTAAAAGGTCCTTCCGCTGCCGCATTATATGGTTCAAGAGCCGGCAATGGCGTTATCTTAATTACAACCAAATCAGGAAAAAAACAAAGCGGTCTGGGTATAACATTTTCAACCACACAGGGCGTTGAAGATATTTTTATACGGCCGGAACTGCAAAATAGTTTTGGACAGGGTGTAGAAGGTATTTTTGACGCTACCAGCACTTTAAGCTGGGGACCAAAAGCTGACGGGCAAACAGTAGAAAAATGGGATGGCACACAGTCGCCCCTGACTACTGCTCACGATAACGTTAACAACTTTCTCAGAAAAGGAACTACACAGAACTACAATCTTTCCTTTCAGCAGCAATTTGGAAACACGGCAGTGTATTCTTCCATAGCCCGCTGGACAGATAAAAGCATTATACCCGGAAATAAACTGGAAAGGACGAATATAAGCACAAGGGCCACATCCCGGTTTGGCAGAGATGATAAATGGACCACCGATTTTAAAATTTCTTACAACAATACTTCCGGGTTTAACCGTCCTATTAATGGAAGAGATGTAAGTAATGTATATGTACTTTATACCTTACCCAGAAGCATGGATATAAGAGATTTCAATCCTCCCAAAAATGAGTTCGGTGATATGATATGGTATCATGGTGCGCCAGGGTGGCAGAACAATCCTTACTGGAACAACCTGTATAATCTTAATAGAGATACAAGAGACCGGTTCATTATGAGCGGCTCGGTTAAATATGAGTTTACCAGTTGGCTCGATGCAGAAATACGTGGTGGCGCTGATATTTATACAACCAATACGCAACGCAAAGTGTATGCAGGCAGCAATCGCGCTAATGAGTATTCCGAAGGAAAGCAAACTTTTACCGAAACGAATTACAGTGCTTTGATCAGTGCACGGCAGGATAATGTAATAGGAAAACTGGGAGGTGCGGTTTCCGTAGGCGGAAATTTAATGGACCAGAAATTCAGTTCCATCAGCGTTGGTACGGGTGCATTGGAAGTTCCCGATTTATTTTCGCTGACCAATGGCTCCGGAGCGCCCTCTATAGGTCAGGGATTCAGCCATAAAAAAATAAACTCTGTATACGGAACTGTGGGGGTTAATTATGACGGGTATATTTATTTGGATGCGACCTTTCGGAACGACTGGTCTTCTTCACTCCTGGAAATAAACAGATCCTATTTCTATCCTTCTTTCAGCTTATCATGGGTAATATCTGATATGATCGAAAGCTCCGGCAGCTATATGCCGTACTGGTTCAATTATGCCAAGCTAAGGGCTTCCCATGCTTCCGTTGGTAATGATCTTGCTCCTTATAGTTTGTATAACGGGTATTCCATTGGTAAAGATCCTCTCGGCAATACAACCGCTTCACGCAACAGTGTGCTTAAAGATGCTAATGTAAAGAGTGAATTGATCAAAAACCTGGAATTTGGTGCGGAATTACGATTCATTAATTCGCGTGTTGGCTTAGATTTTACCTGGTATAAATCGAATGCTACCCGGCAGTTATTAGATATCCCTATGGATCCCATGAGTGGATATTCTGCCAGGAAAGTAAATGCGGGTAATATTCAGAATAAGGGTGTTGAAATAGTGGCTGATGTAAGACTGCTGACAGCGTCGCCTAAGGCATTGGGCTGGACTTTAACTGCCAACTTTACCAAGAACGAAAACAAAATTATCAGCATTGCCGATCATCTTGATGTTACCTCCTACAACCTGGGAGCATTCGATGACCTGTTTATAAGGGCTGCTTCAGGAGGTTTATACGGCGACATTTACGGAACCCGCTTTTTAAGAGTGAAGGATGATAAGGATCCCAATTTCGGTCAGATGATCTTAACAGCAGCAGGACTGCCTCAGCGTGATCCTGAAATCGTATACCTCGGTAACCAGCAACCCGAAGCAATGGTTGGTGTTACCAATAGCTTTAGCTACAGGAGCTTCGGACTTTCCTTTTTAGTAGATGCCAGGCTTGGCGGAAAAATCTTCTCTGCATCCAATGTAGGTTTGCAGTTGAGCGGTGTTGCAGCCGTAACCGCGCCCGGTGGCGCCAGACCTGAAATGGTTGTAGACGGAGTGGTGCCGAATGGCGCCGGAGGTTACGATAAAAATACCGCTGCAGTGTCGCAGCAATTATACTGGAATCGTGTGGGTACTTTAAATAACCTTGGTATAGGAGAATTCTATACTTATGATGCTACCAATATACGCCTGAGAAATGTTCAGTTAAGCTATGCTTTACCCAAAGCATTCTTATCTGGCATTTCGGTTCAGCATGCAAGAGTTGCGGTTTCCTGCAATAATGTATGGATGATAAAAAGCCATCTCAATGGAATTGATCCTGAGTCGGTGTTTGCAACAGGAAGCAACGCGGTTGGATTTGAAAACGGGGCCTTCCCTACCATGCGTTCATTTTTGTTCAGTTTGAGTATTGGATTTTAAAATTTAAATCATTCAAAAATTATTATATGAAACGTTTTAAAAAATACAGCTTATACGCAATGATTTCTGTATTGCTATTGGCGGCATGCAGCAAATTTGATGCAATTAATGAAGATCCTTACCTGGTAACTGAAGACCAGGTGCAGGTAGAATATTTTATCAATGGATCCATTGTAAATACACAAATGGATCCGCATATCGCGGAAAGAATTTTTGTGCTGTACTGGAAAACTGCCGGACACCAGCAATTTGGTGGCGGCATAATTACCGGTACACATAATGATGGCTGGTCGAGCGATTATTATGGAACCGGCTATATGGGCGGCTGGTTAAATTCAATCAACTCCGGTATACAGGTGGCAGAAGCTAAAATTGCATCGGGAAATATCAAAGAATATACCAATAATCTTTTGCAGGTTGCCCGTATCTGGCGCGTGTACCTCATGAGCGAACTGGCAGATACGTTTGGCCCTATTCCAATTAACGCTTTCCAGGGGGTAAATCCTGAATTTGCTGATTTGAAAACGGTATACTATTTTTTGCTTGATGAACTTAAAGACGCGTCTTCAAAACTGGATATTACCATTCAGGGGCCCGATGCCAAATTTGATCCGGCGTATGGTTACGATTACAGCAAATGGCAACGTTATGCCAATTCAATAAGGTTGCGTTTGGCTATGCGGCTTTCTGAAGTTGATGCCGGTAAAGCAAAATCGGAATTTGAAGCTGCCGTTTCGCTGCCGCTTATCACTGACGCGGCTCATGCATTTAAGGTAGCTGAAACAGGCGGCTGGAGTGCCCTCACAGGGGTAATGACCCGTGAATGGAATCATTTTCAATTACCCGCTACATTAAATAACCTGTATGTTGGGCTGGGCAGTGTAAAATCGGAAGATATGCTTAGTGCTGAGAAGCACCCGTATATAAAACCCGCTAATTATGCAGGCTTGAAGTTTGAAGATCATTTCACTATGAAAACAAATGATCCTTATGCAGGCTATTGGTTTGATGGGTTGCCTTATACCATAGATCCCAGGGCTTATGAAGCATATATTATACCCGGAGATGTAACAAACCCACAGTTTAACAGATATGGCGGAGACGCCGCTTCCGCTACCGAAAGAAACCTGGTAGACGGTGATGGAAATGTTGTTAAAACACTGGATGGCAAGTTTACATGGAATGGTATTATCAATGGAGACTGGGGAATAAAAGGCGCTAAAAACCAGATCAGGGCTCATATAGGAACTACCCCGCGGCATCCGAAAAAATTCAGGGATGGTACAAGCAGTCGTATTTTCTTTGGGGCATGGGAAACCCATTTCCTGCTTGCCGAAGCGGCAGTTAGAGGATGGAGCGTACCCGTTTCCGGCAAAGCAGCATATGAGGCAGGGATAGATGCGAGCTTTGCTTACTACGATAATACATTTGGAAGTAATATATCTTCTTATGCCGGTGCTTACAAAGCTTCTGAAGATTATAACCGGGCCGGAACTTCTGTAAGCTGGGATCATACTACGGAGCCTCCTGCCGCTGAAACAAAAAATTTCATCAACGGGTACACCAACGCTCCCGGAACGGTTTCTATAGCTTATCCGGATAATGATCTTTATGAAAATGGAACGGTGAAGAACGACCAGCTTACAAAGATCATTACGCAAAAATTTATTGCGCAAAATCCCTGGCTGCCTTTAGAAACCTGGAACGATCAGCGCAGGCTGGGATTGCCTTTCTTTATCAATCCCGCTGTTGAAAACCCGCTTGTTAATATGCCTGATCTGAACAGCAGTAATTACATGACAAGCAGCATTAAGTTTTTCCCTCAAAGGGTTAAATATCCTTCCAGCATAGCTTCAAGCAATGAGGCAGGATATAACCAGGCGCTTCAGTTTCTTGGAGGACCTGATGGGGTTCTCACGCCACTTTGGTGGGCGAAGCATTAAATTGAAAAAAGGTTGAATAAAAAGGCTGTCTTTTTTAAGGCAGCCTTTTTTATTTGCCGCTTTATATAAAAAATCATTAATGTAGGCGCCGGTAGAAGGTCCTTAGATTTGCTGCATAGTGGTTCGCCTACTATAAATAGG
>CAYVEI010000078.1:0-20498 GCA_964450515.1 uncultured Terrimonas sp. | reverse complement strand
GATCGGTTTTACGACGATAATCAATGGATTGCTATCTCTTGCCTGGATGCTTATGAACGAACCAATAACAAGCAATACCTGGATGAAGCAAAGCGATTGTATACGTTTATGATGACGGGTTTTGATACGATATCCGGTGGTGGCATCTATTGGAAAGAGCATGACAAGACGACTAAAAATACATGTAGCAACGGCCCCGGAATTATTATTGCACTACAACTCTATAAAGCAACAAACGAGCAACCTTATCTCGATACAGCTTTACAACTTTACAATTGGACCAATAGCTATCTTTTATCCTCGGAAGGAGTATATTATGATAATCTAAAGCTGCCTTCGTTAGAAGTAGATAAACGTACGTATACTTATAACACAGGAACCATGTTGCAAAGCAATGTGCTGTTGTATGAGCTTACAAAAGAGCAACGCTATGTAGATGAGGCAAAAAGGATAGCAGCGGCAGCTTACAATCATTTTTTCAAGAACAACAGATGGCCCGGGCATGCTTGGTTTAATGCTGTTTTGTTACGAGGCTATCTGGCACTTTATGAATACGATAAAGAGGATAAGTATATTGCTGCTTTTGTAACAGATGGTGATGAGCGATGGGAAAACGAAAGAGATAAAAAAACGAACCTACTTGGAAAAAAAGAAAAGAAAGAATTGATAGAGCAAGCAGCAATGATGGAGATATATGCCCGGTTGTTACTACATCAGCAAGCGATAGCTAAGGAGAAAAAATAAGGACACACAAACTTCATAAGCAACTCCTTTTACTTGTTATAATATGCTACTGCGCTCTATTATTTACTAATTAAGATGATTGTCGAACAACAAGAGTCCCTTTACTGATAGTAAGCTGTGAGTATAAAGAGGGCTTTCCTTTAGTCAATAATTCCAGCATATACTTTCCGGCAATTTGTCCTATTTCAAATGGCTTTTGCTCATAAGTAGTCAGCCCGGGATCAATAATAGAAGCCCAGAGGTCATTACCAAAACCTGTTACAGCAATTTCTTCCGGAATTTTTATGCCTTTTTGTTTCAGTATTTCTATGATTTTAATAGCACCACCATCGTATACAGTGCAAATGCCATCAGGCGGTTCAGGAAGGCTCAGCCAATACTCCATTGCTTCTTCTACATTTTCGGGTAAAAACTTGGAGTGCTTTACCAGCTTAGGATTGAACGCAATACCGTGTTGTTGTAGTGCTGTTTTATAACCATTGAGTCGTAGTTTGCTTGCCAGCAAATGTTTTGGCCCAGCAAAAAGAGCAATTCTTCTTTTTCCTCTCTCAATTAAATGCTGCGTGGTAGTAAATAGACCGTTGAAATCGTCTTCTACAACTTTTGGAATAGGCAGCTCCTGGCATATTCTTGCAAATGAAACAAGAGGTATTCCTTTACTGTGTAGCAATTTTATATGTTCAAAATCTCTTGTATCGCGGGTATGGCAAATTAAAAATCCATCTACCCGGCTCAGCATTAAAGCTTGGATGTTTTCTTTTTCTATTTCGGGCGATTCGTCCGACTGTGCAATAATGGTACGATAATTCATACGTGAAGCGGCATGTTGTATACCGCTCACAATGGAAGCAAAAAATGGCTTTTCGATATCCGGGATGATAACTCCCAGCATTCTGGTTTCATTTTTTATTAACCCTAGTGCAAGCATATTGGGTTGGTAGTCCATTTCCTTGGCTGTGCGTAAGACCGCCTCTCTTGTTTCGGGTTTTATATTAGGATTATTGGTCAACGCTCTTGAAACAGTTGACTTGGATATGCCTAATTTTTTGGCAATGTCGACAATCGTTACCTGATGTTTTTGCATGTTTAAAGATATTTCTTGAAGGCGGTTAAAGATAAACAAAAATGGGAACGATTGCGGGAATGTTCCCAATCAGTTTTCAGATAATTCATGTGTAATCCTTTGTTTTTAATGGTTTAAACTTATAGTTTAGCTATAGACGATTTCCAAATTTCATTTTTTAGTAGTGAAATGTTGGTTTTGTAAAGGTTGAAAATTTGCCATTATTAACGATTAAAAGCATGCCAGAGCACTCCTACATTATTGTTTCCAAGAAACTTTTTAATACAATTAAATTTTATGGGATTTATTGAAGAAGACAAAAAATCATTGCCCGTCTATGCAACACCCGAAGTACTGGTTGTCGGGGCCGGTCCGGCTGGAATTGGAGCAGCTATTGCTGCCGCACGGAATGGTGCCAAAGTAATGCTAATTGAAAGATATGGCTTCCTGGGGGGCAATCTTACCATTGCGATGGTGAACCCCATGTTTACTTTTCATGATATAAAAGGTAAGCAGGTTATAAGAGGTATAGCCGGCGAGCTGGTAGACCGGCTTGTACAATTAAAATCGTCGCAGGGGCATGTTACCGATCTTACGTTTGATAATGCTTCTATGACACCCTTTGATCCGGAAGGCATGAAGTACTTACTTTTTGAAATGGTAAAAGAAGCGGGAGTAGAACTCTTGTTACATTCCTGGGCAGTAGGTGTTGTAAAGGAAGGAGCAAAAGTCACAGGTGTTATTATAGAAAATAAATCAGGCAGGCAGGTTATTTGCCCACAATATATTATCGACTGCTCTGCAGATGCAGATATAGTAGCCATGGCAAAAGCTCCTTTTGTAAAAGGAAGAAAAGAAGATGGTGCCATGCAGCCTGTTACACTTTTTTTCCGTATTGGCGGTATTGATACAACAACACTGCGGGTGTGGATGAAAAATAATAGAGACCTATTAAAAGATTCTCCTACGGATGAAGAAATCGATTCAAGTGAAGCCATTGCTTTTTTAGGGTTAAAAGAGCTGGTTAAAAAAGGAATGGAATCAGGCGAGTTTCCTAAAGATGCCGCGCCAAGAATTTTGTTTTACCAGTTACCCATGGAAGGGCAGATTGCCGTGAATGCTACAAGGCTGCAGGGGATTGACGGAACAAATGCAAGCGATCTTACAAGGGCAGAAATAGAAACCCGTGTGCAAGCTTGGGAAATACATAAGTTTTTACAAAAGCATGTAGGAGGTTTTGAAAGATCATTTATTGTTGACACAGGTGTACAGGTAGGTGTGAGAGAAACTCGTCATATTATAGGCGATTATGAGTTGACGGAAGAAGATGTATTATCCAACAGGGCATTTGACGATGGTATAGCCTGCGGCACATTTGCTATTGACATACATCCTCCCGAAGGAGAGCAGCAAGTCTTTACAGGATCGGGGAAGGCAGTGTATGAAATTCCTTATCGCAGCCTGATACCACAAGAGCTGGATAATGTATTGGTAGCAGGAAGAGCAATAGCTGCTACGCATAATGCTTTTGGTTCGGCTCGTGTAATGGCTACCTGCATGGGTATAGGACAAGGTGCGGGTGTGGCAATGGCTGCATTGGTAAAAAGTAAAGAGCCAACAAGAAGCGTAGATGTGAGTGAGGTAAGAAAAAAATTAATAGAACAAGGGCAATACTTGCTAGGTATGCCAGATGATGCTATGCAAATAGATGAAAAGCTTATCCTTCATAAAGTAGATGGTTCGGGCGCTACAGCCAGTCATTATAATCCGTTTAAAGATATAGGACATGGATAAGAAATCAGGAAATGTCAGGTGGGGCATTGCAACTATGCTGTTTTTTGTGTCGGCACTCAACTACCTCGATAGGCAGGTACTTTCTGTACTGGCACCAACAATACAAGCGGAGCTAGGGCTTACCGATATGGACTATTCTTATATCACGTCTGCATTTTTGTTGAGCTATACAATTATGTATGCCATCAGCGGAACCATAATAGACAGGCTTGGCACACGCAAAAGCTTTTTTTGGTTTGTCGGCGGCTGGTCTATTGCTAATGTACTGCACGGCTTCGCCAAAACTGTAGCACAGTTTTCAGTTTTCAGATTCTTATTAGGAGCAGCAGAGTCGGCCAATTTTCCTGCTGGTGTAAAAGCCGCTTCTGAATGGTTTCCTTTAAAAGAGCGAGCACTGGCTATCGGATTATTAAATGCAGGATCTTCTGCAGGAGCAGCACTGGCAGTACCCTTAGTAAGTTTTATTGCTATTGTATTTAATTGGCAAGCTGCTTTTGTTGTTACAGGTTTGATGGGTGCTATCTGGATGTTTTTCTGGTGGAGGCATTATTATGTTCCATCACAACATCCTCGTATATCAGCAGAAGAATTAGCATTAATAGAATCGGATACAGAGCCGGTTGAAGAAGCCGGAAGTAAAAAAGGGAATACTTTCTGGCTGTTGTTAAAGACACGCCAGGCGTGGGGTTGCTTTATGGCTCGTATTCTGATAGATCCTTGTACGTATTTTTTAATTTTTTGGATTCCCAAATATTTACAAGAGCAGCGGGGTTTAAGTTTAAGCGAGCTGGGGTACTTTGCCTGGATACCCTATGTAGCACTGGCTCTGGGTACAGTATCCGGCGGTATTATACCTCGTTCATTAATTGATAAAGGCTGGTCGTTAAATCGTGCAAGAAAAACAACCATGCTTACAGCGTCTTTACTCATACCGCTTTTTTGTTTCTTATTATTTACTACCGCAAATGTTGCCGTCGCAATTATAGCTATTGCCGGTGTAATGTTTGGCCATGGGTTGTGGGGAAATATTACCATACCTGCAGAAGTGTTTCCCAAGCGAGTGCATGCCACATTAACTGGCATCGGCGGCACGCTTGGCGGAGTAATGGCTATTGGGGTTCAGTTCCTCGTAGGTTGGACGGTACAGAATGTTTCTTATACACCCATATTCTTAGCTGTAGGAGTTATTTACCTCGTTACGTTTATCTGTGTTCATTTCTTGGTAGGCAAGCTAGGTGTAATAATTCCTTTAAAAAAGTAATATAGCTATGTCAGTATAAAAAATCGATTGTTCAAACTAAAACTACGCCATATGATTAGTAAGTTTTCTTTTCTTTTTAAACCCTACAGGTTTGTGCTATTGGTAGTACTGCTTGTTGTGTTTGTCGTTCCGCTATTTGCCCGACACTCAATAACAGTAACAGGTACTGTAACGGCAGCCGACGGTACTCCGCTGGCGGGTGTTTCTGTTGTTGTTAAAGGAAATAACCAGACAGGAACAACTACAGACGAGCGGGGCACATTTCGAATTGCTACCACTGCCGATGCAACACTGGTAATTTCTATAGTGGGCTATGAATCGCAGGAAGAAGTTCTTCGCGGAAGACAAACGCTTAATATTATACTACAACCCCTCTCTGCTGACCTGGAAGATGTGGTAGTAGTAGGTTATTCTACAGCCAAAAAAGTAAATCTTACAGGAGCGGTTTCTTCCGTTTCAGGAAAAGAAATGGCTAAGCGGCAAGTAGGATCTACGTCAATGGCCTTACAAGGCGTAGCTCCCGGTGTTACCATTACGCAAAGCAGTGGGCAGCCGGGTGTAGATGGTGGTAGTATACGAGTAAGGGGTATAGGAACATTGAACAATTCCGAGCCACTGGTATTGGTAGATGGTGTTGTAATGTCCATTGATCATATAGATGTGTCAACAATCGAATCGGTTTCTGTCTTAAAAGATGCGGCATCTGCCTCTATATATGGATCGCGTGCGGCCAATGGTGTAATACTGATTACGACTAAGAGAGGCAGTCGCGGCAAGTTTACTGTTGCTTACGACGCCTATGTAGGTAAGCAAAGTACAACAGATATGCCTAAAATGGTGAACGGCTTGGATCATATGCGACTGATCAACGAGGCTCATACCAATGTAGGAAGAACGCCTTTATTTTCTGATCAATATATCAATGATTATATAGCTAATAAAGATACAGATCCTGACTTATATCCTGATACTGATTGGCGCAAAGAGGTGTTGAATGGATCGGGAATGCAAACAAACCACGCTGTTAGTTTATCCGGTGGTACAGATAAGATACAATTCTTTGGTACAGCAGGTATGTTAAGCCAAGACGGCTTGATCAAAAATGTAGACTTCAAGCGCTTTTTTATACGACTGAATACTAACGTGCAAATAACGGATAAGCTCAGAGGCTCTTTTGATATATATGTAAGAGAACAACGCAGGAGCGCCGCTCCTCAATTTCCTGGAGGTTCTGGAGCAGCGCTGGGTAGTACAACTGGTACAGCGTTGATATGGGGTTTGGTGAATAAATTACCAGCAACGTGGGCGTCAGTATATACTAATGGACTTTATGGAGAAGGTCAAAATGGCGTAAATCCTGTTGCGATTATGAATGATGGTGGTTGGTGGAAAAGCAAAAGCACGCCATTAGCGGGCAACTTTGCTTTTGAATATAAACCCATAAAGTCACTTACTGCAAAAGTAGCGTATGCACCAACGTATACGCCAACCAATGTTCGTTCTTTTGTAAATTCGGTAAAAACATACGATCCGAATGGTTCATTACGATTTACTTTACCGGCCTTGAATACATATGATGAGAGTATGGGTCAGGATCGATTTGATCAATTGGACGCAAACATCACTTTTAATAAAAGCTATGATAAGCATACGGTAACAGCTTTAGGCGGTTATCAATACACAAACTCTTCTTCTTCAAACTTTGGATCCTTTCGAGATAATTTCCTATTCCCAGATTATGTTGTACTATCTGCCGGATCTTCTTCCAACATGCGTAATTCTGGCTCAGCCACAGAATGGACTTTAATTTCTTATTTTGGAAGAATAAATTATTCTTTTGACAATAAATATCTTTTCGAAGCTAACTTAAGACATGATGGGTCTTCTCGATTTGCGAGAGGAAATAAATGGGGTTCTTTTCCTTCCTTTTCTGCTGGATGGCGTATTTCACAGGAAAAATTTATGGGGGGCATAAACTGGATAAATGAGTTAAAGCTGCGTGGATCATGGGGTACACTAGGTAACCAACAAATTGGCGACGATTATCCTTTTGCACCCACCGTATCATTGAGTCCACGTTATATTTCAAATGACTTAATTCAAAATGGCGCAGCAATATTAAGTCTTGCCAATACAGCCATATCATGGGAAAAAACTGCTATGAGTAATATTGGTATTGACGCTCGTGTCTTCAAAAAGCTATCTGTCTCATTTGATTATTATTATAAAAAGACTACAGGCATTTTACTACAACTGGATATACCTCGTACAATGGGAGTATCGGCTCCTTATCAAAATGCAGGCGTGGTAGAAAATAAAGGATGGGATTTACAAATAGATTATTCTAATCAAGATAATGCCTTTAAGTATGGTGCCACCCTTGCACTTTCTGATGTAAAAAACAAAGTGGTAGATCTTAAAGGTATTCAACAAACAGGTACAATTGTAAACAGGGAGGGGTATCCTATGAACTCGTTGTTCCTGCTGCGTTCACAAGGATTATTAGCTGAAACAGACTTTGATGGTAGCGGCACTTATTTACATCCTACACAAACTTTTGGTGTAGTAAGGCCTGGAGATATTCGTTACGAAGACACAGATAAAAGCGGAAGTATAAATACTAATGACAGAGCAGTTTTAGGAAGCACTATTCCCCGCTATACTTACAGCTTGCGGCTATTTGCCGAATATAAAGGATTTGACGTAAGTGCGTTTTTGCAAGGAGTTGGAAAAGTGGATGGTTATCTTACGGGTAGTGCAATAACCCCATTTTTGGGAGGCGGTACGGCGTACGAGTTTCAAAAAAGCAGGTGGACTTTGGAAAACCCCAATCCGAATGCAGTATTTCCACGCTTTACTTTCGGAGAAAACAATAACTCACAAAATTCAGATTATTGGATGAAGAGTGCTGCTTATTTGCGAATGAAAAATTTACAATTCGGATATACATTACCGAGAAATGTGTTGAGCAAAGTGAAAATACAAAGCTTGCGATTATATGTGTCGGGCGAAAATTTATTTACTGTAGATAACTTCTGGCCTGGCTGGGATCCTGAAATTTCTGCTAACAACAATGGCTCATACTATCCACAGGTAAAAGTGTTTAATGTAGGATTGAATGTTAAGTTTTAAATGAATTGGCTATAAAAAGAAGTAAGAGAAGACTCTTTACTTATAAACAGTATTTTCTTTTGCGGAGTTCTATGCCGCACAACAAAATCAAAAATAAGCGTATGAAAAAAATATTTGTAATACTTGGATGTTTTTTCCTTTTATCATGCCATAAACAATTGGAAAAATTTCCCTTAGATGCACCATCTTCCGCAACTTTTCTTCGCACAGAAGCGGAGTTGAGAGCTGCGTTGGTGGGTTGCTTTAGCCCACTAAACTATCGTATCGGAGAAAATCCATACATCCATGTTTTTGAAATGTATTCAGATGTATCTACTAACAGAGACACTCCCCCACACTCTATGTGGGGTATAGCAACGTCCAATCACATTAATTCACTGTGGAATAATATGTATAATGTAATATCCCGCTGTAATTTTTTATTGGAGAATATTGATCGTATAGAAACAAGCAATACGGCATTTGTAACGCAGGCAACAGGAGAAGCAAAATTCTTAAGAGCGTATTGCTATTCACTTTTATCTAGTGTTTATGGGGCAGTGCCACTAATAACTAAAACTTTAAACCTTTCTGAAGCATCTGTTGCTAGAAATCCAAAATCTGAAGTAGTAGATTTTGTGCTTAAAGAGCTAAATGAGGCAGCAGATATGCTTCAAACTCAGAACCAACCTAATACAATGGCAATCTCTAAAGGTGCGGCTTGGGCAATTGCTTCTCGAACAGCGCTGTTTAATGAACGGTGGCAAGAAGCGGCCATAGCAGCTTCCAAAGTGATGGATTTGGAAGGTACTGAGTATGTTTTGAATCCAAATTATGGAAACATTACTTTGCGGGCAGGAAAAACATCGAAAGAAATAATATGGGCAATACAGTTTAATTATACTGATATTGTCCACCAAACTCCACAAACATATAGATCACGATTGGCAGGTGGTTTTTCTAACAGAATACCTGTACAATCTCTTGTTGATTCATATGATTGTGTTGATGGCCTTTCCATAGACGTATCTCCATTATACGATCCAGCAAAGCCTTTTGAAAATCGTGATCCTCGTTTGGGAATGACTGTTGTATTACCAGGTTCTGTTTACTATGGCTATCAATTTGAAACACATAAGGACAGCCTTATGTGCTGGAACTATAATGTAACGCCTGCGGTAAGAGTTCCCAACCTAGATGCTACACATGCTTTTGCAAGTTATTCAGGATATTGTTGGAGAAAATATGCGGATCCAACAGAAGAGCATCCTAATAATTCTGATATAAATCCCATAGTTATACGCTATGCAGAAGTCTTATTAAACTACGCTGAGGCAAAAATTGAAGGTAATCAGGTAGATGAATCCGTATATACGGCTATTAATAAGGTAAGGCAAAGAGCGGGAATGCCCATTATTACATCTGGTCAATCAATTCCTCAATTACGGTCTATTGTAAGAAAGGAAAGAAAAGCTGAGTTTGCGGGAGAAGGCACTCGATATTTTGATATTGTTCGTTGGAGAATAGCAGAACAGGTTTTAAGTGGCCCCTGCTATGGTCGTATACCAAGAGGGTTTCTATCTTCTGCTCCTACTATTGACGAAAATGGTACACCCGATTATACGGGGGTTGCTAATAGAGCAGATATGCGTGTAATTCAAACAAGAATTTTTACTGCCTCTGCAAACTATTTATGGCCCATTCCGGATATCGAAATTCAAACAAACGAAAATCTGGTTCAAAACCCAGGGTATTAAAAATGATTTGAAGTCTAATAATCAACAAATCTATTGTCTATTAAACAGCGTGTAATCATACCATAAAGCAGTGGCTATGTCAACAGTAGGGTGTTAATTATGAAAAGTTCATTATAGAAAATATGTACATAGCATAAAGGATATTTTTAGATATTGGGTAAAATCATGCTAAATAGTTTAGAATATAGTAACAATATTTAATTGTTGCTTAGGCAATTGATTAGATCAAAATGCTTGACAGTTTTGAATGCTGAGAGGAGTATTCCCTATCTATTTGCTATTACTCTGTTTTGCATAGGTAACTGTAGAGTAGTAAAAAATCTTTTCTGCCAAACGGGAGCCTACTATTTAAAATGAGAGTAACACAGAGATACGTAACTAGTAGCGATAATTTAGAAAGGAACGCTTCTGTTGTATGACATCCAGAGTTATTTTTCCTAAGTGGATAAAAGTAAAATGAGTTTAAAAATGAATAGTAACCAATATTTTTATGTTCTTCTTTCGCTATTATTATCTGTATTTATACAAACTCATTCATTCTCTCAAAGATTTGTCACTAGAGAACTGAGTAATGAATATTTGAAATTGGCATGGCAAGACTCAGACAGCGGCTTTACGCTAAAGCAGGTGCAAATCAATACTAATTCAAAATGGGAGCCTTTGTCAGAAAGAGATATTAACAGGTGCAGGTACACTGTTCTCTATGCTAAGACTAAACCAACGACAGACAGGTCTGTAATTTCGAATCGGGATGGATCGATCATTCATTTCCCCGAACCGGAATACCGCTTCGTTTCTGAGAAATGGATGGATGCAACAACGCCTGTATCGCTCAACCGGGCTGGATTTAGCTATAGTTTCTTTCCCAAATCTGCCGAGTTGAAAGAAAATTCAATTGTTTTTAAAAGTGAGAATGCTGTTTCAGCTTCATCATTCACATGGACATTGGATAATGAATATAAACATGATGCCTTAGTCACTATTTCAGTAAAGGCTAAAGAAGCAGGCTATTTTTCTATCGAAACCCCTTCCCTAATAAAAGGAGATGTAAAGGATTTTCAATGGGGTATAATACCTGGAATACTACAAGGGAAATCGGTTAATGAAAATTTTGTAAATGCGTATGCCTATGGACATGGAATACCTAATATTCCTATTGTGGCCCGAGAAAGAACAGCTTCAGCTTTAACATCAATACTGACAAATAAAAATGGAGTGTCTGTAGCTGTAACAGCTGAACCCGGTACAGGAAGAGATCCCTGGCTTAATGATAAGCTGACGCACAAAGACTGGTTATTAGGTCTGTCGTTAATGAACAGGCAAGCAACTTTAACCCCAACATTGTATCACCCGATTTTGGGAGAAATAAAATCGTATTTAAATGCAGGCGACAGTATTTCTTTTTCATTTAGATATACGATACAAAAGTCAGATTGGTACACTGTGTATAAGCACGTTGTAACTAACATATATCAATTTAACGACTACTTAAACCTAAAAAAAACGAAGGAATCGCTTTCATCAAGAATAGAAAGGTTATTTGACTATGTAAAAAGCGACAGCACATCCAAGTGGATAAATACTGAGTACAACGATTTAACAATAGGTGCTCAGGCTTATTTGGGAGGCGTTTTTGAGTCTACTAAGAAAGATGCTATGAAGAATGCAGATTACGGAGCTATGTGGATGCTTGCGAATGTCACAAAAGATTCGATACTGCGAGAGCAAAGGTTACCTTATGCATTAAATTTTAAGATCGCTCAGCAAAATCTCAGGGATTCATTTTTTTATGGAGCAGCTGCAGGTCAATATTATTTGTATGACTCCAAAAGATTTACGGAGGAATGGGGGCCCTACACGGAACCCATTGCTACAACGTATTATCTTATTTGCGACATAGCTAACGTATTAGTATTTGAACCCGACCAGCCGCAACTCAAAAAGGAATTGACACTTGCCGCTAACTGGCTGCTCAGGACAATGAAAACGGATGGTAGCTGGGAAATAGCGTATAGTAATACAACTTATAAGCCGATGTTTGGCGATCAGAAGGATTACCGTCCTACTTTCTATGGTCTCCTCGTTGCCTATCATATCCTAAAAGACAAAAAATATTTAAACGCTGCTATTAAAGGATCTGATTGGTTTCTAAAAAATGCTGTAGACAATGGATATTTTTTGGGTGTATGTGGTGATACACGCTTTGCACCTGATTTTGCAACAGCTCAAAGTGCACAAGCTTTGTTGGAATTGTATGACGTAACGAAGCAAATTAAATATAAAGAAGCTGCTATAAAAGTAGCCAGAATGTATACTACTTCCATTTACTCACATCCAATTCCTTCCAGATCAATAAAAGAAGTAAAAGGCAGGAAATTACAGGACTGGGAAATTAGCCAGGTTGGACTTGGATTTGAACATGGAGGAGCTATTGGTTCAGCTAATAACAGGGGCCCGATCTTATTAGCAAGTCATGCAGGCATGTTTGTCAGGTTTTTTGGACTAACAGGAGATTCATTATTCTTAAATATGGCCAGAGCCGCTGCCTGGGGACGGGATGCCTTTGTTGATCCGGCTACAGGGGTTGCATCGTATTACTGGAATGCTATGAATAATGGCGCCGGCCCCTACCCTCACCATGCCTGGTGGCAGATTGGCTGGCTTACGGATTACCTGATTTCTGAAGCAACCCTCAGGTCAAATGGTCAAGTAGTTTTTCCCCAGGGATTTATTACACCTAAAGTTGGCCCTCACCTTACCTATGGTTTTGGCAATGGAACTGTTTTCGGTACAGCAGCCCGAATGTTTCTAAAGAAAGAGTTTGTATCTGCAGATAATCCGTATATAGAAAATATAACGGCAGTTAGCGCAGACAGTAAATATTACTTCATTATCCTGTTAAACAACAGCGAACAGGAACAGGAAGTAAGCATATCAGTAGATCCTTCAAAAATTTCAAAAAGCGTATCCGTAAAAAAAGCACAGGCAGAGTACTATAACAAAAAATGGTCCATCAAAGAAGCAGATAGTTTTAATAAATATAAACTGAAAATAAAGCCCTGCGGCATAGATGTTCTTCGAGTTAAAATAAACTAATAGGATAATTTTTTATGAGATATGCAGATAGTTGGTAAGTAGGATTGATTTTTTATACTAATTGTATTGTTTCGTACAGGTACAAAGCAGTTGCACGTTTGAATGAGAAAATATTCAGATACCGAATTATTCAAAGAAAAGATATAATGAAAGTTAACGGAGAAGAAAAGAAACGAGATTTGAAAACGGAGAACTGCGTTGCTGATATTGCTATTATCGGTGGGGGGATATCTGGTGTTTGTGCAGCGATAACAGCTGCCAGGAAGGAGTTAAAAGTGGTATTAATTCAGGACAGACCAGTTCTGGGCGGTAATGCCTCCAGCGAAGTCCGTTTATGGATTTTGGGAGCCACTTCGCATTTAGGAAATAATAACCGCTGGAGCAGAGAAGGAGGTGTGATAGACGAACTATTGGTAGAAAATACATACCGAAATCCCGAAGGCAATCCCGTGATTCTGGATATGATACTTCTGGAAAAGGTAATCAAGGAGAATAATATCACTTTATTACTCAATACTGCTGTGTATGAAGTGGAAAAAGGAGAAGATGATATTATAAAAAGCGTCAAAGCCTTTTGCAGTCAGAATTCAACAGAATACGTTGTTCGCGCACCATTATTTTGCGATGCTTCTGGCGACGGAATTGCAGGATTTCTATCAGGAGCAGCCTTTAGAATGGGAGCAGAATCAAAAGAAGAATTCGGCGAGTTGATGGCACCTGACGCAGCCTACGGTGAGTTGCTTGGTCACTCCTTGTATTTTTACACAAAAGATACCGGCAAGCCCGTCAAGTTCACAGCTCCTTCCTTTGCAGTAGATGTTACAAAGGAGATTCCACGGTTCAAAAGTTTTAATGCCAAAGAACATGGTTGCAAACTGTGGTGGGTGGAATATGGCGGACGCTTAGATACTGTCCATGATACAGAGAAAATAAAATGGGAGCTATGGAAAGTAATTTATGGCGTATGGGATTACATTAAGAACTCCGGAACGTTTCCAGAGGCTTCTAATCTTACATTAGAATGGGTTGGAACGATACCAGGAAAAAGGGAAAGCCGAAGATTTGAAGGAGACTATATTTTACATCAGCAAGATGTGATAGAACAACGTCACCATGAAGATGCTGTGGCATATGGTGGATGGTCCATTGATCTGCATCCGGCCGATGGTGTATATAGTGACCGTCCTCCTTGTAACCAATGGCATAGCAAGGGTATTTTTCAAATTCCTTATCGTTGTTTTTACAGCCGTAATATTAAAAACCTGTTTTTCGCAGGTCGCATTATTAGTGTAAGTCATGTGGCTTTTGGTGCTACAAGGGTAATGGCTACCTGCGGATACGGCGCTCAGGCTGTAGCAGTAGCCGCATCACTTTGTATTAAGCATAATAAGAAACCTGCTGAATTATATAATCAGGGATACATTCCGGAGTTACAAAAAGAACTGCTGAAAACAGGACAATATATTCCACAACTTAAGTTAGATGACCCGAAAGACTTAGTAAAGCATGCTCTACTGGAAGCCAGCTCAACATTATCATTTAAAGGCTTCAGCTCAACGCAAGTAATATATAAGCCTTTAGTTGTTGCTGCAGCACAGTTATTGCCTTTTGCTGAAGGAAGCATTCCCCAGATGAATTTACTGGTAACCGCAAAGGATAAAACAAATTTGCAGATTGAGCTTAGACAAAGTGGTCGATTAGGTGGCTTTACTCCGGATTTGATTAAAGCGGTTCAAAACATCACATTAGAAAAAGGAGAACAGAGGGTTAATATTGATTTTGATTATTCACTTAAAAGAGATCAGTATGTTTTTGTTTGCTTCCTGGCTAATGAAAATGTATCCTTAGCGTACACAAATGAAAGGATCACAGGTATACTTTCCGTTTTTAATGGTACCAATAAAGCCGTGTCCAATAATGGTAAACAAGTGGCTCCCGAAGGCTCTGGCGTAGATAGCTTCGAATTCTGGTGCCCGGAGAGAAGACCTGAAGGCAAAAACCTTGCGATTGGTTTATCCGAGGCACTTAATATTTTCGGAGTGCACAATCTTACCAACGGAACAGACCGTCCCACTACAAGACCAAATGCATGGATAGCAGAATCTGAGGATAAATCCCCTTTTGTAGAACTCTCCTGGGATAGTGAGCAGTCCATCAAAAAAATTCAGTTTGTTTTTGATACAGATTTAGATCACCCTATGGAATCGGTATTAATGACACACCCGGAAACAGTAATGCCATTCTGCATTAGAAATTATCATATTGAAGATGAAAATGGTAATACAATCTATAGTAAAAAAGGAAATTATCATACACTTAATGAAATCGTTTTCGACAACCCAGTTGTTACAAGAAAACTAAAGTTGATAATGGAACACCCTTCAGCAGAAGTAAGTGCTTCCCTCTTTTCAGTAAAGTGTTACTCATAAAAAATCAATAATGACAGATACTATTGTAGTTATTGTTTTTTCGGTTTTCATACTTCTTGTCGGAATCAGTTTTTCAAAAACCGGCAGGAATCTTAAATCCTTTTTTGCGGGAGGAGAATCAGTACCGTGGTTTATAGGAGGGCTTTCATTATTCATGAGCTTTTTTTCTGCCGGAACTTTTGTAGCATGGGGGGCAATTGCTTATGACAACGGATGGGTTGCTGTTACTATTCAATGGACCATGTGTATCGGAGCCATGATTACAGGTTTATATATCGCTCCAAAATGGAAGGCTACCGGAAATCTGACAGCGGCTGAGTTTATTAAAGTTAGACTGGGCAACCAGGTACAGAAAATCTACATTTACATATTCACTATTGTATCAGTATTAATAAAAGGGGCTGTTCTGTATTCGGTGTCCAAACTCGTTTCTGCTTCATTAGATCATCCTATTATACCAGTTACAATCATACTGGGTATCCTTATGATATCATATACAGCAATAGGTGGTTTGTGGGCAGTAATGGTGACAGATATTCTTCAGTTTGTGGTGTTAACGGCTGCTGTGCTTATTATTCTGCCATTAGTGTTTAACGAAGTGGGTGGTCTTCAAAGTTTTTTAGACAAAGCACCTGACGGATTCTTTAATTTGACAGGTGGCGATTATACCTGGGGCTTCATTTTTGCCTTTGCAATCTATCACATCTTTTACATTGGCGGAAACTGGACATTTGTACAACGTTATACAAGTGTAGATAAACCAAAAGCCGCATCAAAAGTAGCATACCTGTTTGCCGGTTTGTACATCTTAAGCCCAATACTGTGGATGCTTCCACCCATGGTTTATAAAGTAATCAATCCCGGTTTAACGGGCATTGAGACAGAAAATGCTTATATCATGGTGTGCAAGCAAGTATTGCCCGCCGGATTATTAGGTCTTATGCTAACAGGAATGTATTTTTCTACTTCTGCATCTGCTAATACTGCGCTTAATGTAGTATCTGCTGTATTTACGAATGATGTATATAAAGGTTCTATTAACCCTGCCGCAAACGACAAGAAACTGATGTTTGTTGCCCGAGCTTCCTCCTGGTTTTTTGGGTTTTTGATGATTCTGGTTGCTTTAATAGTTCCTTATTTAGGCGGAATCGTAGAATTTACATTGAGTTTAGGCGCCATTACCGGCGGGCCAATGCTGCTCCCTCCTATCTGGTCTTTATTTTCAAAACGTTTAACCGGGAAAGCTACTATTTATGTTACTATAGTTTCACTTGCCGTGAATCTTCTTTTTAAAATCATTGTACCCTTTATTAGCGGCTATAATCTGCAAAGGTCTGCTGAAATGCTGATAGGAGTGTTATTGCCATTAGTACTACTGATCGTGTATGAGCTTTGGGCAAAAAAGAAGCAGGTAGAAAATAAAGACTATAATAACTATGTCAACTATAAAACAGTAAAAAAAGAAGCTGCTGTAATGATAGATGAAGAGGAGCTGTCAAATATTAGGAGGCAGAATTTATTCGGCCTTAAAATGATTAGGTTCTCTCTTTTATTTATGTCTCTGTTAATCCTAATTCTTGGTTTTATTACTCCAAAAGGAAGTGCAATTGTATTTACGATAGCCATAATTATTATGCTATCCTCTCTAATACTCTGGAGGGCTTCAAAAAGTAGAAAACTAAAAAGGGAAAAGTTGTGATGTATAATAAAACAGTGTTAATTAATGATTATAAAATAATAAAAAGAAGTAGTGATGGTATCAATTTATAATTAGCTATACTACTGTAAGATATTCGCTACCTAAGACTATAGAAGCGAAAATTTCAATAACTAAAAAAAGAGCTATGATTTTTTTTAAAAGGCAGGTTTTAAAATTAGCAGTTTTCATTTTTTCAGTACATGGGACTGCAATAGCACAGGAGTCAACAACTATCGAAATCAGAATTCCTGAAAAACCTGTTTTTATTGATACTATGATTTATGGTCAAATGCTGGAAAATGTAAATGATAGTATGATATATAAGGGTGTAACAGATAGTATGGGGAATGAGCGGCAGTATATACGGGAGCTGTTAAAAGATTTAAAGATACCTGTTACAAGATGGCCCGGCGGCAGTATCATCTATGAGTACTTTTGGAAAAATGGTATAGGCCCGCGCTTTCTTCGACCTGTTCAGAAGAAGATTGCATGGAATGCAACAGAAAATTATCAGTTTGGGACCGACGAGTTTCTTGAATGGTGCAAAAAGATAGGAACGGCTCCATATATAAACCTGAACATGAACGATCACCCTATGTATAGTGGAACGCTCAGAGAAGCATTAGAGTGGATTGAATATGTGAACGGATCAGAAACCACGCCCATGGGAAAATTAAGGGCATACAATGGACACAAAGATCCCTATAAAGTCACCTACTGGGGCATTGGAAACGAAAATTATTTACCCAGCCGTACGAGAATTCAAGACACGGATACAAGCTATGCAAAAAGGTTAAAGCTATGGGCCAGTGTTATTAAAGAACGGTTCCCGGATGTAAAACTTTTAGCTGTAGGTCGCTTTAAAGCCTGGAACCAAACAGTTCTTGATAGTGCAGGAAAATACATTGATTTTTTGACCCAGCATTATTACGTTAACTCCAGAATTAAAAATGAAGCGATTGAGAACCCCAACAGCACATTATTCGCCCCTGCAAAAATGGAAGCACACTTAAAAATTTTAGGCAAGACGCTTGATTCAATGAACGCAAAACTGCAGCGTACGCATCCTATTAAGTTATCTATCGACGAATGGAATAACCGGCACAGAGTTTATGAAGATACCAGCTATCAGTTTAAACGCCAGTCGCCAAGAAGACAGTTTGATGTAGCCGTAGTTGCCGGAATGTTAAATGTCTTTATACGACAAAGTGCTGTAGTGGGCATGGCCAACTATATTTTCCCGGTAAACGCACATGGGCTAATAAGATCGGTTGGTGAAGACGACGCCTTTTTGACTCCGCTTTATTATCTTTTTAAGGAATACCGGGACAGAATGCAGGGAGAAGTTATGGAAGCAATCGTTAAAGGACCAGGCATTATTGCGAAAGATGCTAAAATAACCATATCAGGAGATTGTCAGGAGGTTAATATAGATGAAGAACAACTCCTCTTTGTAGATGTGGCTGCAACAAGAAATAGTGCTAATACTATCCATGTCTCAGTTGTAAACAGGTCGGTCGACAGGGAGCAAGACGCAGTGATAAAGATTCCCAAAGGCTATAAGATAAAAGAATTTTGGGAGCTAAGTTATAAAGATATTAATGCCTTCAATGAAGCGGGCAATCGTTACAAAATTGTACCTGTAACAAAAAAGGCAAAGCAGGCTGCAGGCAAGATCACAATAAAACTGCATCCATGCGCAGTGGCAATAATAGCCTTGCAGCCGCAATAACAAACTAAACTAAAAAAATGTGCAACTCATGAAGTGGATCCTATTAACTACAACATACATTTTACTGAATGGATTGGCAAGCACTGAAGCTCAAAAAACAACCCTTCAGATCTTGCTTCCCGATCAGCATCATCGTCCTGTTGATCCAATGATTTATGGTCAGATGCTGGAAAACGTAAATGACAGTATGATATATGGAGGTGTTGCGGATGTTGATGGAAATGAACAAATGCATGTTACACCACTTTTAAAAGAACTGGATATTCCTGTAATGCGCTGGCCGGGTGGTACGGTTGTTTTTGAATACAGATGGAGAAATGGAATTGGTCCACGTTCCTTGAGACCAACAACACCCACGTTGGCCTGGCTGGGAAAAGAATCGTATCAATTCGGAACTGACGAATTTTTGCAATGGTGCAAGCGGATAGGGACTGCTCCTTATATCAATTTTAATATGGGCAGCCATCCCTTGTATAATGGCACTTTATGGGAAGCATTAGAATGGATAGAGTATGTAAATGGTAGTGAAGAAACACCTATGGGGAAATTGAGGGCTTACAATGGGCATAAAAAACCCTATGGGGTGAAATATTGGTGTATCGGCAATGAGAACTATCATGCAAGCAGGGCCGCTCGTATACAAGATCAGGATACAGTCTATGCTAACAGATTAGCAGCCTGGGCATCGGTAATTAAAGAAAAATACCCTGAGCTGCAATTACTAGGTGTTGGCACCGCCACTGCATGGAATAAAGCTGTACTGGAGCGCAGCGGTAAGTATATAGATTTTCTGACGCAACACTACTATGTAGAATCAAAATTAAAAGATGGCGAGTTGCAAAATGGTGCCGGTTCGCTTTATGCACCGGCTAAGATGGAAAAGCATATAAAATTAGTTAGTAAACAGCTTGACGAAATAAACCAAAAATTACAACGAACACATGATCCCATCCGCCTTTCTATTGATGAGTGGAATAACAGGCATTCTGTATTTGATGGTACTGCATACAAGTTTAACCGCCAATCTGTAAGGAAACAATTTGATGTGGCGGTAACAGCAGGTATGCTGAATGTATTCATCCGGCAGAGCCCAACGGTAGGAATGGCCAATTATATATTTCCTGTTAATGCACATGGTATGATTAGAACAGTGGGGACCGATGATGCATTTCTTACTCCCACTTATTATTTATTCAAACAATACCGAAGTAAAATGTTGGGGAATAAAACAGATGTGGTAGTGAAAGGACCTGGTATTATAGCCTCAAGCGCAGAGATAACGCTTTCAGGAGATTCGCGGGAGATTGCCATGGCCGATGAGTTCCTGACTACTGTGGATGCTGCGGCCGTTGTAAATGATGAAAAAAACATTGTTATTGCTGTTGTAAATCGTTCCGATAAGAGTGTACAGGATTTGGAAATACTCATCCCTGAAGGGTATAAAGCTGGCGAGGTATGGGAGTTGAGTCACAAAAATATTAATGCATCTAATACAGCCGGTAACAGGTTTGAAATAATGCCTGAAATCAGTGTTTTAAAACAAACCGGGAAGAAGGGCATCATTCGCCTGCTCCCCTGCGCTTTTGCTATGATAGAACTAACGAAAATCGAAAAAAAATAATTGCCGCAAAGAGTAGAAAAAGAGAAAACCCGATAGTCACAAACCACTACTGTTATTATTTGACAAACAAAAGGAAAAGGATTATGCAAAAAACGAAAAGAAATCTGATACTCTCCATCGGCGTATTCAGCATGTGCATGGCAAAAGCTGTGGGGCAAGTAACAAAAGTGGAAATAACAATACCGCAGCAA
>CAYVEI010000077.1:0-20560 GCA_964450515.1 uncultured Terrimonas sp. | reverse complement strand
ATCTTTTCCTGGCTGATGCCGCTTTGAGAACAGAAAACAGCACAGATCATTACAGCCGTTACCAGCCGGAAGTTATTTTTAAGTGTATTCATCCTGAATAAATACTTTTGGAATTCAGGTTTATATTGAAATAAGCAAAATTCCGGTAGTTACGCTAATCTCTGAACAACCCATTCAATAACCTGGCAGCCGTTTCGACGATCTTGTACCCTGCATATGGCTCCAGCCTGCACCACGAAATGGGAGCCCCGGTATAACCTCCTCCAAGTATACCATAAATGGTGGGGCAATACCCGCCATGCCCGTCTGTAAGTCCGACAACAGCGGTGGTTGAAGCCGGGCTGCGGCGTTTGATATCAAGCCCAAACTGACAGTATAGTTCGCAGGGTTCAGTCACTATTGCAAGTTCTCCTATGCGAACAGCATGCACAGGCAATATCTCAAAGGGGCTATTGGTATAAAGTTCCTGCAAACGGATAGCTCCGTATGCCAGGATCGTTTCCATTATGCCAACATTTTCTCCCTTGTCAACGCGTGCCAGTATGCTGCGGCCTTCAATTAACTGTTCGGTGGATGGTGAACGGAGGGCGACTTTTAAATCCTGGTAGTCATGCTTTAGCACAGGATCATCATCATAGGTTACTTTTTTATACAGCTCCATGGTTTTGCTGACTACCAGTTCGCTGACTCTTTTCAATTTCTCTTCCACTGTTTCCGTCCGGTGATCAAGCATATTTTCAATGGAAATATCGCCCTGGGCCCCGTTCAGGAAGAGCACGGGGATAGGGCTGCCGATCCTGTTGCGGATCATCTTTCTTACTTCTCCCGGAAAGTCGGCGGAATATACGCCTGCACCGTAAAAAATGGTGGGATGTGTTGTATTGTTGTATAAAACAGCTAAGAGTTTGCCTTTCAGATCTGATGCAAACATGGCTAAATGCTGCGGATCAACCGGACCTTCCAACCCCGCAAAGTCTTTTCTTTTGGTATCACCGTGCATGGTATGCGTACCGTCTGCCCAGGTCACCCGGCGGTTGAACCCGATCTGCACGTCCCCTTTCGCCCACCCGATCTTCCCCGGCCGGGCAGCTTTCACGGCTTCTGAAGCCAGATCCACCATCCATTGCTGAAGGCGTTCCATATATGCTGTATCCACCGGCATAATATAATTTGTCCTTAACAGGGATGGACCCGCATGTGTATGTGTGCAGGATATTAATATATTGCGCGGGGAAATGCCGGCAGCAACTCCCATGGCTTCTCTCAGCCGGACAACAAAGGAAGATTCAAGCCCCACCAGGTCGCAACTGACCATTAATAACCGGAAGGTCCCTTTCGAGAAATACATAGCATTTGCTTCCAGGTTATCCCGAATCTGGGTAGCCCTGCGGAGGGTGCCCGCCCCCTGTACATAACTTCCTACTTCATTATTGATTATCCTGGTTGCAACACCTATCTTAAATACTTCCGGTTGCGCAATACCAAAATGTGTAAGCAATAAAAAAAAACAAATCAGAAGTGCAGTGCAATACTTATTCATATCATATTGGTTATTTGGTACAGTAATTTTAGCTTTTAGTTATGCAGTATGATGTACATCCGTCTTCCTGATCATGGAATAAAGATGCTATCACGTGCTTTCAAATGCCTGGTCAGCTTTTCGTGAAGTCCCTCTACCAGCTTTTGATTTTCAGGTTTATCCGCCACATTTACGTTCTCCTCAGGATCAGTACGATGGTCATAGAGCATGCGGGCATAAGGTTGCCCTGTCTTATTATTGATCCATTCGGTATAAGCATGTGTTTTTGTCAAAATAGTTTCCCCCGTGCCGGCCCTGTAAAAAATGGATTCTTTCCAGGGAGCAGATGGATCATCAAGAAGGGGTGCCAGGCTTTTTCCCTGCAGATGGACCGGCAGGCTTAATCCGGCCAGTTCACAAAGCGTCGGATAAATATCCACGAACTCGACTAATGCAGAAGTATGGACATCTCCATTTTTCCAGGGCACTTTTACGATTAAAGGTGCGTGGGGACCTTTCTCCATATTGCTTTGCTTTGTCCAGAAACCATGCTCTCCAAGAAACCATCCGTGATCTCCCAAAAGCACTACTATCGTGTTTTCTGAAAGCCCAAGCTCTTCCAGTGCATTTAACACTATACCAATCTGCGCATCAACATAACTTACACAGGCATAATAACCATGAATAAGATTAATAGCGGTGGTATCGGGCAAAGGACCGGAGGAAGGAATACCATAAAAAAATCTTAGTTCGGCCCAATTAAGCCTTGCTATATCCGGAGCGTCTTTTGGGAAAAAATAGTTCGGGGGCAGCTTAAAATCTTTCTTTTTATACAGGTCCCAGTATTTTTTGGGAGCGTTGAACGGGAGATGAGGCTTTTTAAATCCCACTGCAAGAAAAAAAGGCTCGTCGCTGTTGCTGAAGTTTTGTAATTCTTCGACAGCGCGGCTTGCAATTCTGCCGTCCTCATAGCTGATATCAGGAATATCAGGATCTTCATAAGCTGGTCCTCTCTGAGGCAGGTTATTATTATCGCGAACATGCTTGTCTTTATACCGCTCTTTGTTTCTTTCTTCAAAAACCCGGATACTTTCTTTTGATTGATAATCCCAGTTAGTAACGGGCGGGCGCCAGCTTTTCACCCAGCTTCCTTTCCCGTCTTCAAAATTATTGTAAACCTTACCTAAAGAAACCGTTTGGTAGTTATTGTTTTTAAAATACATTGGCAGGCTTACGATTCCCGGTGCATCTTTATCCTGTGAAGCATTCCAGATAGCAAACCTTTTGGTACTTGGATATATGCCGCTTAATAAGGATGCCCTGGATGGCCCGCAAACCGGGTAATTAGCAAAAGCATTATTGAAAACAATGCCCGACATAGCCAGGCGGTCAATATTGGGGGATTTTATCTGCGTTTTTCCATAGCAGCCGAGTTCCGGTCTCAGATCATCAACAACTATAAAAAGAACATTCGGCCTGATTTGCTTTAAAGGCTTTACCTGTGCAAAAACAAAAGATGTACACATAAATACCCCTGTCAGCAAAAAAAACTTATTTATATTCATATGCATGCTTTTATTTCTGTTAACCCTGCTGCTTCAAATATTGGTCGAAAACATATCTGTATAACAATTGCTCCGGATAAAGTTATCCCAATCGTCAAACTTATAAAACTCTTGCGTTGCCCGTTTATAACACTCTGTTTGCACATTTTACCTGTTTGCTGTCCCGGGCAACGATGCGAGCAGCGTGTCCAGGCTTTCCTTCACAGGCTTATTATCATGCACTATACCCATTAGTACTCTTGTAATGAGGGCAGGACTGGCATGCTGAATTATATTACGTCCATAAACGATTCCGCTTGCGCCCTGCTCCATTAGCTTTGATGTCCGGATAATAATTTCCTCGTCACTGGCTTTGCTTCCTCCCCTGACCAGGACAGGCGTTGCACCGGCGATTTCAATCACACGGTGATAGTCATGAATATCAGTGGTTGGGTCAGCTTTGATAATATCCGCTCCCAGCTCAACTGCCTGCCTCACCAGAGGTAATATTTTTTTTATATCACCATCTACCATATAGCCTCCTTTTTCAATATTTGGCCTAAACACGAGCGGCTCTATCATCAGGGGCATACTGTAAAGATCCGATTCCACTTTTAATTTCAAAATATTGTCAATACATTGGGCTGTTACTTCAGGAGCGCCGGGAATGCTAAACAAATTAACACATAAGCAGGCGGCATCAGCACGTACGGCCTGTAGCACGGGCCGGCTGATCATCTTGCTGAAAGCGTGCACCGGCAGAGCGGCTCCATATACATTTGCAACATCAGTACGCAGCACAAGGGAGGGCTTTTGTTTGCCGGGTATAGACTGCAGATATTTTAATTGTCCCGGTGTTAATTGAATAGCATCCGGTCCTGCCTTAACAATGATTTCAACAGCAAATTGGATATTTTCTATTCCCTGCAAAAAATTCGCTTCGTTGAAAAAGCCATGATCTATGGCAACATCAAAACATTTGTTCGATACAGGATTAAAAAGCCTGTTAAGTCTGTATTGTTTCATTGAAATGTGTTATGCGCTATATCCAAATTCATGTTCAACTTCTGCAATTGCTTCCTCAATAATATCCATTCCCATTTTAGCATATTTCTCATCCATGATCAGGGGTGGGGACATACGGAGGATATGCCCGGCGGGGATCCATGCCAGTCCTTTCCGGAAAGCTTTTTGATATACTAAATTGCCGGCTTCGGGAAAAGGTTCTTTTGTGCCTTTATCCTTTACCAGCTCTATACCCAACAAAAAACCTTTGCCTTTAACATCTCCGATAATGGGATGCTCTTCTTTCATCTTTTTCATCCGTGTCATAAAAAAATTGCCGATGGAACGAACATTTTCGAGGATATTTTCATCCTCAATTACTTCTATGGATGCCAGCGCCGCTGCGCAGGCCATCGGGTTGCCTCCATAACTTGATGACGCTGAAATTTTTTCGAGTGATCCGCCATTTTCTTCACTTACTACCATCGCTGTTACGGGAAACCCGTTACCAAACGACTTGCCGAAAGTCACAATATCAGGGGTCACACCCCAGTGGTTCAGGGTAAGCCACTCCCCGGTACGTCCCATGCCGGCCAATACTTCGTCGTCATACAGGAGAATACGATGCTTCTCACACAAGGATTTTAATTTCGGGAAGAAATCATCAGGGGGAAATATACTCCCCGCCCATCCCTGGGCAGGCTCTAAAACAAATGCAGCTACATTCCCTACGGTTGCCTCAACTAAAAATTGTTCGTAAAAACGTATATAAGCGTCTGTATCAATGGTGCCGTCGGCCTTGCTCCAGAGAGGGCGGTAAGGATCCGGACGTGGGACCATATAAAAACCCGCGGCTCTTGTTGGTCCATAACTAAATGTTTCCCCCCGATACATTTGGGCGCAACTTACCGCACCTAATGTTTTTCCATGGAAATCACGGTAAGCTGAAATGAATTCATGCTTTCCGCTGATAGCCCTTGCAGCCCGGATCGCGGCTTCTACGGCAGTAGTCCCATCGGAATATAACTGGATGGCATTTAATTTTCCCGGTAAAATGGCAGCCATCTTTTCCATCAGCTTTTCTTTTACCGGAGTAGAAAAATCATGTACATTCATCAGCTTTTTTGCCCAATAGCAAATAGCCTCCGAAATTTTAGGATGACAGTGCCCCAGGGAAGCAACATAAATTCCTGATGAGAAATCAAGGTATTTATTTCCATCAACATCGGTTAAGGTAATACCAAAGCCTTCCCTGAAGCACACAGGAAAAAGCTTTACCTGGGAGCTGAGCCCCTTCATATACCTGGCAGTATTAGCATGCATGATCCTTGATTTTGGTCCAGGTGTTTCTGTTATCAGATGAGGTATGCCTGCGGCGCTTTGTTTCCACCAGTCTGAAGATATGTTTAAGCTATCCATACATATTGTTTAGTGATTTCTCAATTTTTTTGCAGTATTTCTGTTCCGGGAAAGGCTGCATTCCAAATTGTCGTTCCATGCCGGTTTTCCGGTCGGTTAAACACCGACCGGTAGCACGTTCTACAGGCGTGTGCCTGCCTGACCGGTAGGCAGGTCGCTACCCGCCTGCGGCAATTTGGAATGTGCTTCGTGTAAAGTATTGTCTCTTAAAAGTTTTAAATTGACTACTTCCACATGCTCAAGCTCTAAAGATTTATACATCTGTTCCCAGTTATCCAGTTCGTTGTAAATATCAGAGCAGTATAAATTATTCCTGCCGGCCATGGTCGCAAATCTTAAGGAACGCTCCGGGCTTTCTCCATCAAGGATGGCTGATAAAAAGGCTGCTGAAGCTGTGTCGCCTGCACCAGAGGCATTTTTTACTTTGGTTTGATCAATGGGGTAGGCAGCACACCAGAGTTCCCGGTAGCTCCACTGTTCTTCCTGCAAATTCAAGCCGGGCCTTTCATTTAAAAGTGATACATCTCCCGTTGCCAGATATGCCCCGCGATGTCCTGCTTTTATGAATACAATTTTGGCCCCGGCATCAATGATGCGCTTTCCTGCTTCCCGTATAGTTGCGATAGTAACCAGCTCAATAATATCAGAACCGCCGGCATTTAAATTTATTTCTGCATATTCTTCGGGCATCATTATCTGAAGCGCTTCTTCAAGGCTCGGGACAAAAATGTCTGTATATGGCAGTATTCTTTTTATCGTTTCCGGCCAGTTTATTTTACCAGATTCGCTTTCAGGGTCTACCAGGCTAAAGTCGAGTGAGGTAACCACACCCATTCGCTGTACTACGGAAAATAACTCAAGCAGCTGAGCTCCTTCTTTCACATAAAACTGTTTTAACAGCGGCGGATACCCGAAATGAAACAACCTGCATTTTGCTACAACATCAAAATCAATATGCTTTATTCCGAATAAATGACTGCAGCCGGGCGACTCCAGGAAGATGCGATCCACACCCGGGAGCGCAATAACAAGCCCCAGGGCCGTGCCTTCGCCTTCAATCGTTCTTACGCCGGTTAAAAGGTCGCTTTGATCTAAGAACGTCAGGGCGATTTTCCCGGCAAAATCATTCCCGATCAATCCGTTCAAAAAAACGCTTTTCGAGAATTTTTTCATCGCCATCCCAACATTTGCCACAGCGCCTCCCATTGCATAGGTAAGCCCGGCGATTTCTATTAATTTACCTGGTTTCAGAAGTTCGGAGATATTGGTAAATGATTTATTTGTTTTGAACTCAGGAGTCAGGTCAACGCAGATATATCCCGCAATAACAGCATCATATTTCTTCATGTCTGCAGTTAGATTACTTTAATATTTTTCAGATAACAGAAATCAGCTATTTTTTGAACATGATCTCCATAAACAAGTATATAATGCTGCCCGGAAATTTTTTGTGTAAACGCTTCCACAGGCGTATCAAGAAATATTTCTAGGCTTGGAAGCTGGGGCGCCGGCTGGTCCCAGCCCGCTTCTTCCCATGATCTGAATCTTCCTTCACCGGTACATACATGCATGGTATACTGGTCTGCAGTATTAGAAAGCCGCGCAATGGTGACCGGACCGGTTTTGACGGCTGAAATATTCAGCAATCCGCCGCTTATACCGCCAAAAGCTGCTCTTGTAACTTTTACTTTCCCTTCCACAATTTCGGAGGGAACAAAATCAGGCACTCCCATTAACACGCTTTCCTCCAGGAAGTCATAAAATTCTAAATAAGCCGCGCATTGGCCTGTAAGATGCTTAATGACCAGTTGCGTAACGGCTCCCATCGCATCATTCTCGGGAATAGTGCTTAGTTTCATCTCATCGGAAAGAAGCATGAAGATCATTGCCGGGGGATAATTCAGGATTTTTTTCATCCCGTCAACATCCTTCAATGATATTCCATCCAGATGATTACCCTCGGCAATTTTTTTAATGGCGAGATAATAAGCAATCCCCCTTTTTAAGAACCCGTCTTCAACAGGTTTAACAAATTCCCATTCCTGTTTGAGCTTTCTCAGTACATTCAATATTTCGTTTTCTTCAACAGCTTCGCTCAGTTGCAGCATCTCGAGCATTTCAAAAAATTCAACTTCCACGCCCATTAAAGCTTTCAGCGAGAGCCCTTCATAAAGTGTATTATAAAGTTTCATGTCGCGGTATCCAATCATACCTACCTTTGTATTTTCAATTGACTTTACTGCAGATGCGGCAATCCCAAAACTTCTTATTTTTTCCAGTGGAGATGGTTTTCCAATAATATTATAGAGGTATTTAAACTTATATCCCAAGTCTTCAAATACTTTCCGCAACGCAGTAGTACCAGCCTGGGCAGCAGCTGTAACAATACGCCCGTTTTCAATATGCCCTGCAAGCCCCCACAGGATCATTGGCTTTGCCTTGAACTCATTTGTAAGGGAAATAACGGCATGGGATGGGATCCAGCCGGCAAGGCAAATGATCAGTACATCAAAATCCTTTCTCTTAAATTGGTTTATAGCGTGTTTAACATCAGCTCCTTTTGGATCGTCTGTGATCACTTCTGTAGTTATGATTTCAAATCCAAGAGACCTGACTTCTTCTAACGCAACCGAACACTTTTCCTTAATTAACGGAAGAGGAGAGTTTACTTCTCCAAATCCTGCAAAAGCAGCATTAACCAGAGCTTTCTTTTTTCCCATTAGTGTAAATAATTTTCAATGTAACGACACTGCCAGTGCTGTGTCAACAATAATTTTTCGTATTTCTTTGTGAGAGGTGAGACTTGCCTACCGGTTTACCTGCCGCCTGCATGACAGGCAGGCGATAAATGTGAGACATTCCTTTCACTTCTCACATTTATCCTCTCACTGTTCACGATAACATACAGACATAATTAGCTTGACTTGGCACCGGAAGCCCAGGCATGTCTCAGCCTCGCATCGTAGTCAAATTTTATTTTGAATTTTCTTAAACTATTATACTTCGGTTTTTACTCACATGTACATTATTGACGACCGCTACAAAGAGCAAATAAAGGATACATACAACCGGCACCAGAAAAGCGGTTTGGATGGAGACGCCGTCTGCAACCACTCCCATCACCGGAGGAATAAAAGCGCCTCCTGTTATAGCCGATACCATTAAGCCCGATAGCTCATTGGCATGATCGGGCATGTATTCTATAGTTATTGAAAATAAAAGAGGAAAAATATTCGCAAACCCCAATCCAATAACAAAAATCCCAAACAGCGTTAACACAAACGAATTGCTGAAGATCAGCGTAAAACCCAAAAATGAAAATAAAACAGTAAATAACAATAATCGTGTGGGTGCTATCCGCGACATGATCCATGCCCCCAAAAACCTGCCGGACAGGATAGGCAGGTAAAAAAGCGACCAGCCGATCAGTAAACCTATTTTCTCGACGGATACATTATACTTTTCCTTTAGTAAAATTGGTACATAAGCACTCATCGATATTTCAATCCCGCAATAAATAAAGATGCCGACAACCATAATCAATATGTAACTATTCTTAAGGAGCCTGAAGCATGATCTGACCGTCGCATGTTTATCTGTATCATTTCCTTCCCGGATGCGAAGCATGTTCAACCATATAATGCCGGTTAAAACAATTCCTGCAAAAACCGGGAATAGTATGCTCCAATCCAGGCCGAACGCACGAAGCATGATGACAGGAAGAAGAAAACCCAGCGAAGAACCTACAGTAATGAAAGACTGTGCAAACGACAGATTTCTGGAATACTGACCCGGTTCGGAAAAATCCCGCATGATCGGATTTCCGGAAACCTGGAGAATAGCGCCACCCGCTCCCAACATGAGGATCGCTGCCAGTATCTTATAAAATTGAGATAAGGAGCTGTGATCAATTATCATTTTCCCGGACATCCCCGATATAATGGGAATGAAAAGCCCGGCGAGAGCAATTGACAGCCCCAGGTTCATAATGAATTTTTTCCCTTTTTTATCTTGTAACAAACCTGTGGGTATTGAGAGCAGACCATACATCATGTAGCCTAACATCGGCAGCAAGGATGCTATTGTTGTTGATATTTTAAATGATTCTTTAGCCAGGCTGACCATAGGTCCTACTGAATCAATGAGCCCCATCGTCAAAAAGATCATATAAACCGGCAACGTCCTTATTTTCATATCAGAATAGTTTTGGGATATATGACTTCATATGCGTCTTTAGTATTGCAGCTATTCAGAAATCTTAAAACAAAACTATCTGATTATTAGTTTTTAATAAACTACTGGTTTTCCAAATCATGACACTGTATATACTTCTTTGCCGGTCAGAACCCTGCCTGCTTACATTCGCAGACCTGCCTGTTTATTGGGTATGTAAGGCTTTCTTCTTCAGATGGAGCTGAAAAATTTGCAGGAATGTATTTATCGTTTTAGCCGGTCAAGGAGATAGTTGCAATTGATGACTTTTTCAACAAGGTCCTGCTGAACGTAATAATATTGATTTGAAGCTTCGTAACCGATCCGGGAATCTCTGCTGCATATTTCAAACAATTCAGAAGCAAGCTGTATTTCCTGTTTTAATATACGGCGCAACTCTTCCCTGAGCCTGGTTTTATCTGATAATGAGAGATTATTCGCCAATAGCTTATCCCGGTCAACAACGTAGGCAACCTGATTGGCAACCGAAGCAAAATGTAAATATGCTGCCTGAGCAATATCCTCATCAGACGTGGCATTGGCCCGGTGTAAGCTGTCGGACAAGACAACTATCTGTTTAAAGTACTTAAGTCCCTCAAGCCAACCGTCAGCAACCTTTTTGAACTGTTGCATAAAAATGTTCTCAGGGTATATGCCTTTCCAGCTTTTCAGGTCATCATAAGGAAACCCGACCATCGTAGCCTTATACCCTGTCGGTTGTTCATACAGCAAATTTGCAGGTCCATATTGTTGTGGGGCGGTGTATAACGTGCCGCCGCTATACGGATATTGTTCAAATGCATTGCTGAATGCCCTCCATGCCGTACGCGCTGCCTTTACAGCAGGCTTCCCGTACCTTTCTCCGGCAAGGTCATTCAATACTTCCTCCCTTGAAAGTTCGGGATGATTTGAGATACGGTCGGCAATTTCCAGGTTGGGAGAAGGATAGCCTCCAAGGGACCAGCTCAGCATCAGCCCGTCTGTTTTTGCATCTGAAAGCGCTGACATATGGCGTGCAACAAGATCCGGCACCGGCAGCCAGGGAACAGAAGAAAGCTCCCATGTATTGTTGACCTGCACCTTGGCAATTGTTTTCAGTCCTCTCTCTTTTGCCCATTTCCAGTGCTGTAATGCCCTTGGCCCCGGACCTACCGCAGACATGGAGTATTCGCCCACTTCTGAGGACACACCTCCACGCTCAACCGGCTTGGCCCATTCGCTGACAGACATAAGATATACATCATCGGGCAAAGCAGCAATTACATCCGGCGCAAGCCCGTGATTATGCCAGCCCCAATCCCATACTATTACTTTTGCATCAGGATTACCTTTATGAACACCTTCTTCTATAGTACGGTTTACCCCGGCTATAATTTCAGCATAGCTTCTCCTGCTGCAACGCTCGCAGCCCTTCTGATTTCCATGTGATGCGCAATTGGTAAAATTTTCTGAAGCTGTTATTGTCAGTACGCCTCCCAATCCGGGCACACCCGAAAAAACATATGCCAGCGCGTCTCTCATCCATTGTTGAACTTCTTTACTGCTGGTGCACATGGCATAATAGTTTCCTTCTTTTGTACCCCTTACCTGTTCTCTGTTAATAAAAAAACCAGCATCCATTGCTCTCGGTTCATTAATGTACAGGTAAATGTCTATGCCATATCGCTTGGCCCGGGCAACGATCCTGTTCAGATTTTGAATACGTAAAGCGTGCCCTGACCCGAATTCAGGAAATGCAGCGCCGCCCGGGGCAATTTGATTCAAAACCACATGCATCCATATTCCATTCACCCCGCTTTGAGCCAGCTTTTCCAGCAGGCCATCCGGGTACAGATCCTGCAGCGTATCAGAAAGAGGATCGCCATAGGTGCCAAAATAGGAATAAACAAGCCTCAGACCCCTGTCCTTGCCCGGCTGATAAACATTTTCATTTTTTTTCCCGGAAGCATACTTTAGCCCCTCAACAAACTGAAAGGGAGTGCAGGTATTTTGCCCCCGAAAATACTGTTGGGCAATATGTTTTATTTTTAAAGCGCCCCTGATCGCTTTTTTATCCGGGGCGGTATACTTCAGCTCCTCAATCTCAGGTTTTAGGTTGCCGAGCTTGATGAACAAACCATCATCCTCCTTTAATGCAACGGACAGTTCATTACTATTCATGTTAAGCAGCGTAAGCAATTGAGCGTAGGGTAATAAATGCCAGTTTCTTCTTATAACGGTTATATATATACGCCGGTCAAAGCCGGGTTCTTTAGGTTGATAAGAAGGGAGCCCCATGGAGGATGCTATTTTAATAATATCCAAAGCATTGCACCCTATTGTTCTGCCCATTGTTTCGGGACTGACAAGATTCCAGTTTCTCCATACAAAAGCGTGTACCCTGTCGGGAAAATGTGGCACCGGTATGGCCTGTGGATGGCTTCCCAAAGGCAACACGCCTTCCTGGCCTGAGGCAGCCTTACAGCACAGCAACCCCAGGATCATTAAAAAGGAAATCGTTGTTTTCATACCAAAAATTTTGATTTCATTGACATCTTCTCGATACAGACAGACCACTTCAGATGGAAAAATCATCCTGCAGCCCGAACACAGGTGTTCTTCCTTTCCATTTTCCTCTTGTAAAGTCGGGTACTAAAACCGGCTGTGATCCTTTTGCTATAGATCTTTCCGAGAGCGGGCGTAGTACCGACCACATGGCTGCATCATATACATCCATCAAAAAGGGTTTCCTGTTGATCACACAATCTACAAACTCTCTGACTATAAAATAGTCCATGCCTCCATGACCCGAGGATTCCGCCTTAGCGCCATATTTTTTCCAATAAGGATGATCGTATTCATTGAAATATTTTTCCGCCAGTTCATACTGATGAGGGTGTGGCGAATGCTTCTGCAGATAAATCCCTTTAGCGTCTTCAGTCCAGATGCCCTCACTTCCTTGTATACGAAAGCCTAGCGAATAGGGCCTCGGAGAAGAAGTATCAAATGTCATTTTAATTATTTCCCCATTTACACATTTGATAAGAGTAGTAACTATATCACCGCATTTGAATTTTACCTTTGTGTTGGGATGGTTAAGTCCATTATTTTCAACAATATATTTATTTAACCCAATAGCAGGAGAAGCCATGGATACTAGTTGAGCAAATTGATTACCGCGGGTAATATTTAGAATATTTGATACAGGCCCAACGCCATGTGTAGGATACATATCCCCATTATGTGTCACATAATGCTGTGTTCTCCATCTGGCTTCATTGATTCCTTTTTCTCCAAATTCAACACCGTGTCCAATCATGTGTACACCGTCATTAAATAAGACCTCTCTCAAATCATGCTGATATCCACATTCCGTATAAGTAATTTCACCAAACAAGTTATTTCTCACCATATTCAACACTGCCATCACGTCCCTCCTATAACAAACGTTTTCCATCATCATGTATGGAGTATTGGTTTTCTCCTGTAAGTTTACCAAATCCCATATTTCCGAGACTGTTTGACCAGCCAACACTTCACAACCTGTATATTTCCCAGCTTTTAGGCTTGCAACTGACATCGGCAAATGCCATTCCCATGGAGTAGCTATAAGTACTCCATCAACGTCATTTCTTGTTACAATACTTTCGAAATCATTTTCTTTTAGATAGCAATCTGGGTCTGCCAATTGATAATCTTTAATGATTTTCTTTGCATTACTGACAGCGATTTGATTAATGTCACTAATAGCAACTATTTCACAATATCCCTGAGATACTGCTTCTTTTAATAAGCCAATGCCTCTCATACCAACACCAATAAAGGCAAGCCTGGCTTTTTTTGATTGTTTCTGTTTCGACATTAATATTGTCTTATCTTGAAATACAGCAACTCCTGCTCCAATAATTGCGGCATGAGTGATAAATTCTCCTCTTTTCATATTATATGATTAATTAAACAAGGAAGGCTTACTATCTCCACGCCTTTTTCAAAAATCTTAACCAGTTACCATTAAAAATATTTTCAATATCCGTTTGAGAATAACCGCGTTTTGTAAGCAGGTCTTTTAATTGCTGAATATCCGCAATCGTATCTATATCGCAGGGTGATTGCTCCAGCCCGAACATTCCATCCAAGTCACTGCCTATGGCTATATGATTGCTGTTGCCCGCGATCTGGCAAATATGGTCGTAATGATCAATTAATGTATCGAGTGTAATGTTTTCTTCTTTGGGGTCATGTTTGCCGCGTATCCAGCCTGGCATCAGCATCCATGCATCCAGCACTCCGCCGATGACAGCATCCCTCTCTATCAATATTTTTATTTGGTCATCTGTAAGCTGACGCTGATGCGGGACCAATGCCCTGCAATTGTGATGACTTGCCCAGATATAACCTTTGAATAAATCAACTGCTTGCTGAAACGCTTCATCTGTAAGGTGCGTGACATCAAGAATAATATTCAGTTCTTCCATCTTTTTTAACAATGCTACACCTTCCTGCGTCAAGGGTCCTTCCATGCCTGTACCGGGGGAATATCTTCCCGGTCCGTAATGCGCAGGACCGAGCACACGCAAACCATTTTGCCAAGCTTTTTCAAGATAGGAGAGATTAACCAATGAATCCGCGCCTTCAAGACTGAGGATAAAACCAACAGGCTTATTTTCATCGGGCAAAGTGTTGTTATTCCAAAGTTGAATATGATGTTCTAACTGATCGGTATTGGTTATCTGCACCATCTCTCCCTCTGTTTCCATTGTCTTATACCAGGCGAGTTGCCCTTGTGTTTGCGCCCATGCCTGCTCGGGTGAATGCCAGCCGGGAAGTGTACTGTCTTCCGCCACAAACCTTGCTATCTGCGTTGCTACAACAAGTCCTATTTTACCTTTCCTCAGTTCAGGCAATGATACTGTTCCTTTGCCACGATCTGGTTTGTCGGTAACATTTTTTTCTCTTGCTCTTATATCTGCTGATGTTCTTTTAAGGTTCCTGTTCCATTCAAGGGCGTTCATTGAAAGATCGAGATGCGCGTCAATGATCAACATATCATTTGGCTTTCTTTGTTGTGCGTGATTTTTTTGCTGCTGCTAATTTTTTCTTTACAATGTTTTCAGGATATTTAAGCGCAAGCGCTCTTATATCGTAACTAAAATCGGTAAAGGTTTCTTCCCAGAGTTTTGCTTCCTCAGGCGTGTATTTGTGAAAACCATGGGCATTGGCAACACCTTTGCCACCTTTCTTAACTATATCGTCAATCAGTTTGGGAACTTCTGTGTCATTATTTAATGTAGGAAAAAGATCTCTCATTACGGTATGGTATGCGGGTACGCCGGTAAGATCCATCCAGCGGAATACACCAACCAACGTCATCCAGTAACCGGCGTTATTTCTGCAGGCACGGTCAACATCTTCAACAGTGGCATAGCCGTTTTCTACGAGTGATATAGCTTCGCGGTAAGCTGCATACATAACCCGGTTGGTGATAAAGCCACGTATATCTTTGCGAACAAGTGTTGGTTCCTTTCCCCAGTTGTGCGAAAGCATGTATAAATATTCTCCTTTCTTAATATCGCTCTTATCGCCGCAGATAATCTCAAGAAACCGGGTGGTATGTGATGGTTCTGCCCAGTGCAGTCCGAAAAATCTTTCGGGATGTATGGTTTGTTCCTGTAGCAAACTGATAGGAATTGCAGAAGTATTGCTCGCCATTAATGCATCAGGATCTATCACATTCTCAATCTTTTTATACACTGTCTTTTTTATGTCAATGTTTTCAATGGTGCACTCAATTACAAGCCTGCATTCTTTTAAATCAGTATAATCTTCAGTGACGATCAAGTTTTTAAGATAGTGATCTGACAGCTTTTTAACCAGTTTCTCTTTAAACGACCTTTTAAGATGTGCAGCGATGCGTTTTTTTGCAAGCAGTATATCTGCAGGTATGGGCGCTACCGCTATTACCTTGTGTCCGGCAATAAGCAGGCAGGTAGTTATACTGCAACCCATCAATCCCAAACCTACTACTCCAATGTTGATGGTAAAATTTCTGTTTGTCACTTTTACTAAGTTTTTAAATTAAACATCATCTCAAACCTTCAAATCCCAAACCTATTACAAAACCGAAATCCTTGATTGACTGTACCTAACAATCAATATAGAGCTCGTCCTCCCGATAAATCAAAGGTAAACCCCGTTGTAAAACTATTTTCAGGTGATACAATAAATGCAACCATGTCTGCAAGCTCCTCCAATGTTCCACATCTTTTCATAGGTATCCTTTCTTTCATATACTCCACCTGGGCAGCGGGCATCATGTCAACAAGAGGCGTTTGAATAACGGCCGGGGCTAGCGCATTAATAGTTACGCCTGTTTCCGCGTATTCTTTGCCTTGCACTTTTGCCATAGCAATAACAGCAGCCTTAGAAGTTGAATATGCTAGCATACCTACATTACCTTCCTTACCAGCAATAGAAGCAATATGTAAAATACGACCATAACGATTAGCCAGCATGAATGGCAACACATGCTTCGACATCAAAAAACTTCCTGTAAAATTCACATTGAAAACAGTCTGTAGATCGTCAACATCAACTTCATGACTTTTAATGTTAGTAGCTCCGGTTATTCCGGCACTATTTATTAGTATCTCAACTGCACCGAACTGTTCAACTACTTTTGCTACATTTTCCTTTACTTCTCGTTCTATTGCAACATCAGTTTCAAATATTGCATAATTGCCAGTCCACTGACTTGAGAGTTCAACCAACTTTTCTTTTTGCTTATCGAACAGTGCAAGATTTATATTTTTCTTCATTAGCTTTTTTGCAATTGCCAGACCTAACCCTGAAGCAGCGCCCGTTATGATTGCGGTCATATAATTTGTAGTTTTAAATTCCATTATTTAGTACAATAGTAGAAACTGTATTTGATATTTCCTTTAGACAACCGGTTGTGCTTATTTTTTTTGGACAACCGGTTGTCTTAGTATTTCGCTACATCTCTTTTTCTGTAACTTTAATGAAATATGATTTTATGACACCGCGGAAGGTCACAATTATAGATATTGCCAAACGGCTTAATATTTCGAAGTCCACGGTATCTCGGGCGCTAAGTAACCATCATAGTATTGGACTTCGAACGAAAATGCGTGTAACGCAGTTGGCTTCAGAATTAAATTATGAGCCCGACAACAGAGCCATCTTTTTTAAGCAACGTAAAACTTATTTGATTGGCTTAATATTACCATCTTTTTCCAATACCTTTTTTGCATCCATAATGAGTGGTGTCGAAGACGTAGCATATCAAAAAAAATATAGGCTACTGCTTGGGCAATCAAGAGACGAACAGGAAAGAGAGCAATGCATTGTAGAAACAATGAAAGACCATCGCGTGGATGGCATGCTTATATCTATCTCAAAAAACACTTTCACCTACGAACATTTTAATCTGCTGGAAAAAAACAACATACCTGTAGTATTTGTTGACAGGATACCTAAAATGCAAAATATCCATTTTATAGCCTGCAAACTGGAGAATGGCATGATAGAAGCAGTGAATTTTTTAGCACAAAAGGGACATAAAGTAATCGGTCTTATTAACGGACCTGAAAACTTTTCTGCCAGTAAGGAGCGTTATCTTGCTTATTTAAAAGCATTGAGGAAAAATAAAATTAAGCTCGACAAAAAACTAATTGTCAATTCCGATCTTACAATTGACGGGAACGTAGAAGTCTCAAAAAGGCTTCTGGCCCTTTCCAAACGACCAACTGCAATAATAACTTTTAATGATTATGTCGCTCTGGATGCTATAAACTATTGCAAACGACAAAAGATAAAAATAGATACGGACATAAGTTTTGTAAGTTTTGCCAACGAGGCTATCTGTAACTATATGGATCACCCTCCTCTAGCATCAGTAGAACAATTTCCTTATCAGCAAGGACAAAAAGCCACTGAAATGCTGATAGAAATTATTGAAAAAACAAAATCGGAAAACGGAAATAAAAAAGAGTTCAATAATTTGCTATTGCCGTCTCAGCTTATTGTACGTAATAATCTTTAAATACCACATCATTTAGTATTAAAAAAATTATTACGACTTTTTTTGTGTTCTTGATACGCTAATGGCAGCGGACAAGCATTTAGGGATAATTATAAAACTATTTTCAAAATTAAAAGGATAGGCTTTTGCTGATAAGGGATTTATTAATCAAAAAGCGATAGAGCAATTACTCTCCCAGGGGCTACATCAGGTAATAGGTAAAAGGCAAAACACAAAAAGTACACTTTTGCTCATGGAACAAAAAGCGCTCTTAAAAAAAAGGTATTATCGAATCAGTCAATGATATTTTAAAGACCGTTTGTGATATTGAGCATACAAGACGCAGAAGTCCCCATCAATGCCTTAGTTAACTTGTGCGGAGGTTTGTGTAGCTCCACTTTTATAGATAGGTTATCCTCCATTTTTTAATCTTAAGATCCACACTCACGTTAGTTTGGAATGTCCCCTAACTGAAAATTTAAATGAAAGTTTCTATTTGATAGAAGATATGAATTGAAATAGTCAAGACTTAATCTGACAGTTGGGTTTAACTTTAAGTAACCACACTTATTAATTAACCTCAAAAATGTCAGATTTTCAATTTTGGAATCGACGATTTTTTTTGAAACCGGAACAGCTTCCGCACACCTACACTCATCAGATCAGCAACATCTTCGATACTGATCCAATCACTTTTAGGTTTTTCCTTTCCCGGAATAACTGTGGGTATCCCTTTACTTAACGACTGTTTCAGCAACCCATCATTAGTCTCCATAATTGTTTGGGTAATTTTTTCTTCCTTTTTCCTTTTCCTGTAATTACGTCCGGCACATTTGAGAGCAAAATTTGGTGACTGTTTTCTGTGTGATAAATGACTGCTTGCAATGTTGCAATTTTCTTGACACGAATGTTTGAACTCATTTTGCCTGGTTTTTGGCGGTTAAAATATCAGTCAATTGTCCGGTTAATTAACCGTTGCTCTGCCTCGAACTGTCTTTAACTGACTGGAGCTGTCTAGAAATGCCTGTAGCTGTCACTATTTGGCCACCCCTACTTTTTGCGCTCCGATCTCATTGCCGTTTTTGGCAAAAGATACAAAAGGTGGCCAGACCCTAGATTGAAAGCTCGGTAAAATAGAATAAATTTAACCTTTGTAAATAATGGCTTATCAAAAATATACTTAAGTAAATGAAAAATAAGTTAACTGAAATAACCCCGTCTATTTTCCGATACAGAATTTAATTGCAACTCCAAATATGCCGACTCTTTCGCAATCAATTTCGCCTCTAAATTTACCATATCATGAATAATTTTCTCTTCATCGACATCTGCATAAATTTGGGTTGTGCTTATTTTAGTGTGTCCCATCATCATTTGGATGGTTTCGAGAGGAACACCATTTTTTAATGCTATCGTTTTAGCAAAAGTATGTCGCGCTACATGGAATGTTAAAGGTGTTGATATTTCACAAATCTCTTGAATAAGTTTAAGACAGCGGTTTACATATTGATTTGTTAAATATGGAAAAATAGTGGATGTACATGGTTTCGATTTATCCCAATATTGATTTAATATTTCTAACGCCGGTTTTAGTAACGGAAATTCACAAAGGCCATCTGTTTTGGCACGGTATATTGTACACCACAATGAACCATTTTCATCAATTCTGAAATCGCTGGGAGTAACATTAATTGCATCTGCATATGCCAAGCTGGTGTAGCAACTAAATACAAAAAGATCCTTTACAAAGCCCAAGGTTGTATCCCGGATGGCTTTGTCATGAATCAGCATTAATTCCTGGAAGTCAAGTTTTTTGCGCTTGCTTCGCTTAAGAGGACAGCTATACTTTTCAACCGGGTTCATTTTTAACCACTCGATTTCTACAGCCCAATTCAATATCCGCTTTAACCTTTGAATATGTTTGGCAACGCCATTGCCACGGCAGGGATCATGCTGCTTAATGGGATTATTGCGGAGATAGTATTCAAATTCGGTAGCCAATTGCATATCGGCCTTGGACAAAAAAACCGGACTGGTTCCATAGTGATGTACAACAAATAGTTTTAAATAGGCGATAGTGGTTCTGTAGTTCTTCAGTGAGCCGTCTTTCAATTTATCTTTCCAGATTCTATAATAGTAATCCAGCAGTTCAGTAAGTGTGTATTGCTTTTGCATGAATTGCACACCGAGATAGGCCTGTTTGATGGTTTCGGCAGTGATGATTGATCCATTTTCCTCCAGCGCCCTGTACTTCTGTTTTAATTTGAATCGGGCATCATCTATACAATTGTTAATTGCCTTCGCCTGCGTTGATTTTCCTTTTAGTTTTTGTTGCCCATTGTTCCAATCATCACTATTGATTATTTCCTTCAATGATATTTCTTTCCGCTCGCCATCAACCGTAATGCGTGCAAAAATCATTGCCTTGTCTTTGTTTTCCTTGCACCTCCTGATGATGAAATCGATGGCAAAAGAATGCGTAGTTCTCATACTCCAATTTTGATAAGTTTTGAAATGATTTGAATTCACTCTTCACGTTTTATGATGTCCGCACGTTCGAATCCATTTCGAATCCTATCAAAAGCGATCAAATAAATGAACGCAATCAATTATGATTCAGTTAATTATACAACATCCAGTGAGTTCAAAGCCTATGCCAGATTTGAACTCACTGTTTACCTCACCGGGAGTTTGATATTTTCTGATGAATTGGGGTAGGTTGTAAAATGAAAAAACCTGTAAATGATTACTATTTACAGGTTTTGATTCAAAAAGAAATTGTTTCTGTCGGGAGGACAGGATTCGAACCTGCGACCCCGTGGTCCCAAACCACGTATTCTA
>CAYVEI010000076.1:14728-20856 GCA_964450515.1 uncultured Terrimonas sp. | reverse complement strand
CTGTTCTGGTGAACCGCGATGATGACCTCAGCAACTATCTCAATGTATTGTATCCTACCCAAAAAGAAATGGAGCGTATACAAAACAGGCGTATGGTGGATGCCCTGCATGCAAAAGGAGACCAATTGACCGCACCCCGTAAAGTAGATCATTTTCTCTTTTTTAAAACAGAGGCAGACAGGAAAAGGTTTGCAAGGGTAGTGCAGGACAGCGGTTTTGTGGTAGAAAATGCCGGTAAAGAAATTGGTGTGAAAGACCGTCCTTACAGTTTGCATATTTCAAGAACGGATAAAGTAGATTATAACAGCATTGATAAAGTGAGCCTGTACCTGTGGAAACTGGCATTACATTATTTTGGAAAATACGAGGGGTGGGAAACCTTTGTGGTGGGAGGAATTTGAAAATTTGAAAATGGGTGTATCCTAAAGATTAGCTACAAACGGTAAACTCTAATGAATTTAGGATTAAGTTGGATCAAATAGTCCAGATATATTTTAACCCGGCAATGGAAGAATAAATGTTTGGGATTGCGCCGAAGTACCGCTCTTCTCCGCAAGGAGAGGAGAAGGAGGTGAGGCTGCTTCGGTGTATAGCAGTCCCAACAGGTTTATCCTGGCAGAATTTGAAAATGAAAAGCAGCGGCCGGTACGCGACGAAGGAGCGTCAAACCGCAGGAATGGTGCTGTTAGCTGAAAGCTGTTCCTAACAATCGTATGACATCTCAACAACTATATGAGCAGTACGCCGCTCAAATGCGTAAAATAGCAGATGTAAAATATGCACTGGCGGTTTTGCAATGGGACCAGGAAACGTATTTACCTGCCAAAGGCGCATCGCTCCGGGGGCAACAAATGGCCACGCTCAGCGAAATAGCCCACGAGCTTTTTGCGGAGGAAAAATTAGGCGCATTACTGAATGAATTGTCGGCAGCGGGCGGACTTACTGACATGCAGCAGCGCAATGTAGCATTAACGCTGGAAGATTATAAGAAGAATAAAAAGTATACTTCAGCCTTTGTGCGGGAGCTTTCTGAAGCCACCAGCAGGAGCTATCATGCATGGATAGAAGCGCGGAAGCAAAATGATTTCCGCGTTTTTGAAAAAAGCCTTGGCGATCTTATCCGGCTTAAAAAAGACGAAACCCTTGTACTTGGGTTTGAGCAGCATCCCTATGATGCCCTGTTGAATGAATTTGAAAAAGGCGCCACGGTTGCGTGGCTGGATGCCTTATTCGATGAACTGCGGAAGCCCTTACAATCATTGCTTTCAACCGTTATGCAGCGGCCGCAGCCGGATGACGGCTTTTTGCACCAGCATTTTGATAAAGATGCGCAATGGCGCTTTGGACTTGATATGCTGAAACGGATGGGATACGATTTTGAAGCAGGCAGACAGGATATCTCCGAACACCCGTTTACCACCAGTTTTAATACCAGCGATGTGCGCGTTACCACCCGTATTGATGAAAATGATTTTACCTCAATGACATGGAGCTGTTTGCACGAAGGCGGTCATGCTTTGTATGAACAGGGGTTACCGGCGGATCAGTACGGTTTACCGCTCGGCGAATATTGCTCTTTGGGTATACATGAGTCGCAAAGCCGGCTTTGGGAAAACTGCATTGGCAGAAATAAAGCTTTTATAGAGCATAATATCCCGCTGATCCGGCAATACTTTCCGCAGTTAAACCAGGCGGGTGCGCAACAGCTATTTGCCGCGGTAAATAAGGTAAAGCCTTCCCTTATCCGTACGGAAGCGGATGAGCTCACCTATCATTTTCATGTAATGATCCGGTATACTTTAGAGAAAAAGCTGGTAGAGGGAAGCGTGGATGTAAAAGATATTCCATCGTTCTGGAACGAATCGTACAAAACCTTACTGGGTGTTGATGTACCGGATGATAAAAACGGCTGCCTGCAGGATATTCACTGGAGCCACGGGAGCTTTGGCTATTTTCCAACCTATAGCCTGGGTAGCCTTTATGCCGCACAGTTTTTTGCTTACATGCAAAAGCAGAATCCCGGCTTATTGAACCAGATTGCGGAAGGTGATTATACACAAATCCACCAATGGCTGCAAACACATGTATATCAATACGGAAGGGCCTATACCAGCAGCGAATTATGCAATAAAATAACAGGTGAACCGTTGCAGCTGAAGTATTTTATGCAGTATCTTACCAATAAATACAAAACGGTGTATCATTTTTGATTAAATAGGATTTCATGAAAATATTTCGTATTTGTTACGGGTTGCTGTTTTTGCTTATTTTTTCATTGAGTGGGCTTCAGTGTAAGAAAGTAAAGGAGGACATAGGGAAAAGATTCATTATAAATGCCATGACCAGCGGGCTGTGGATGGTGCAGGTATTTACAGATGATAATGCTGACATTACTGCAAATTTCGATGGCTATGAGTTTCAGTTTAAAGAAGATGGAAAGGTATTTGCCATAAAAACAGCCACAACCGAACAGGTTATGGGTACCTGGGAGGGCAATGTAAATGACCTCACCATATTTTCAAACTTTCCGGGTGCCGGCGAGCCGCTGCAAAGGCTTAATGATACCTGGAAGATCACCAATAACACAACAAAGCTGGTTGAAGCCAAACCCTTCAATACCAGTCGTATAGCATACCTTAAGCTGGTTAAAAAAACATAAAACGGTGCTTGTGTAACCCAACTTCTCTGAATAGCCAAACGTATATCTGGTTAGTATCCTGTCCTTTGACTTACCCCCTGAAAAGTTATGATATACAGGTCTGAACTATACAAAAAAATACGATAGTTTTGGCCAAATTTGCCGTTGGGCAAGTAGTTTACCGTTTAATAATCTGACCCTGTATAAATGTAATGCGGCTTGAAAAAAGGAATATTGAATACCATATTAGTATTGTTGCTTGTTCAGGCTGTGAAGGCACAAACGCCTGTAGCAGATTTTTCGGGATCTGTACTATCGGGTTGTGCACCGCTCCGCGTAAACTTCAGGGATTTATCTACCGGCGATCCCAAGTACTGGGACTGGGAATTTACAGACGGCGGCTCTTTTAGCCAGTTGGCCAATCAGCAAAACCCGGGTATAACGTTTAATCAGCCCGGCACGTATTCGGTAACCCTGGTGGTGCGCAATCAGAGCGGGGTTAACGCGGTTACCAAAACGGGTTATATTACCGTATATCCTTCTCCTGCTGTTTCTTTAGTGGCTGATATTACTACCGCCTGTTTGCCGGCATCTGTACAGTTTACCGGCACGGCATCCACTTCTGTGGGAACGATCAGTGAGTGGTCCTGGGATTTTGGCGACGGGGGAACATCCAACCAGCAAAACCCCCAACATACCTATACCGAAACGGGGTATTATAATGTAGCACTCACGGCAACCAGCAGCAACGGCTGTAGCCGGCGGGTAAGCAGGGGAAGATATATCCGCATGGTATCGGGCATTGTTGCCGATTTTGTAAATACCCCTTCAGCAGAATGTAAGCCACCGTTTGGCGTGGCTTTTACCAATGAGTCGAGCGGGCCGGGCAGGCTTACCTATACATGGGACTTTGGAAACGGCAGTACGGCAGATTCCGCCAACCCGGTGGTAAATTTTGCTGCGGATGGAAATTATGCCGTTCAACTGATCGCTCAAAGCAATTATGGCTGTAAGGATACGGCTCAAAAAACAGTTACGGTTACCACCTATGCGGCAAGCTTCAACAGCCCCGGCAACAGTTGTTTAGTTGAAGCCGTTCATTTTGAAAACACTTCCGCTGCCGGTGCTTCGTCTTTGGTATGGGATTTCGGCGATGGCACACAATCTCCGGAAATCAATCCTGTTAAAACCTATAACGCAGCGGGCAGCTACACGGTGAAGCTCATTCACAATTACCCGAATTGCAGCGACTCTGTTAGTAAAACGATCAATATAACACCTAAAGCAACTGTTGATTTCACCGCTATCAATAACTTAGGTTGTGGCGTTCCGCTTGAAGTACAGTTTCAAAACAACACGCCTGGCGCTGTAAGCTGGCTATGGGACTTTGGCGACGGGAATACTTCTGCAGCACAAAATCCCACGTATACTTATACTAATGCCGCATCTTATGATGTTACGCTTACGGTAACAACCGCCAATGGTTGCGGCAATACCATTACCAAACCCCGCTTTGTGCGGGTGATTCCCACCACGGTTAAAATTATTACCAATGTGGATGAAGGCTGTGTAAATGCCGTTACGGTTCATCCCACAACGGAGATACGGACTGTTGACGCTATAGATTCGTATTGGTGGGAGTTTGGCGATGGAAATACTTCTTCTTTGGAAAATCCTAGCTACACCTATACCAATACCGGCGTTTTTCCCATGACGGTTAGGGTTACTACGGTTGATGGCTGTGTGGTTACGGCCACTCATACCGTGAAGGTTGGAACACCACCTTCAGCCGCGGATTTTGATTTTGACAACACCGGTAACTGTGTATCTGATCCTGTAAACTTTACAGTCACGTACACCACGGGCGCCAATGAATGGCTCTGGAATTTTGGTGATGGAGAAACTTCCGATGAGCAAAACCCGGTTCATTTGTTCCGGGATACCGGTATGGTTACAGTAACACTAACACCATTTAATAACGGCTGCCCGGGAACGCCAATAACAAAACCAGACATATTCCGTAAAGATGCGCCGGTGGCTAATTTTGGTTTTGAAGTGAACTGTTCCAACCCCCTGCTGGTAAAATTCACCGATAGTTCTATTGTAGATATTGACCTCGGCGGTATTTCTTACCAATGGAATTTTGGTGATGGTCAGGCTTCCACAGATCAACATCCCCCGGAGCATACCTTCCCCGCTTCCGGGCAATACAATGTGCAGCTTACGGTTATTAACGGTTCCTGTACTGCGGTATATGTGCGGCAAATAGATCTTTTTTCCGTTAATGCCGACTTTACGTTGCCGTCTGCTGCCTTGTGTAAAAACACACAGCTTGTTTTCAATTCAGTGGAGGATACATCAAGGATTGCGTCATATACCTGGTTTGTTGAAGGGGCGGCAGTTCGCAATGAGCCGTCGTTTGATACCCTTTTCCAGTTGCCGGGCAACCGCTTGCTGGAGCTAACCGTAACCGATAAAAACGGCTGTTCGGCAACGGAAACTAAAACGCTCGGGGTAAAAGGCCCCACGGCGCAATTTACCTCCCCTGCTGCGGTAAACTGCGGAAGCGATGCCGTTAGCTTCACCGATGGGTCCACCACTTCCGGAACATCCATTGCCGAATGGTTATGGGATTTTGGGGATAATACAACGCAAACCTTTTCTGCGCCTCCATTTACGCACCAGTACGCCGATACCGGCACTTATACCGTTAAGCTTACCGTAAAAGATGCGGATGGCTGTGTAGACGCATTTACCCTTGCAGATCCTGTAAAAGTATCGGCGCCCAAAGCCTATTTTGGCGCCGCGCAAACCTTGTTCTGTCCGGGTATGCCTTTAGCGTTTAATGATTCTTCACGCGGTGCGGGACTTACTTATGCGTGGGATTTTGGCAACGGGCAAACAGCAACAGCGCAAAATCCATCAAATATATATGCTGATGGAAAATACAGCGTAAAATTAGTGGTAACTGATAGTGAGGGTTGCCGCGATTCTTTAACAAGAACAGATTATATAGACGTAAAGGCCCCTGTAGCGGCTTTTGAAGCAACCGATACTTCGTCTGTATGCCAGTTGCTGGAAGCGAAATTCTTTAACAGGTCACAGAATTATGAATCCTTTTACTGGGATTTCGGCGACACTACCAACTCCATGCTGGACGACCCCAGGCATTTTTATGACGTATACGGGAACTATGTGGTAAAGCTGTATGTAAAGGGCTATGGTGGTTGTTTGGATTCCGCCGTAGGCCAGGTAAATGTATATAACCCTTCAGCCAATACTAAAATCAATTATAACGTTCCTACTTCTGTGTGCAATGAAATAGCTGTAGATTTTAATGTGGTTACTCCGCCGGGCACTAACTTTCAGTTTGCTTTTGGAGATGGTGTTATTGATTCCTCCGGGCAAACTACGCTGAGTCATTTATACGATTATCCGAGAAGCTCCACGCCGGCTGTTCTTTTGGTGGATGCACAGGATTGCAGGGTGA